>DKBG01000182.1 GCA_002451155.1 Ignavibacteria bacterium UBA6906
GGTATAGTACCCGCGGTATCCGGGGCCAGCATGAAGGTACGTGGCGGCAGCCGACCCCCACTCCCGCCGGACCCGCCAGGAAAGAGAGAGCGCATTATCTGCTTGGCCTCCGAAATCACGGCCGAGCTCGACATCAGCTTCCGTCCTGAAGATCTCGCTGGAACGCATCCTCGCGGTGACAATCTGGGAGCTTCCGGCCTCCTGGCGATAGAGGTAATTCACCGATGCCTCCGTTCCGGGCGTGAGGTTCACTCCGACCGAGCCTCCCGCTTCCTGCGGATGAGTCCAGAGAAATCTATCGCGATTCGCCAGAGCGGACACCGTGACGTCACGATCTCGATACGCGACAGATGCACCGAAGGCGTATCGTCCATACTCCGTTAGCGGCGAAAGGACGAAGTTCCTGTCACCGGCATACGCTTCGAGGGTTTCCGTTCGATATCCAAGGCGGTACTCGTCGCGGTGGCCGAGGATGGAGTGGCTCTGAAGGTCAGGAGTCCTGACGAGGAGGTCGAGCCGGTCAGTACCCTCATTAGAGAGCGCCCCGCTTCCCGAGAGTTCGAACTGGGGTCCGGTGCCATCCTGACCACCTCCCCATCGGAAGGTTCCCAGGAGGGGAAAGTCCCGATACCGGGCTTCCACCGCATCCAGTCCGGGGAGGATCTGGACGGTACTGGATGCCTGTGCGGAGACGGTGGAGTCAGATTCCAGCATTGCCGTGACGTCCACACGGTAATGGTAGGCGGTGCCCCCGTTGGGCAGTGTCTCGACCCTTACGCGCACTGCGCGGGATTCGTGCGGAGCGAGCTGCATCTGGGTTGCCTCCAGATGAATGGCGAAGCGGGTGTCGATCCCTTTTGCCTGCAAACGGATATCAGACGGACGATTTCCCTCGTTCGTGAGCACGAAGGAGGAGGTGTACGTCGATCCTGACACGACCTTCCCCGGCGAGTCGACATGTCGCAGCGCGATATTCCGCACAGCGGGAATCCTGACGCGAAGTATCGCCACCACGCTATCCGCAGGTGATTCGGCCGGCGCCGCAACGTACCGGATCGAATACTCTCCCTCTGCGGCTGTAACCGGAATCGCAAGGCTTATCAACCGGAGATCCGACGCACCGCTTCCCAGCGTGAAGGGAGGATCCGCGACGACGAGGCGCCACGACTTCGGTGTCTCCAGAATTGTCCAGACGGCGAGGTCGGACGCGGACATATTCTGCACGACAAAACCGGAGGTGAGGGTTTGTCCCGGGATAGCGTCAACGACCGTTTCGACCGTTGGACGGACAGTGATATCCGAGGAACGGGCCTGTGCCAGGGAAGATATCGCGGCGAGGATACCGAGAAGAACCAGGGGGCTCCAGATGGAGCGGAGGCCGGTGGAGGAGGGAGATCTCTTCACGGCAGCACATCAGAATTGCAGAGTGTATTGTGCACCAAAGACATCCTCTCCTCCCGCGTCAACCACGACAAGGGCTTTGTATGTCCCGGCAGGAACATCACTGAGCGGTATCGACTGCCGCACTGATGTGCCGGGGTAAATGCGGAATCGTGCTCCGGTGATCTTTCCTCTGGATTCGCCGTTTGCGTTGAAAAGTTCGACGTGAAAATCAGGGCGCATCCAGCGATCGCCGGTGTTCTCGATATCCACCTGGAGCACTCTCTCGCCGGACTCCTGTCTGATGAGCTTTGCATCGAGGAAGCGGACGGCCCGCGTTCCGGTGTTCGCGATATGTGTGGCGATCTGGACAGCGTAGCGGACCGTCTGGAGGAGGCCGAGCGATGTCGAATCCCCCCGGCGGATTGATGATTCAGGTGAGCCGGGCGGAATGGCTTCCACCATCACCATGCTCCAGTAGGAACCGGTCAGCCGCACAGTGCTGCTGTCCCGCGGGACGCGGACCTGGTAGGTGACTGTCACGGACCCATTGGGCGGGATCACGATATATGAGGGTGAAAATGCAATCCATCCTGCGTTGGACCGGGGCATACTGCCCGGTTCCCCGTAGAAATTCCTCCCGTCGGCGGAAAAGCTGTAGTCTCGCTGATAGATCTTTGTTTCCTGAGGCTCTCGAGAATCATTCTTCACGATGAACGATCCCTCATATGTTTCGCCGGCACGAGCGTCGCGGTCATAGCTCAAACCACCGACTACCGATACCTGCGCGGCGGACCATTCCGTCAGGAGGGTAAGAGCGCACAGTGTTCGCAGGAGGATGCTCTTCATCATAGTCTCATTGCTCAAGAATTGTGTAGGTGACAATGTGAGTATCGTTACCGACCTCTGTGCTATTCCCCTGTGAGAAGGTCGCCGACGCTGTATACCGGAGGATCGCGGTATTGACCTTAGCGCCCATTCTTGGACAGTTGGTGATGAAATCGACATCTGGCATGCCGTTGGTGAGTGTCACCTCCGGCGCAGCGACGCCCTCAGACGCATTCAGGGCAAAGACTTTCAAGGAGAATCTCTGTCCGGGGCAGGAAGTGGACACGGTAATTTTCTGGACGACATTTTGCCGGTTCCACTGCAGGCTCGCCGCGGTACTGATGACAGAGAGCGGGTCCTGAGGCAGAGCCGGCGCCGCGACCTGGAGGAGAAGGTCTCCCCCCAGCACAATCACCTGGGAGTGTGCATTCTGCCGTGCCGGGCACGCGATAAGGAGAAGCAGGAGGAAAACCGGGAGTCTCGTCATATGGCCTCACTCCGCCTGCACGGTGAATGTGATTACATGGTTATCTGTTCCGGTTCCCTGTGCGGCGTCGGCGATCCCTGTGTACCGGAGAGTGCAGGTGCCGGCCGATCGGCCGATGCCAACAATGAGATTCGTTGGCGACATGCTCAGAGCGACCTCAGGTGAGGCAGATCCGGCTGAGGGATTCACCGCCTGGAGCACCAGAGCGAACCGGGGGGTAGCCAGATTCGTGCTGACAGTGATCTTCTGCGCGGAACTATTGGTTGCCCACTGGAGCTGAGAGCTCTGATCGGTGGCGATCATCGTGGCCTGGCCGGCGACAACATCGGCCGCGGCGACCGTCAGGTTGACACCACCGCCGATGATCCGGATGTCAGTCACAGGCAGAATCTGCACCGTCACCGTATGGTTCCCCGTCCCAAACGCCTGAGAGAATCCGACGGAGGCGGGGAACCAGCAGAGAAGAAGACAGAATATGGTCCGAGCTTTGATCTTCACAGCATGTGTCCGGGCGATTGTCCCATCAAGTTATTGAACGCCATACGGCATCTCCGACGCGCAGCCGCATGGGGGTACGGACGAAACCAGAGCAGGCAAGCACGGGTCACCATGCGGAGCCGTGCATGCCTGATGGCTGGTCAGTCCGCGAGCGTCCAGGTCACGGTGTATGCGGTTGCAGGCGACGGTACCGCCACCGACAGCGCACCGAATGTATAGGTAATGGACTGCCCATTACTTGCTCCCTGCGCCAGACCTGTCATAACGTTATGGGCCGTCCCGTCCTCAATCGGTACGACTCCGGCACTTGTCCCCAGTCCGCTCGGAACGGATATCGTGAGCGTCTGTCCTGAGGGCAGGGCGGAACTCAACTGAACGCTCAGCCGTGCGGTGCCCTGATTCTGTGTGATGCTGAATGTTGATGTCGCATCGCTGACCGAAAGCAAGCTTCCAGAACCAGGAGTGGCGTCCGTAATGGAGAGCGTCGGGCTGCCCGAGACGTTCAGCTTGTAGATTGCATTGATGGCCAACGTCACGGTCTGCGTGGCGGTTGCACGTGTCTGGGCTGCCGCGGACAGAGACAACAGCGATCCCGCAGCAAGAATGGCAGAAAAGACGAGAATTCTCTTCATACAGATCTCCCTGTAAGATATTGAATTTGTGTGAGTTAATGGATTGCCAGCACATTCCTCAGCCCTACTCTTGAGCAGAGAGCATGCCAGCGGCCAAATGGCCGAAAACCAACAATATCCAGCCCATACGTAGTGGTGATGTGTAGA
>DKBG01000024.1 GCA_002451155.1 Ignavibacteria bacterium UBA6906
CGTGAATGATGCCGTCGCGAATATCTCGTGACGGGCGGACACCGGCCTATCCGGTCGTTGCGGGTGGGAAGGGCGGGGTGCGGGGTTCCCGGCGGTTCCGGCAACCCCGGGGGTCGTATTCCGCTCCCTTCCCCCTCGCCCCGGAGGAGGCAGAATGAGCCCGTTCCCGCTCCTGATCCAGATTTCCCGAGTTCCACCTCGACCCTTTTTCGGACCCGGTGCATCCTACCTGGTGAACAGATCCGGGGTACCCGGGCAAGGGAATTTATCCGAACAAACCAGAGGGTAAGGGCATGGAGCATCTGACCAAAGAGACATTTTCGAAGAAAGTCTTCGACTACGAGAACAACAAAGAGTGGAGTTTTGCCGGCGAGCGGCCCGCGATTATCGATTTCTATGCTGACTGGTGCGCCCCCTGCCGGATGGTCGCTCCGATTCTTGAGGAACTTGCCACAGAGTACAAGGGGAAGCTGGACATCTACAAAGTGGACACTGAGGCAGAGCAGGAACTTGCAGCGGTCTTTGGAATCCGCAGCATACCATCCCTCCTGTTTGTCCCAACGAAAGGGAAGCCCCAGATGGCCATGGGGGCGCTTCCGAAGGATGCCTTCGTCCAGGCTATCAACGATGTGCTCTTAAAAGAGGAAACCGCGCATTAACCCCACATCCCTTGCCCTTTCATGTGGGATAGAGGGCCGGCTCCGGGAAACGGAGCCGGCCTTTGCGTTTCTGCCCGCCGTTGCTTTTCTTGCTATTGTTCTCATGTCTTCTGACCTCTCGAGCACACCGACCAAATGACGGAACTCCTTCTCGCTGGCGCGGTCCTGGCAGGCCTGGTGATTATCATCGTTCTCCTGGTATTGATCCCCGGGCGGATACGCCGGCAGGAACCGGCCGTTCGCCTCGAGACCCAGCTTGAGGCGGTGAAAGAGGGGCANNTCCTGGATCGGCTGGAGCGGACGCTGCGGGAAGAGATCTCCCGAACACGGGAGGAACTCGCAACGAGCGCCCGGCACTCCCGCGAAGAACAGAGCGCCGCCCTCGGATCTTTCGGCGATAGCGTCACGCAGAGAATGTCCGAACTCGGACTGCATCAGAACGACCGCCTCGAATCCCTGACCCGACAGCTCTCGACATTGACACAGACGAGCGAGCAGAAACTCGACCGCATTCGGGACACCGTTGAGGATCGCTTGCGGCGGCTGCAGGATGAGAACAGCCAGAAACTCGACAAGATGCGGGAAACGGTAGATGAAAAACTCCATGCCACGCTCGAGCAACGGCTGGGAGAAT
This sequence comes from Ignavibacteria bacterium UBA6906, assembly GCA_002451155.1. Lineage (GTDB taxonomy): Bacteria > Bacteroidota > Ignavibacteria > UBA10030 > UBA6906 > UBA6906. Next base: position 1,294 of record DKBG01000024.1, read on the forward strand.
CATTCCGCCTGGTTAGTGAACGTCTTGAACAGGTTCGCGAGGGGCTGGGGGAAATGAAGAATCTCGCGAGCGGCGTCGGGGATCTGAAGAAGGTCCTGACCAATATCAAGACGCGCGGAACGTTCGGAGAGGTTCAGCTCGGGAATCTGCTGGAACAGATCCTGACGCCAGATCAGTTTGCCCGTAATGTTGCGACCCGTCCCGGGAGCAATGACCGGGTGGAATACGCGATCAAACTCCCCGGGCGAGACGACCATGGAACTGTCGTCTGGCTCCCGATCGACGCGAAGTTTCCGCAGGAGGATTACCAGCGACTTGTGGATGCGCAAGAGCTGGCGAATCCGCCGGTGGTGGACGAAGCGGGAAAAATGCTTGAGATGCGCGTAAAGAACGAGGCGAAGGCGATACGGGACAAGTACCTCGATCCTCCTCATACGACCGATTTTGCCATCATGTTCTTTCCCACCGAGGGCCTCTTTGCGGAAATTATCCGACGACCAGGGCTCTTCGACATGTTGCAGCGGGAATATCGAGTCCTTGTCACGGGTCCGACTACCCTGCTCGCGGTGTTGAACAGCCTTCAGATGGGATTCCGGACGCTTGCAATCGAGAAACGGTCCGGGGAAGTCTGGTCCCTCCTCGGCGCAGTCAAGACCGAGTTCGGGCGGTTTGGTGATGTGCTCGATAAGACACAGAAGAAGCTTCAGGAAGCCAGCAATACAATAGAAACCGCGGCGACCCGATCTCGCGCGATCGAGCGGAAATTGCGAACGGTCGAGGAACTGCCTCAGGACGAGGCAACACGCGTGCTCGGAGCGGCCGAGGAAGCCGAGAGTGACCCGGGCGATCGACCCGTTTCCTGACCAGGATCTTCTGTTGCCCGGGGGATACCACCACACCGTGACTTTGGATCCGCTGGATCATGCATACGACTGCCCTGATTGATGACGTCTACCGGATAATTTATACCGACCACTACGATCCCTTCCAGGTACTCGGACCTCACACGATCGACTACGGGGGGCGCCAGTGCCTCGCCATCCGCGCCTTCCTCCCGGGAGCGAAACAGGCGTGTGTCCTGCCGGCCGACCCTATCGCGGGGAGGGTGGAGGTTCCCATGGAGGCGGTTCACGCTGAGGGGTTCTTTGAGGTGGTGATTCAGGAGGCGAGTGAGCCTTTTCCCTACCGTTTGAAGAAGACGATGGGCGATGGGAGGGTGGAGGTATTCCATGATTCCTATTCGTTCATGCCGACACTGACGGATTTTGACCTCTACCTTTTCAACGCAGGGGATCACCACAGGATCTACGAGAAACTCGGGGCTCATTACGCCGAGGTACAGGCGATTGGCGGGATACAGTTTGCAGTGTGGGCGCCGTCGGCTCGAAGTGTGAGCGTTATCGGCAACTTCAACGCATGGGATCGCAGGGCCCACGCGATGCGTGTGCTTGGCTCCTCAGGAGTCTGGGAGATCTTCATTCCAGGTCTCGCGGAAGGGGAACTCTACAAGTTCCAGCTGAAGACCGCTGACGGGTATGTCATGGACAAGACAGATCCCTACGCGACGGAAATGGAACTCCGGCCGAGGTCCGCGTCAAAAGTAAACCTTCTGGGCGGCTACGAATGGAACGATCAGGACTGGCTCGGACAGCGGGAGGATCGCGCCAGGGCTGACAGGCCGATCGCAGTCTACGAGGTCCACCTCGGGTCGTGGCAGCGGGACGAAAAT
>DKBG01000202.1 GCA_002451155.1 Ignavibacteria bacterium UBA6906
GGTGATTCAGGAGGGATTGCCTCCATCGGCATTCTCGGCCTCGGGCTGCGGGTCGTCCTCTGGTCCGTCGTTCTCCTTCTCGGACTGGACAACCTAGGCGTGAATATCACCGGGCTTGTAGCGGGCCTTGGAATCTCCGGCATTGCCGTCGCCCTGGCGGTCCAGAACATACTCGGGGATCTGTTTGCGTCGCTCTCTATCGTGCTGGATAAACCCTTCGAGATCGGCGATTTCATCATCGTGGATCAGCATCTTGGGTCGGTGGAGTATATCGGGTGGAAGTCCACACGCATCCGGAGTCTCTCTGGCGAGCAGATCGTGATCTCGAATTCGGACCTCTTGAGGAGCCGCATACGGAACTACAAACGGATGGCGGAACGGAGGGTGCTCTTCACGGTCGGGACAACGTATGACACCCCGTCCGGCAAGGTCGAAGCCGTGCCCGGGATGCTGCGGGAGGCGGTCGAGGGCAAGACCGACACACGGTTCGATCGCGCGCATTTCAAAGAATTCGGTGATTCCGCGCTCATCTTCGAGTGCGTGTACCATGTTCTGACTCCTGACTACAACAGGTACATGGATATCCAGCAGGAGATCAACCTGACACTCCTTCGCAGATTTGAAAAGGAGAAGATCGAGTTTGCGTTCCCGACAAGAACCGTTCACGTGAAGACAGAGCAGGAACCAACATGGCCCGTCTCGCGGCGGGGCGGAAGGAAGCGGACATGAATGCGTTTCTGTTCACGACCAAGCTGGATCTGACCTATCTTCTCGGACGAAAGGCGAAAAATGCGGAGGAGTTGCGGACTCTCATCGCGGAAGTCCCTGCGATGTCGGTCTACTATCATACACATCATTTCCTGTACCAGCACAACTACCTTTCGCCCGAACCCCCGAACGACTTTGCCTTTTGGGCCACCAACGTCCTTAATGATGACGCGCTCGGAGAACAACTTGCGAGCATCGATATTATTCAGTTTGTCAGTATTGATGAGATCAGAGCGCGGTTCCTGGAGATACTTGACGGGCACAACTCGTCCGCCGAGCGGGTGGTGGAGGCGCCCCGGGGGGAGGAATTCCATTTCATGTCCTGTCAGACGTTCGCGTTTCCAACCTCCTACTCCGCGTCGTCATTGAGGGAATTCCGTGAACAACTCGAACGGGTAAGTGTCAACTCCCTCTATTTTCATATGTTCGACGCGCGGCTCCGGCTGAAGGCCGGGATGAATGATTTCTCGCTCTGGTTCCAGGACAACGGCTATCCCTCCCTCGCCGAGGCGGTCAGGAAGCTTGATCCATATACGTACACGCTTGAGGGCTTGCGCAGAGCGATCATCAAGCTGGTGGAGTCCCATGATAAGAATTGAAGACTATGCCGGCGTTGTCGGCCGCGGTATGGTCGAAGAGCTCTTCCTGCTTGCCCGGCACCTCCGGGGGAAGACAATTCAGAACATCAACTCAACTTCCGTCGGGGGAGGGGTGGCTGAAATTCTGACCCGTATGATCCCGCTGCTGAAGCAGATCGGCGTTGACGCACGCTGGGACGTCATCAAGGGAAACGAGCGCTTCTTTGTCGTGACGAAGAAATTCCATAACGCGCTCCACGGCGTCCCCGTGGAAATCTCCGACGACGAATTTGACCTTTTCCTTGACGTCAATCGGCAGAATGCGGCGGACATGAACTTCGGGGACATGGTATTCGTGCATGACCCACAGCCCATTGGGCTGATTGAGAAGAGGGGGATTGTCGGTGGACAGTGGGTCTGGAGGTGTCATATTGACTTCTCGCACCCTGACCGGAAGGTCTGGGAGTTTCTGGAAGGATATGTGACACGGTACGACGCGGCCGTCTTTTCAGCCCCCGCATTCGCACGCCCTCTTCCGATCAATCAGGTCCTGATATCTCCGTCGATTGACCCGCTGAGCGAGAAGAATCGTGATCTGCCGGAGAAATCAGTCTCTGAGGTCTTTGAGCGGTTCGGGATCGACCGGTCGCGGCCGGTCGTCTCACAGATTTCCCGGTTCGACTACCTCAAGGACCCGGTCGGAGTGATCAAAGCATACCGGATCGCCCGCCGGAGAGTGGATTGCCAGCTGGTCCTGGCAGGTGGGGGGGCCACGGACGATCCGGAAGGTCCCGCCATTATGGAACAGGTCCAGACGGAAGCGGCGAAGGACAAGGATATCCACGTTGTCTTCCTTCCTCCGAGCAGCGATTTCGAAATCAACGCTCTTCAGCGGGGATCGACGGTCGTGCTCCAGAAATCCCTGAGGGAAGGCTTCGGCCTGACCGTGGCGGAGGCCCTCTGGAAGGGAAGACCTGTGATTGCGAGCGCGGTCGGGGGGATTCCACTTCAGATTGCCCATAAGTATTCGGGGATTCTAACCCATTCGATCGAGGGAACCGCGCACTGGATCAAGCAACTCATTAATGAGCCCGCATACGCCCGGAAACTCGGGGAGAATGGGCGGGAACACATCAAAAACAACTTCCTGATCACGCGACACATCAAAGACTATCTCCTGCTCTTTCTCTCGACCCTCCGAAAGGGCGAGATCGTGTATCTTGATCAGTGAAGGATCGGGTGATGCAACAGGACCATCCTCTCAAACATAGGCTCGTCATTGTTTCGAATCGCCTCCCCTTCACGACTCGAGTCAAGGACGGAAAACTGGCCTTCCATGAAAGCACCGGAGGGCTGGTCACGGGGCTCGCCTCCTACCTTGACGGGATTGGGAAGGATCCGGAGCTCCCGTCGGGGTGTGTCTGGATCGGATGGCCCGGCTCGACGGTCGCCGAATCACTGCAGCCTGGCCTGAAGAAGAAGGCACTGCAGGATCACCGGTCTGTTCCAGTCTTCCTGACCGCTGAGGAAATGGACCAGTTCTATTTCGGATTCTGCAACAAGACTATCTGGCCCCTCTTCCATTACTTCCCGTCCATAACCGAGTTCAGAGAGGAATTCTGGCAGCAGTACGTGCGTGTGAATCAGCTTTTCTGCGATACCCTCGCCGAGGTTGTGCGCGAGGACGATCTGGTCTGGATCCATGACTACCATCTGATGCTCCTCCCGGCAATGCTGAAGGAGCGGAAGCCCTCCATTCCCATCGGCTTTTTCCTCCACATTCCGTTCCCATCGTTCGAAGTGTTCCGACTACTGCCAGGGCGGTGGCGCAGGGAAGTGTTGAACGGGATGCTGGGTGCGGACCTTGTCGGTTTTCATACCTATGACTACACGCAGCACTTCTTGCAGTCGGTGGTCCGCCTTCTCGGATATGATAACCACCTCGGTACCATCGCCCTGCCTCAGCGAGTCGCAAAGGTGGACACGTTCCCGATGGGAGTGGATTTCGGGCATTTCTCGCGCGCCGTCGAGCATAAGGAGGTGGTACGGGAGCGTCAGCACTTGCGCGGCGCGCTCGAGAAAAAACGGGTGATCGTGTCGGTTGACAGGCTCGATTACACGAAGGGTATCCTCAATCGCCTGCAGGGCTTTGAATCGCTGCTCGAGTCGCATCCCGAATACTGCGGCAAAGTCGTTCTGGTGATGGTCGTCGTCCCGTCCCGGGTGATGGTCGACAAGTACGAGACCATGAAAAAGCAGATCGAGGAATATGTCGGGAAGATAAACGGCCGCTTCGGGTCGGTAGGTTGGACACCGATCGTGTACCAGTACCGGTATCTCTCGTTCCATCCCCTTGTCGCGCTCTACGCGGTAAGTGATATCGCGCTGGTCACTCCGCTCAGGGACGGCATGAATCTGGTCGCGAAGGAATATGTGGCGACCCGGACCAATGAGGATGGAGTCCTGATCCTCAGCGAGATGGTGGGTGCGGCCAAAGAACTCGGCGAAGCGATTATCATCAATCCAAGCAACCGCGAGGAGATCGCGGCGGCCCTCCACGAGGCGCTGGAGATGGGCCCGGACGAGCAGCGGCGGCATATGCAAATTATGCGGGCACGGCTGCAACGCTACACCGTGCGCCGCTGGGCGACCGATTTTGTCGGCACGCTCTCCGCTACCCGCACCGCGCAGGAATCCTATCTCGCCAAGCTGCTGCCCGCGCCCTCCCGGGCGGAACTGCTCGAGCGGTACAGTGAGGCGACGGAGAGACTTTTTCTCATCGACTATGACGGGACGCTTGTCTCCCTCGCACGGCGACCCGGGCAGGCTGCCCCGACGAAAGAAGTTCTTGCCGTCCTGACGAATTTGGCGTCCGTTGCGGGAAACACTGTCGTGGTCGTCAGCGGCCGGGACCGGAAAGCCCTGGACCGGTGGCTCGGAGGGCTCCCTGTGCATCTCATCGCGGAACACGGGATGTGGATCCGGGACAAGGGAAAAGACTGGCATCTGCTCAAGCAGCTTGAAAGCGGGTGGAAGGCACGGATCCAGCCGATCCTGGAACTCTACGCGGATCGCCTCCCCGGATCGTTCGTCGAGGAGAAGGACTTTTCGCTCGTCTGGCATTATCGTGTGGCGGACCCGGAGCAGAGCGCCGGGCTCGTCGGCGAGGTGAAGGACCATCTCATGACGTTCACGGCGAACATTGACCTTCAGGTTCTCCAAGGCAGCAAAGTGATCGAAGTGAGAAATTCCGGAATCAATAAGGGGGTGGCCGCACTGCGCTGGCTCGGCCATGCGTCGTTCGATTTTGTTTTCGCGGCCGGCGATGACTGGACTGACGAAGACCTGTTCGCAGTGCTTCCCGAAACCGCCTGGTCGCTGAAAGTGGGAATCTCGAGCACCCGCGCGCGGTTTAACGTCCGGGAGAGCAGAGATGTCATCCGGCTGCTTGAGTCTCTTGCGGGCGCACGGTTACGCCAAACCGGTGCGGGCGATGCGCAGAACCGTGACGCTCTCCCGACACCCACCCGGAGTGCTCCTGCGTCCGCGCTGGTCGACCCGGGAGGAATGGGCCGTCATAGGAAAGGGACCTGACCGATGATACGTTCGCTGAACGGAATGATCGGCTTTGCCGTCCACACCGGGAGCCGCAGGAAGGGGAAGATTCACGACATACTGTTCGATGATCGGCGCTGGCTTGTTCGCCACATTGTCGTGGGCGGCGGCGACTGGCTCACCGGGAGGAAGGTCCTTGTCTCGCCCCGAAGCGTCGAGGAGATCGATACGAATCTGCGACGGATTGTCGTTCACAAAAGTGCGCAGGAGCTAGACGATGCCCCGGACCTCGATGCCGATAGCCCGGTCTCGCGACAGAAGGAACTCGAATTTAAAGAACAGTATGGCTGGATGGCGTCGATGTTCGGCGGAGGGTTCCCCTCTGTGCCGGCGCTGCCGGAGTTCATCTCGCCAGATGCGAGCGAAGGCATTCTCCCGCTCCTTGAACACGCCGATCCGCATTGCAGGAGCAGCAGGGCGACAACAGGATATCTGGTCAAGGGAGAGAGCACCCTTGGCGTCGTCCAATCCCTCATGGCAGATGACATCACCTGGCGGATCCCCTACGTCCTCGTCGCATTGCGCGGTTTGCATCATGTGCCTGGTATCCTCCTGCCGAAAGAATCGGTGAGGCGGATTTCCTGGAGTACCCGGACGGTTGTCATCGCCGCAGGACGCTCCGCTCGACGGGGGAAGGCATCAGCATCGAAGGTCCGTCGTCGGGTGAGGCGGCCGTTGAAAAACCGTCACCGCGCTCGCTGACAGGGACGCGGGGACGCTCAGGAAGGGAACAACATCAGATGGACCCAGTGATCATCGTTTCAGCTCTCATAGTTGCAGTCATTTCGTCACTCACCGCGCTTCTTGCCTATTTCCGGGGGGAATATCTCCTGGACGGCGGAGCTGGTTCAGGCGCGTCGGCGCTTGAGCTTCGCAAAAAAGCAGTATACGGGTTCGTTGCGCTTGCAGTCCTCCTCGGAATCAGCGCATCCGCACTGTATCTGCTCCTGCTCGGAGTTCTCCCGTTTACCGCCCGTTCTGTGTTCCAGAATATCGGCCTTGCCGTAACTCTGATTCTGGGCCTCCTCGTTGTTGCGTTTCGCTGGAAGCAGGGATTCGCCCGGATCTCCGCGATGCTTCTGCTCGCTATCCTCTGGGGGCTGGGATACGGGTACCTGTTGCCGCAGATGCTCAGTTCCGCACGGTAGAGAGCGATGAAACCTCAGTCTGCCGCCCCCCCTCCCATGGGAACTTCCTCAGTCAAACGGTGTGAGATCCTGAGCAGGGCTCCGGGATGGTCTGTGACAGCGATCCTTCTCATTGCGTTGTTCCTGCATGTCCACCCATCTCCCGCGCAGGATTCTGCCTTCGTTGTGTCCAACCCTGATTCGTGCAGGACGCTTCTCCTTGAGGAAGAGGATACCGACGGGGATATGAGGATAACCGTGCTCGATCCGGCCATCGCCGGGACAGCACGGGGGGACAAGGATTTCTGGCTGACTTCGCGTGACGGGGAGCGCTGGGAATTCCGCGGCGAATACCGTTGTTCACTCCTTCTTGAGGAATTGACCCGGGCTGCAGACAGCGGGGATTCCGTTGCGCGGCTCGAACGGCAGATCCTCTCCGAGGGCCCCGCGGACCACATTTCCCGCTCGATACGCGATCGGCTCTGGGGGGGCCTCACACGCACGATTGACGAAGCCGGGCTTCCGGCGATGCTGCATGACGAGAAGATCCGGACAATCGGAGATTCAACCTTCCTCTACGTTCCGGCAGGGGATGCACTCTCCTGGAATTACTATGCGCCTATCATCCGGAGGCATCCTGAATGGAGGACGCGACTGGTTCGCCTGGGCGCGACGCCGTCTCAAGCGCGGGCGGAACCGGATGGGGCCCGTCACGGGTTGCTGGTCCTGGGTGTGGAGCGAGACGCAAAGGGAAAAGTCGCCCCGCGGCCGTTCGTTGTTCCGGGCGGCAGGTTCAATGAGATGTATGGCTGGGACAGTTACTTTATTGTTCTCGGGCTCCTCCAGGACGGCCGCGGGCCGCTCGCCAAAGATATCATCGACAACATGGTATATGAGATCCGATCCTACGGAAAGATTCTCAATGCCAACCGGACCTACTACCTGACCCGCTCACAGCCGCCCTTCCTTACCTCGATGGTGCGTGCGCTGCTCCCACATCTCAAGCCGGGGGAGGGAACTGCAGAATGGGTGCGCGGTGTGACCGAGGCGGCCATTACGGAGTATGAGAACGTCTGGATCGGACCTGACAGGCTGACCTCGACAGGTCTCAGCAAATACTGGGACGAGGGGAAGGGGATCCCCCCCGATNNAAGATCTTCCGTGCCTATGCCGCGGAAGTCGGAAAAGATCCCGAACTGATTGAGCGCGAATACAGAGCAGGCAGGATTCAAAGCACGAGGCTTGACAGCTTCTTTCTGCACGATCGAGCGATGCGGGAATCAGGTCATGATACAAGCTACAGACTGCTCGGCCGGTGCGCTGACCTGGTGACGGTCGATCTGAACAGTCTGCTGTTTCGCGCGGAGCTGGATATTGCAGACCTCATAGAAGAGTATGCCGGCGGGTCGCTCAGACGACCGGACGGTTTTCAGGAGACCCCGGCACGATGGCGGGAGAGGGCGGCGGAGCGGAAGGCGTTGGTGTTCAGCCTTCTCCGGGATGATTCGAGCGGGTTGTTCTTTGACTACGACATTCGAAGATCTGCCCGTCTCTCATACCTGAGCGCGACAACGTTCTATCCTCTCTGGGCCGGGATGCTTGCCAAACAGGAGGCCGAGAAGCTTGTCACACATGCCCTCCGCTACCTTGAGATGCCGGGAGGAATCGCGGGGTCTACGGAGGAGTCCAGAGGTCCGATTTCAGACACGAGACCGCTCCGGCAATGGGACTATCCGTACGGGTGGGCGCCGCACCAGATGCTTGTCTGGGCCGGTTTGCTGCGGTACGGATACACCGTGGAGGCAGAGCGGTGCGCCTACAGATGGCTCTACACGATCGCGGAAAACGCGGCGATGTACAACGGCACCGTTCCGGAGAAATTTGATGTTGTCCGGCGAACGCATCAGGTTTTTGCGGAGTACGGGAATGTCGGGACAAGATTTTCCTATATTACCCGCGAGGGGTTCGGATGGACGAACGCCTCATTTGTCGTGGGTATGTCCCAGCTCTCACCGGATCGTCGGCGGCTCTTGAACGGCCTCGTGCCGCCCGAAGGGGTGGATGGCTGGTGATTCACACCGGCAGGCGCGGAGCGGCCCGTCAGGTTCGATGGCCACGCGTGTGTCGTTCCGGCACAATCCCTCCCCCTGAACACCTGCCATAGAATCTGAGTCGGTCGCGAGGGTTCACGAGCTCATCGTGAACCGAGAATCCGCTCAATAGCTGCCTCTTCCTCCTTGCCCAGGGAAGGAAAGTCAAGCGACTTTACGCACTCCTCAATCTGTTCCACCGTGCTGGCTCCGACCAACGCGGAGGTGACTTCTTGTTTCCTCAGGACCCATGTGATGGCGAGCTGCGCAAGAGACTGGCCGCGCCCCAGCGCCACATCCTGTAAGGCGCGCACCTTCTGCAGTTTCTCCGCGGTGATCGCCGACGGACGCAGGAATCCGTGCGGCTTCCCGGCACGGGACCCGGGCGGGATTCCACTCAGGTATTTCGAAGAGAGAAGACCCTGTGCGAGCGGGGAGAATACAATGCAGCCGATTCCCTCTGTCCCGAGCAGGTCGAGCAACCCATTCTCCACCCACCGGTTGAACATACTGTACGATGGCTGGTGAATGAGGCAGGGAGTCCCGAGCCGGCGAAGGATCACAGCGGCTTCCCTGGTCTGGTCCGGCGAGTATGAGGAGATCCCCGCGTAGAGCGCCCGGCCACTCCGGACGGCATGGTCCAGGGCGCCCATGGTCTCCTCCATCGGCGTCTCCGGGTCCGGACGGTGCGAGTAGAAAATATCTACATAGTCGAGCCCCATCCGTTTCAGGCTCTGGTCGAGGCTGGCGAGCAGATACTTGCGTGAGCCCCATTCTCCGTATGGACCAGGCCACATGAGGTATCCCGCCTTGGTCGAAATGATCATTTCATCACGGTGCGGTTTGAGATCGGCAGCAAGAATCCGGCCGAACGATTCCTCGGCTGATCCAGGGGGAGGTCCGTAATTGTTCGCGAGATCGAAATGCGTGATGCCGAGATCGAACGCGCGAATGAGCATCGCGCGGGCCTCCTCGCGGCCATCGATTCCTCCGAAATTGTGCCAGAGTCCGAACGAGACGCGGGGAAGCTTGAGGCCGCTGCGGCCGCAGCGGGCGTAC
>DKBG01000051.1 GCA_002451155.1 Ignavibacteria bacterium UBA6906
CATGATGATCTCCTTTTCCTGCGTATCGAAAATTGGAGGACGGGGGGTCAAGGCGGTAAACGACCGGGAGAGATCAATAGTACAAAGGTCGAGCTGCGAAAGAGCAGGGAACAGGGCAGGGATGCAACGGCAATTGCTGTAACGTGGTGCTCCACAGGAAGTTACTACAACGCACGGGAAGAATCAAAAGCCCGCCACACAGCGCTTGCTGTTTACGGCAAAAGTATTCACTTTATGCCGCGAGAATCGTTGTAGGGATTCTCACTGTTCTCCCACATGATGTGCCACTACGGCAGGCCTGAAGGTTTGAGCACTCGGGATTTGCTGTTCTTCCGACATCGGTCGGCTGCGTTTCCTCCCTTCCGCGGTACCCTGGAATCGGTCTATTCGTCTGAATGCCTTGTTACAACAATTTCCGTGCGCACTTCACGGGCTTGCGAAAGTTTGAGCCTGGGAAGGCATATGGATTTCATTTCTTACAATCCACACTATTTCCCCATCACACAAGGAGTACCCGTATGAAACGCACACTGCGCACTATTGCCCTTGGTCTTTTGCTCGTCGGAGCCGCTACGGCGGTGCGAGCGGACGACCTGAAAGGCTTCCGCGCGGATCTGGTCGGACAGTTCAAGTACGCACAGAAGCAGATCCTCGATCTGGAAAGCAGTATCCCCGATGCCAAGATGACCTGGCGTCCAAACAAGGAAGTCCGTTCGATCAGTGAAGTATATTCCCATATTGCCTTTGGAAACTATCTCTTTGGGAAATTCGCAGGCGTGGCCCTGCCCCAGGGGATCGCCGTTGGTACCGCGGAGGACGGAATGAAATGGGAAAAAGCCTCCACGGACAAGAAAGTCATCCGCGAGCAATTGGTGAAGTCATTTGACTTCCTCGAAGCCGGGATCAAGAACATATCCGACGCCCACCTCGAGGATATGGTGACCATCTTCGGACAGAAGATGACGGTGAGAAGTGTCCTTCTCGTGCTGCTGTCACACATGCACGAGCACCTCGGACAGTCGATCGCCTACGCCCGGATGGTGGGAGTTGTGCCGCCCTGGACGGCGGCGCAAAACGCGGCGGAGAAGAAACAGAAGTAACCTGCACAAGACTCTGCATCGCTGAAAGCCCCGACTCATGGGTTTCCCCTGTGAGCGGGGCTTTCGCATAAGGTGAGCGGCGAGGGTTGCCGGTGCTACTGTGTTCGTCCGCGCGTGAGTCTCTCCAGCCTCCTCCGCGCATCGATCAGCTCGGGCCGATCGCGGTCTGCGTGCTTCCACAACTCGAGGAACCTCCTGTACTGAGCCACCGCCCTTTCGGTCTTTCCTGACTCTTCGCAGACCAGCGCCAGCCGGTAGTGATACAACGGATTGATCAGTCTGCGATCGTTCGATCTGGGGTCGATGTGCAGGAGCTTTTCATATTCCGTGATCGCACTATCCCGCTCGCCGAGCTTCAGGAACGCCCGGGGGACGATATCCCGCATCGTGGGGGTATTGTACAGCGGCATTGTCCAGCCGACTCCAAGGTTGGGGATCATCACCAGGGTTTGCCGATACACGCGAATGCCGATTTCGTGCTTTTCCTCACCCAGAAGAAGCTCAGATTCGAAAATCCCTGCAAGCATGGTCAATATGTCCTTATAAGACTCAAGGGAATCAAGGCTGGACAGTGCGTCGCGGAGATACGTCCTGGCTGAATCCAGCCGGTGCTCTCCCAGGCAAATCTCAGCCTGGATGACTCTCCTGAGCGTCCTGTTGGTGACGGGGGTCCGGGGATTGTACTCGCTCCAGATCTGAGTCACGGATGCGAATTGCTGTCGTGCCAGGCCATACATCCCGCGCTGCAATGCAGACCGTGTCCGCACCCAGGCGAGGGGGGCCATGAAGATCCGTCCTGGACTTCGTTCGATCAGGACTGCCATCCGGTCGATGGTGCTCTCCGCCTCGCGCAACCGCCCAACAGAATTCAGGCATAGTACTTTCCACGCAAGGGCGTCCACTTTCAATCCAGGCGATGGAGCGCGGGCGTAAACACTGTCCAGGTAGCTGAGGCAGGTTTCGTAGTCTTCCCTGAGTGCGCTGACGTATGCAAGGCTCTTGTACGCTGAGAAGAACGTGGGCTGTGCACGGATTGCGTCCCTATACCTCGCGCAGGATGCGTCAAGGTCTCCCATCTTAAGATAGATCTCGCCCATTGAATCGTAGGGATTTGCCTCCCCGGGCGAGAGGGCTGCGTATCGCTGCAGTGTCATGATCGCCTCTTTATAGTGCCCCTGAGCAGCATAGATGTAGGCGACACCGTTTATCGGAGAGGGGAATTCTGGATCGAGCTGTATGGCCCTCTCAAACTCCGCCTGTGCCTCGGGAAGCTGGTTNNTTTCTTTCGACGGCCCGTGCATAGCGCGCCTCGATCGCAAGACGGTCTTTTTCCGGCGCTCTTGCGGCGAGCGCTTTTGCTCTCTCGATTGCCTGTTTCATTTTCGGGATATCAAGAAGGGCGCTATAGACCCTGGAGAGCCAGAGATATGCCACCGCGAAGTTGGAATCCAGGGAGACCGCTTGTTCAAGAGATCTCCGGGCCTCCGAGATGTAGATGCGCTCATAATCTGCCCTTCCGCGCAAGAACAGATTATAGGCATCCATGGAAGATGTCGTAACCTCGGCGATTGGCGATGGCGCGCCATCAACCATCTGCTGTGAAAGCCCAACCCCTCTGGAGATCTCCTTGCTCAACTCATCGATCTGTGAGTTGAGGATGCTCTCCACGCCACCGCCCCGCGCGCTGGCGCTCTTCAAGAGGTCTTTGGTGCCGACATCGAGGACTTTCACGTCAGTGGCGAATGTGTCGCCTGCCTTCACGAAAGAACCAATGACGATTGCATGAATCCCTTCCCGTCTGCACAGCTCAAACCCCAGTTCTTTGTCGATCAGCCCTACCTCGGCTTTGCCCATCTGTTTCAACACATCGGTCATACGCTCCCAGGTCATCACCCGGAGATATTTTGACTGCTCCAGGCTGGTGATGAGCAGATTGGGTATCGCTTCGCGCAGATAATCGTAGGTTCTGTCTCCCGTCTGGTTCACAAAGGGGATCACCGCGACCGGTTTCGGTTCGGAGATGAGGACATCCTCAAAAAGAAGCGGTTTGATCAGAAGAAAGACCAGTACGAGGACGAGAAGGGTTGCGGCAGGAATAAGCACTCGCGTCGTGAGAGGTCTGCCGGGAGCGGCCTGAGCTGGAGCCTGGCTGGTTGGAGGTGTGAATTCCGAATCCTTCCGGAGGCGCTTCAAATCGACCAGCATCTCATCGACGTGCTGATAGCGTTCATCCGGTGATTTCCTCAGTGCCTTTGTGATAATCCGTTCGAGGTCGACCGGGACACCGGTCCGGAGGGCGGTGACAGGCTCCGGCTCGACATTTGCGATCTCGTATACGATGACATTTTCATAGTCTCCCTTGAACGCCGGCTTCCCGAGGACCATTTCGTACAGTACGGCCCCCAGAGACCAGATGTCTGATCTCCGGTCCACGGCTTCTCCACGGGTCTGCTCGGGCGACATGTACGCCAGCGTCCCGAGTGTCGANNGTTCGCGGGCTTTATGTCGCGATGGATGATGCCGTGCTCATGGGCTTTTGCGAGTCCCAGGGCGATATCGACGGCGAGATCGAGAGTCGTATCGATCGGAAGAGGCCCGCCATCAATCTTCGTTCTGAGCGTTTCTCCCTCGTAGTACTCCATCACGATGAACATCTGTCCGCCTGGCGGGGCGTCCGCCTGGACGGAGTCGAACGGAGTTTCATCGATGTCGTGAATCACGCAGATGTTGTTGTGCTGGAGGGAGGAAGCCGCCTGGGCTTCATGGACGAATCGCTCCTTGGCTTCGGGGTCTCTGGTGAGGTCAGGAGGGAGGAACTTCAGCGCGACAATCCGCTTGAGGCGCGTGTCCTCTGCCTTGTAGACAATGCCCATTCCCCCGCCTCCAAGCTTCTCGAGGATTCTATAATGGGAAATGGTCGAGCCGATCATCAAGACCTCGGCAACCGGAAGGGGTGGGCTGAAGAGAAATTGTGTGGGAAAGATAGGCGGGAGCAGGGCCATTGTCAAATGTCTCACATGGTGTCTATGCGGGGTCATTTGGGTGAACCTCCAACTGTTCCGGCCCGCCTGAGAGGAAATGAGTACTATGTGATGGGGAATCCCGGCGTGCCGACGAACGGTCGTTAATTCCCTGCCTCCCCCTAAAAGGGGATTGATATCCGGATCCATCAACCTTATCTTCCTGAACAGGTATGTGCGTGACGTCTCCTGCTCCCAAAGGTTAACACAGAGGACTCAGGCGCTTCAATGCGTGAGAAGGCCAGACGCTCATCATTATGTGGTCTCCTCTGCCTGGCCATGCTGGTTTTATTGGCCAAGCCAGTCAGAGCCGGAGGACCGACGGTCGTCGGGTACTATCCGGACTGGAACAGATCTGTGTATCCGCACACCACCATTTCCTACCAGAGCCTTACACACATCGCACACGCTTTCCTCATTCCCAACAGTGACGGATCTCTGAGCGGGACGTCTGGTTTCGCCTATCCGGAATTGGTCACAGCCGCTCACACTGCGGGCGTCAAGGTGGTTGTCGCACTGGGAGGATGGGGAGGATCCGGAGGGTTTTCAGGCATGGCGGCGGACAGCGCCTCACGCAGCCGGTTCGTCCAGAATATTGTGGACTTCTGCGAGACGAATGGCTACGACGGCGTTGACCTGGACTGGGAATATCCCGCCAACCTGGCCGACCGGGCCAACCTCACCGTGTTAGTCAATGAACTCCGACAGGCCTTTGTCGCCCTGAATAGACCGATGACGATCTCGCTCGCAATACCTGCGGGAGACTGGTCGGGACGCTGGTTCGACGTGGGGGGGATGAAGAACGACGTAGACTGGTACGGGGTGATGACGTACGACTTCTTCGGATCGTGGACCTCAACCTCGGGGCCCAACTCACCGCTGTATGGCACCCTGTCAATAAACAACCAGGGGTGGATCGACTATTCAGTCTCGTATTACACCACCACGCGTTCGCTGCCGCCGGACAAAATCACAATCGGTATTCCCTTCTACGGACAGGTGTTTAGCGCCTCGAGCATGTATGGACCGAGTACCGGGGCGACTCAGAAGACATACAGGGACATCGTGCCATATCTCGCTCAGGGCTGGACGCGGTACTGGGACAGCCTCGGGCAGGTACCATATCTCATCAATCCTGCCGCGACACAAGTAGTCAGTTACGACGATTCGGCCTCCGTGGCGTTGAAGTGCAGCTATGCGGTGGGGAAGGGAGTTCAGGGGGCCATCCTCTGGGCCATCGGCCAGGATTATCTGAATGGACAGCAACCGCTTCTCGATGTTGTGGGGAGAGGATTCGGACTGGTGACCGATATCGAATCGCCGACGGTGACGTCGCCCCCGCCGACCTTCTGCCTGGAGCAGAACTTTCCCAACCCGTTCAATCCGTCGACGGTGATACAATATAGCATACCAGGGTCCAGGGACCAGGGGGTAGGGGTTCGTGAGGTGCGACTGGTTGTATTCGATCTTCTGGGGCGGGAAGTAAGTGTCCTTGTGAATGAGAAGAAATCGGCGGGGAGCTACGAGGTGACATTTGATGCCAGCGGACTGACCAGCGGAGTCTATTTCTACATGCTGACGTCAGGTTCGATCGTCCAGACGAATAGAATGGTGCTCATAAAGTAAAAAGAAACGTCTGGTAGTCAGGCTCTTTGAGATACAGGAGTCGAGAATCGAGCCTTCATGGACGATCGTAACGGAGGTCACGGATTACACAAGGAATATCCCCTCCAGTATCGTCCCCGGATGTTGCCCCGGGCGCCCACCCCGGAGTTCCGTCCCGGGGATCACCTTGCGGTCAAGCTGAGCGTCGTCCTGACCATGCCATCAGTGGGATTCGCAGCGGTTTCGGGTTCCTGGAGAAATAGTCGCGTCGGATCGATCGCTTGTGCGCGCGTGAGGTAGTCCATGATCGCTGATGCGCGACGCTGGGCCAGCGCACGCAGGTCGTCTTCGCTGACCTGGACCGAATCGATCAGCCTCCGCCGCGCGCCTTCAAGAACTGCCTTTCCCCGCTCTTCTTCGCTCATACCGCCTTCCGGGACGAGTCCGGCCGCATCTTCTTTAAATGTCTGCAGATAAAGTGCAAGCAATCGCTTCTCATCACCCGACGTGAGAGGGCCGGATCCGGACGGTCGTACCTTCTGTAGAATCGTCTCTTCCTGGATGGCGTCCTTGTCAGCGGTGTTGCTTGCGGTCCCACGCACGTCCATCTGCAGCTGAGGGCGCTCGGTGAGTCCTTTGGCGACAGTCACAAGCTTGCTCTGCTGATCAGCAGTCAAGGAGTCAGAGCCCGGCGTGAAGGCGACGAATTCGAGGTCTTCGCCTCCTCCGCCAAAAAGGGCCCCGATGAGCGCAAATGGCGCCGTCACGATCTTCCAGAGGACGTTGAGGATCGCCTTCAAAATGACGGGAAAGAGACTGAACTCCGGGTCATCAATGCTTCCACTCACCGGTATGTCCAGGTCAATCACGCCCTTTGAGTCCTTCAACAGAGCCACGACGAGCTTGACCGGAAGACTCGTCACATCCGGGCCTTCTACCGGCTGCCCGAGCGTGAGCTGGTCAAGGACGATCTTGTTGGTTCCCTCCAGATACCGGTTGTTCAACTTGTACCGGAGATCGAGATTGAGCTTCCCCCGGTCAATCTTGTATCCGGCGAATTTCCCCGCGTAGGGGGTGAACGTGGTAAGCTCGATCCCTTCGAATCTCATGAGGATGTCTGTATACGCCTCGTCGCTAAGGGGGTTGATCTGCCCCTGAATGGTCACCGGGGCGTACTTGTCCACATTGCCGCTGATATCAACGTCGGCGCGCGCAAGCTGCTCAGACGACAGCCTATGAATGGTCCCCCCCATCTGCAGAATGCTGACGACGAAATTCGGCGTTAACGAAAGATCAGAGAAATTCATCGAACCATCGACGATCCTGACGGCACCGATGGTTGTCTCGGTCGAAGGAGATGTGTTCCTCGTCCCGACGGTGCTGGGGGCGGTCACAGGGGCCTTCCGGCCCTGCACAACGTGTGATGAATCAGTGCCGGATCCGGCAACGCTGTCGGAATCGACATCTGCTGCAGCACCCTCCGCCATAATGTGCTGAATATTGAGTGTCCTGTCGGGACTGATGATCACGCGTATGTACGGGCGCGTCGCGGCGATCTCTCGTATGGACAGTGTGGGAGGGGTGAGCCTGTAATCCATTCCCTTCACCTCGACACGGTCCCACCGCGTCAGGTCTTCGTTCAGGACAGGATCGCTGATCCGGATGCGGTCGAGCGTAACCCCTCCTCTGAATCGGAACATAGTCTTCCCGTCGATGCCCGCATAGGCGATGGCTCCCTGGAGCGAGACCGTTCCGCCCTCGTGCTGCGCACGGCTGTAGCGGGAAGCGTATGGCTGGAACGCTACGAACGGCGTTCCCGCGATGCGGATGTCCATCTCAGCTTTCTGCGGATCGAGAGACATGGTCCCGGCAGCCTCGACAGTTCCCTCCCCGTTCAGGACTCCCGTAGCATTCAGACGCGCCGTGCCCGGGACTCCGTAGCAGAAATTCGTCATCTGAAGCGCAAGATCGGTGACGACCATCGGCGCTTCGGGTTCGAGCATTTTTTCGATGAACGTCACCTTTGTGCCGGAGGTGCTAAGCGTGTTCACCGTGAGCTTTACGGCTGACTTCGTAGTATCCGCCGCAGTTGGGATCGGCGTCAGCAAGTCCTGTATGGTGATGGTGCCGTCCGCAAGGTACGCGGTCCTCAGCTCAGCTCCCTCTATGCTGATGCTGTCCAGCGTAAGTACCTGCGCCGGATAGTCAAACGCCATTCCCCGGACACTGGCGCGAGGGAGGGAAAGGGGGGGAATGCTGTCAGCGGGGTCGCTGAGCACCAGGCCGGAAAGTCCGATGGCGCCGTTTCGCAGCGTAAACAGGGGAGTGGTTCCGGAGGCGTCCAGGTCATACTCCGCAAGGAGGTCAACAAGACCCGATTTCACCCCGAACTTCAGCCGGTCACTCATGAAATCCCAGAGCGATGATGCCCGCAGGTTCTTGATCTCCAGAAGACCCGCGGAACGCGCGGGCGTGACCGTCACGGATCCGCGCCAGTGCAAATACTCATCTCTCCCCGTGGTCGCCGTGAATTCATACACTCCCTCCTCGTTTGGAACTGTGGTGAAATTCGCCAGCGACAGGTTCAGCGAATCGATATCCCTCACCAGAGGGGTGCTGCGTGAAAGGTCCTGATACCGCACGCTTCCCCGGGTGAGAACGAAGTTGCCGATGACAAGAGCCTTCGGCTGCTCCGCGGACGATGCGGAGTCAGCGGCGGGGCGGGCGAGGAGATCAGTGACGCTCAGGGTCCCGTCCTGCAGGACGCGAACAGCCACGTAGGGTGTGTCGAGCAGGAATTCGGAGAATACATACGCGTGTTTGAAGAGAGAAATGATCTCATAGTTGAGATGGAGGCGTGCGAATGAGAGCAGCCGTGTGCTGTCCCTGTCCTCTAGCTCAAAATCGTTCAGCGTCACAGAGAGCGCGAACGGATTCAGGTGAAGTCCTCCCAGCCTGACCTGCCGGTGTGTCGTCTCCTCGATGGCCCGGATTAGCTTCGGCTTGACGATCGGAGGAAGCACAAAGAACCCGACGATCGCGTACGCGAGCACAATAATAGCGACAATGAGTGCGAGCTTTCGGTACTTGATAGAAATCCTCATTCGCTGAAGTACATTGGCGGACGTGCAGGATGGTGGCACTATCGTTCCTGCAATGCAACAAAATAGAAGTCTTTGTCTAATATGCAACAATCGAGGCGGGTCTCCCCCAGTCTTGCGGAGATCGGGCGATGTCCGTACCTTGAGGCACCTCGCTCTTGAGCTACCGAGGATTTTGCCATCATTCAGTATCAGGACTATGACCACGTCGCCCGCAAAGAAGACTCGGCACAAGTTGGTACCGCCCGAAACAACCACGCTCTTCATCAAAAACATGGTCTGCAACCGATGCGTCAGGGTCGTTAGTGAGGAATTGCGCGCTCTTGATCTCGACCTCCGCAGTATCAGTCTCGGTGAGGCTGTGGTGGCGGGAAGGGTTGAGGGGGAGATGCTCCGAAACGTCAAAGGCGCTCTCGAGCGGAACGGATTTGAGCTGATCGAGGACCGGCGGGCCAGGACGATCGAGCAGATCAAACTGGCAGTGTTGAAGCTAGTTCGAAGCGAAACACTGGAGAAAGAATTGAGCGGCAAATACTCCACCTATATCGCCCGGGAGCTGAAGCAGGAATACCAGAGCCTCAGCGCACTCTTCTCCTCGATGGAGAGCGTGACGATCGAACATTATATTATCCTTCAAAAGATCGAACGGGTTAAGGAGCTGCTGAAATACAATGAGCTGACGCTGAGCGAAATTTCGTACAAGCTTGGGTACAGCAGCGTGCAGCATCTCTCCCACCAGTTCAAGAAGATTACCGGACTCACACCCAGCAGGTTCAAGAAGATGATGGGGAATACCCGGAAATCCCTTGACAGGGTAGCCCCCCCTGCCCGGTAAAGTGCCAACGCAGGCTGTCCGTAACTCCTGATTGCGCCGGGAGATGCCGGCCAGGAAATGTGTGCACCGCTCGATCCCCGAATTCCCCGTGCTTTTCCCCTTCCTCACCCAACAAAGATGTAACAGATTTCTGGAATTCTGTAACGCCGGATGAGCGGCCAGTGAGTATCTTTGTATGGTAGAGGTCAGTCAGATTCAACAGGAGAGACCATGAAGACAGAAGAGCTGAAGATCGAAGGGATGTCCTGCGGGCATTGCGTGATGAGCGTCAGGAAAGAGCTGGAAAGGCTCCAGGGTGTGCGCGTGGAATCCGTTGAAATCGGTAAAGCGCGGCTGCACTATGATGAATCCAGGATTTCGCGACAGGATCTGGAACGAGCCGTCAGCGAGGCGGGGTACAGGCTCATCGCCCAATAACCTGTCGGAATCTGGAGGGAAGCGTCGGGAAAGGAAGCAGACGATGGCAACTGAGCTGAACAGATCGACCAAAACAATGTCGCTCCCGATTGAGGGAATGACATGCGCAAGCTGCGTTCTCCGGGTGGAGAAGGCGCTCAAAAAGGTGGAAGGTGTTGTCGACGCTTCGGTGAACCTGGCGACTGAAAAAGCGCGGATAGAATTTGATTCGTCCCGTGTTACGGTCGGGCAACTTGCCGAGGCGGTAGCCGACGCGGGGTATACGATTCCGGTCACGGTCCGGGAACAGCCTGTGCCGGGCGAGGCCCCGGAAGAATCACCGCAGAAGCTGGAAGCTCACATTCGGCTCAGGAATGAGTTGCTGCTGAGCGCCGCACTTACAGTGCCGATCATGGTGCTGAGCATGCTCAGCATGACCGCATGGTACGCAAGCAGTGTTCCGCTCTCCGCGGAGGCTACACAGAGAATCCTCTTTCTTCTGACTACCCCACTGGTGATGATTTCGGGCCGGAGGTTTTTTAAGGGCTTCTGGACGGCCGCGCGTCATTTCAGTGCGGACATGAACACCCTGGTCGCCGTTGGAACAGGAGCCGCGTATTGCTACTCGACGGTTGCGACCCTCTTTCCGGAACTCCTCGGCACGGCCGGCAGGATGTCCGAGGTCTATTTCGATACAACCGCCACGATCATCACGCTCATCCTGCTCGGCAAAATGCTCGAATCGTCTGCGAAGCAGCGAGCGTCCGATGCCATCAGGAAACTTCTGGGCCTGCAGCCCAGGACAGCGAGGGTTTGGAAAAATGGCGTGGAGTCGGACATCTCGATAGCGGATGTCGTCGTGGGAGACGCAATTCGCGTCCGTCCTGGGGAACGAGTCCCGGTAGATGGGGTCATCACTGGCGGGTTCTCGACTCTCGACGAATCCATGGTGACCGGAGAAAGCCTTCCCGTGGAACGGAAGGAGGGCGATACGGTAATCGCCGGAACGATCAACCTGAACGGAAGTATTGATTTCCGTGCGACCGCCGTTGGCAAGCGCACTGTGCTGGCGAGAATTGTTGCGCTGGTGGAGGAAGCCCAGGGCTCAAAGGCTCCCATCCAGAGCCTCGCCGACAGAATTGCATCGGTATTTGTCCCCGCGGTTATCGGGATCGCCGTTGTCACATTCCTCCTCTGGTATGCCGTTGGCGGTTTGTCCTTTACCCATGCACTGGTGAATTTCATCGCCGTTCTCATTATCGCATGCCCGTGCGCTCTGGGACTGGCCACGCCGACGGCAATCATGGTTGGGACCGGCACCGGCGCCCGCATGGGTGTGCTGATACGAAACGCGGACAGCCTTGAACGGACGCACATGATGCGCACGATCGTCTTCGACAAGACAGGCACGATTACCGAAGGGAAACCCGCCGTGACGGATCTGGTGCCGTTCAACGGGTACTCTCCGGCTGAGCTGCTTGCACTGGCTGTCTCTGTCGAGCGAAAGTCAGAGCATCCGCTGGCGGACGCGATCGTTCGGTATGGAGAGCAGGAGGGAGTACGGCCTGGCGAATCCGAGGCGTTTCAGTCTCTCACAGGACTTGGCGTGGCAGGGGTCGTGAATGGGCGACCCGTCATTGCGGGCAACCTCCAGCTGATGAAGGACTACGCCGTCATGCTGGGCGGGGTGGAATCAGACGTGGAACGGTTTGCAGCGGAGGGGAAGACATCGATTATTGTTGCGATCGACGGCAAAGCGGCCGGTGTGATCGCAATTGCGGACACAATCAAACCGACCGCTCCGGATGTCGTTCGTGCCCTCCACTCAATGGGGATCAAGACCATCCTCCTCACCGGTGACAACGAGCAGACCGCGCGGGTGATTGCGGAGAAAGCCGGTATTGACCGGGTCATTGCGGGCGTCCTGCCGGCGGAGAAAGCAGATCAGATCAGGTCCCTGCAGGTGGGGGGCGGAATCGTCGGAATGGTGGGTGATGGGATAAACGATGCGCCTGCTCTCGCGCAGGCGGATGTTGGGATTGCGATGGGAACCGGGACGGACATTGCCATGGAAGCTGCGGGAATCACGCTGATGAATGGAGATTTGAACGGCGTTGTCCGGGCCATCCGGCTCTCCTCACGTACGCTCCGGACGATCAGGCAGAACCTCTTCTGGGCGTTCATCTATAATGTCATCGGGATCCCGCTCGCGGCGCTCGGGATGCTCAATCCCATGATTGCGGCCGGGGCCATGGCGTTCAGCTCGGTCAGCGTGGTGAGCAACTCGCTCAGGCTGAAACGGTTTGGCCGTGACGGGGCAGGGGTCAGAGACTAAGGATCAGGGGCCAGGCGTAGGGTGTCAGCGAATTGGGCATTTCCTATTGCGTATTTCCTATTCCCTATTCGGTGTACATTGTACAATTACAGAGATCTGTTGANNAGAAAGCGGTCATTGAAGACCCATTTGGCAGTTGTCCCTTTCTTCCTGTCGAGACAGAAAGAGCAACGTCCTCTTCTACAAGTATTGCCGCCATCTGAACGCGGCTCGGATGCCGAGCAACCAGGGACTTCGAAGGTCGGGGTTCAGTGCCCCTGGCGGATAGACCCTTGTGATTCCGGTGGGGATGTCCACGGCCCCAAAGAGCTGGATCACCAGGCTGGAGCTCTGGTCTGTGGAGAAGCGACGAAACGGCATGTATTCAAGAATCGGAAATTCCAGTTGAATGGAGCGGAGATCCGCCAGTATTGCGTCTTCTTGTCCTGGCGGCCCGTACGGGATTATCATCCTCTCCTGCGTCAGATATCCATATTCGCAGATGCCGATTTCCCGGCCCAGCACAAACTGGAACCGTCCGAACGAGGTGGCAATCCCAGCCTGCCATGGGATCAATCCTCCGTTCCCTGCGACAACCGCCATTTGCGTATATGTATCCGGTGCTGTGGGGAGGAGGAACGGCGCAGCGACAAGCAGATCCAGCGGAATCAGATAGAATGGGACTCTGAGGCGGACTGAGAGTCCGGCCCGTGACGGGATGGCCGCAAAGATCTGACCGAACTCCTGGATTCCAGCCTCATCGGCAATCGAAATGGACGAGGCGGCATCAAGCCGGTATCCCAGGTCCAGCGCGACGAGCCCATCCCCCGATTCATTCATAACACCTTCGAGGCCGAGTCCGATTCTGATCGCGACATCAAGGCCGCTCATGAATCCCACCGACTTTTGATTCTTCCCGAACCCGCCCCCGAGTGCACCGGCTCTGATTGCGGGGACGACCCCGATAAAGGGTCCGATCTCGCTTCGAAAACGGGGCAGCTCACCTTCTCCTTCCGCGAGGCCGGGAACCGGAGTCGTGTTCACTATCTTGCTGAGAAGTACCCCGAGCCCGGCTTCGATATCTCGATTCGGCATCGCATCCAGCAGGCAGGTGTTCAACGTGTCAGCGGTCAGGAGAAGCGGTTCCCTTGAACGAAAAGCAGGGAACATCCCCTTTCCCTCATACGTCTCGAGAAATTGACTCAAACTGGCCTGGACAGCGAGCGCCGCCCGTTCAGCATCCTCGGCACGCATCCAGGCATCACCCTTGAGGACGATCGATTTCCCTTCCCATGTCCGGACTTCAAGCCCATGTTCATTGTAGTAGTCGTGAGTCCCTTTTCGCAGTGAGGCGTCTCCTCTCGTCCCGGCCACATGCCCGGCTGCAAAGACATCCTGGAGGAAATGGAGAGCGTACGCTTCGTCGGCGAGCGCGGCGAGGGCGGTCGATCTCTTCACGGAATCAGGGAGGTTTCCCTGGGATAATCGGTAAGCCTTCCGGAGTGCGCTTAGATGGTACCATGCGTAAGTACCCAGAGCATTCGATTCGCAGCCGTTTGCCAGGCAGGTCTCTACGTACATCTGTCCGTCGGTTTCAGCGTACGGCCGTGCCAGGAGGAAGTGGACGTTGTTCGCGCCGGCTCTGGTGATATATTCGGGGTCCACCCTCTGAAGATTGATATCCGCGTCGCGCATTGCATTGGTACGCGTATGCCTCTCGAGCCCTGCCTGCGAGAGTGCCGTATTCAGCCTGGCTGAGATGGCGGCTACTTTCAGTATCCAATCTGTTTGAAGGACTGTCTGCAGCATGTTCGCGGAGGAGCAGGAGTGGTCTCCTGCGATTGCCGGCCACGCGGCATAGTCAATTGTCACAGGCGGAAACTGACCCGAGAGGTCGGCCGGCGTGGTGTACAGTCGTGATTCGTATCCTCTCCTGGCGATTGTCCAGAGGCTGTCCAGCGCCGCCTTTTCAGGGCCGTTCAGGTGCTGGATTGCGTACAATGCAATCCCGCGATGCTCCGGGTACACCCAGCCGAATGCAGGGGTGTCCAGAGAAAAAAGTGTGGGCGCAAGGAAAAGAATTGCGCACGTTTTCCTACAACTCCTTGCCGGGAAAATGGATAGAGAAATCGCTCGAAAGCTCACTTCGAATTGCTCCGAAAAAGGGATGCTGGAGGTCCGGCAGGCCGCCGGCTCTGGTCCTGATTGAGGTTGCCAATCGCAGGAGGGAAAGTCACCCTGCCGATGGTTCCGCGAAAGGTACGAGGAAAGGGACTTATTGGCAACCGGCCTTTACTTTTGTATCTGAATTCCGGCCAATAGGTTTTGGGCCAGGAGGTTCGTCGTCCCACAGGTCGACCAATCTGGTCGACCTACAGG
>DKBG01000347.1 GCA_002451155.1 Ignavibacteria bacterium UBA6906
GCAGGGCAACGCCCTGTTCCCGGCTTACCTCCTTGAGTGCTTCCCAGAACTCCCGTTCTGTCGACACTTTCTTCCGGTTCACTTCTTTGATCAGGTCGCCCTGTTTCAGGCCGGCATCATCCGCCACGCCACCCGGCGAGACCTGATCGATGACCACGCCCTTCTCCCCCTTGTATCCGAGCTGGCGCGTGAGATCAGCCGTCAGCGGCGTAACCGACATGCCGAATTTCTTTGAAATATCAGCGTGCTCTTCTGCGCCGCCGCTGCCGGCAGAAGCAACCTCGGCGGGCCGTTCGCCAAGGGTCACATTGAGTTCGATGGATTTCCCGTCCCGGAGGATCTCCAGCCGTGCCTTCGAGCCCGGGCTCTCTCCCGCCACCAGATTGCGAAGGTGCGTACTGTTCTCGACGACCGTCCCGTTGTATTTTGTGATAATATCGCCACGCTTCACTCCCGCTTTGTCGGCCGGACCGTNNGCATCGGTCTGAATGAAGTCTTCGTAGTCGGCAAGATTGACCGATGAGCGGCCTTTCGCGCTGATGATGCCGGCTGTGACTGTGTGCATCAGCTCAAAGGGGTTCCCAACCGCTATCACCCATTGGCCGACCCTGACACTGTCCGAATTCCCCAGCATGGCCGCGGGAAGGTCAGTGGCATCAATCTTGATGACCGCGATATCGGTCTGCTTGTCGCGCCCCACGACCTTCGCCTTATATTTCTTCTTGTCGGACAGAACAACCGTGACCTTGTCCGCTCCATCGACGACGTGGTTGTTCGTGAGAATGTACCCGTCGGAACTGACGATCACCCCGGAGCCGAGCCCTCGGATCACCTGCCGGTCATTCCCCTGCGGAGACCCGAAGAACCTCTTGAAGAAATCATCACCGAAGAAATCACGGAAGGGACTCTCCCCCGAGGCGAACGGGTTCTGCACCGTTTGCACCTGTTCGCTGAAAACCGGGACAACCGACGAATTGACCTTTGCGGCGGCAGCCTCAAACGCGTCGCTGAACTGGTTGAGCAGTTCCTTTCCTTTCAGTGTGACAACCGGCGGGGTTTGTGCCATGGCCGCACCCTGGCCGGGATTGCCATCGGGCCTTCCCACCACGAAAAGGGTGAAGGCCCCAAGCACGGCAATCGCCGCGACTGCCCTCCCCACCCACGTTCCTGTGAATTGTCTCGTACCCATTGCAGTGCTCCTCCGTATTGTTTGAATGTGCATTATCAACTCAGCGTCAGAAGATGAGCCACCGAAGTCCCAGTGCGAGCAGCAGTGCTAACACCAGGATGAGAAAGACGACGAGCCCCGGGCCAAGCCCGCCGATCGATATCGGATCGGTCAGCCCCTTCTTACTGTCCAGGGGTACCACCTTCCGCTCTCCCGCACTCTCATCTCTGTTCATCTCATCTTCCTTTCTCTTGCCTTTCCTCTACTAGATACGCCGGGGACATGACATGGGCATGACACCGTGATGACAAAAAGTTCATCAGCCGCGGGGGAAAAAGAAGTGGCCCCGAAGGGCCACACCTGTACACCGGAACAGCCGCGCGAAGTCACTTTTTCGGCTTCTCTTCCGCCTTCTTTGTCACAGGAACCTTCTCCGTCGATTTCACCAGTTCCGTTTTCGATTTCTCTGCGGTTTTCTCTCCGGTCTGCTTCATCGACGAGCTTTCCTGCGTTGACTTCTTCGCCACTTCGTGCGTCCCCTCCGACTTCACCCCGGCACTTTTCACCGTCTCGGAAGTCTTCGCGTGAGCCGAGCCAGACGTTTCATGTCCCATTTTCTCGTGGGACATTTGCTCGTGGCCCATCTTCTCGTGGGACATTGCTGACTCCTTCTGCTTCGTGGCTGAGGCTTCAGCCTTCGCGGGAGCCTTCGCCGTCGAAGGAGCTGCTTGCTCGGTCGCAGCCGGTTTCTTCGCCGGGGCTTCCTTCTTCTGCGGCGCCTGCGCCAGCCCGAGCGCTACAAACGCCAGGCCAAGCGTTCCAACCAACAAAAGGTTCTTCATATGTACCTCCAGATGATGTGTTTTGAATTGGGAAACTTGTTGTCTCCGAAGGACCAGAGAACACACGCTTCGGAGAGATGTATCAAGGTACGCGACGCGGATGACGCCAGGATGACGGGTTCATGACAGTTTCGTCATGTCAACGGCATCAGAAGGTGGGGAAACAGACCGGAATGCGGGAACGGGTCAGTCCTTCCCGGGCCGGGAGGAATCAATGGGAAAGGTAACGGTGAAACGAGAATAGATGCCGACCTTGCTTTCCACGTCAATCGTCCCCTGATGGGAGTCGGCAATCCAGCGGGCGATCGGGAGGCCGAGTCCGCTTCCCCCGTGTGACCTGGTTCGTGCAGATTCCGTGCGGTAGAACCGTTCGAAGATTCTCTCCATACTCTCGGGCGAGATCCCAATTCCAGAATCCTCGATGCTCACCCGGACACGTCCATCCTCAATCCGGCTGTCTATGCTGATGTGGCCCCCCGGATCGGTATACTGGATTGCATTGGTGATGAGAATTCGGAACAACTGGCGAATTCTCGCGCTGTCGCCCCTGATTAGTACGGGCGGGTTCGCGGTGAGTTCGACGGTGTGACCTTTGTCCGACCCGAGGATCTGAGCATCCTCAGCGAGTTCGCTCAAGATCTCATCGAGGGCAACGGAGACTTTTTCCATTACGAGCTGTCCGGCTTCCGCCCTCGCCAGGAGAAGAAGATCATCGACGATCCGGGACATCCTCACGCTTTCGCGGAGGTGAGAGGAGACAAGCTCGCGTGTTTCATCCGCCGTGAGGTGCCGCGACAGCGCAAGTTCAGACTCCCCCTTCATGATCGTCAGCGGGGTCTTGAGCTCATGAGCGACATTCATCAGGAACTGACGCATCTGTCCGAACGATTCCTGAAGCCGGCTGATCATGCTGTTCATCGTGGTGATGAGCTCGCCCAGCTCGTCATCGACGTCGCGAGCAGGAATGCGCTCGCTCAGATTTTCTGCTGTGATACGGTTCGCCGTCTGCGTAATCCGGCCGATTGGCTTGAGCACAGTCCCTGTCAGGAACCACCCTCCCGCAAGGGCAAGGAATAACACCACCGGAGTCAGGACGGCAAAGATCGTCAGCAGGCGGGAAAGGACTTCGCGGGCAACCCGGTCGGGGAAGGCGACCTGGATAATGAATGGGTCGGTTCTGCGGACCGCGACGCGCAGGCGGCCGAGCTGAGGATCGTCCACGGTGTCTATATAGGTCGTGTCGCGTTCCGGCGCCACTGCCGGCGGGAGATTTTCCATTCTCCGGCCAGATTGATACAGCAGGTCCCCGCGGGAGGTCGAGAGAACAACGATGTAATTCTGCATCCCGCCTGCGAAATGGTCGACAATGCTCCGCTCGACGTCTCTCGAGAGGGCCCCGAATGACTGCCCCTGCTTGCGCTCCAGGTCAACCAGCTGATGAATCCAGTCTGCCTCCTCGACCAGACTGTTTTCCAGCGCCTGCTCTTGCAAGACACCCAAATAGAGATATACGCTGAGCCCAAATACCACAATCCCGCCGGCGATGACCAGCGAGTACCAGAGCGTAAGAACCGCCTGGGCGGATCTAAGCTTCTTCAGGATCGCCATCTCCAGGCTCCCGGACAACATACCCGACCCCGCGAACCGTCTGGATCAGGCGCGATTGAAAGGGATCATCGACCTTCCGCCGCAGTCTGTTTATCACCACATCGACAATGTTCGTTTCGCTGTCGAAGTGCATATCCCAGATATGCTCCATCAGCGTGATGCGCGAGAGGACCCGGCCTTTGTTTCGGACAAGATACTCCAGCAGTTCGAATTCCTTGTTGGTCAGGACAATCGATTTGCCGGCACGCTCTACTTTCCGCGCAAGCAGGTCCAATTGGAGATCGTGAATCCGAAGGTTTGAGTTCTGTGTGTCCGCNNTAGTCGTCCGCGCCCAGGTTGAGTCCCTCTACCCTGTCCTCGAGGTCGCTCTTGGCCGTCAGCATGAGGACTGGCGTATCAATTCGCGCTTCCCGTATCTCCCGGAGAACCTGGATCCCGTCTTTTTTCGGGAGCATGATATCGAGGATAATCGCGTCAAACTCCTCCCCTCGTGCAATCGACAGCGCTTCTTCGCCGTTCGACGCGATATCGACCGAATATGCCTCGGCTTGTAGTCCCTTCTTGAGAAACTGGGCAACCTTCTTTTCATCTTCAACAATGAGAATCCGCATGGAGACGCCTGATGGATGTCAACGGGTTTGCTGTATGGTAGGCAGAACCAGCCATCGAAACAAGGCACGGGCGGCACAGTGCCGCTGCGGTCGGAGCGGTCGAAATTTCGCCGTTCGGCTANNACAATCTCATTGGCCCCTTTCAGCACACCGGGGTCAACCTGGTATTCAATCGACCTCGATACCGGAGCGGGAGTGTATTCCACAGCCTGGGGAAAAAGCATCGCTGTCTCTGCCTGCACTCCTCCTGATAATCTCTGTCCGTTGAACGAAACGACGCAATCCTCCGGCCGGAGATCGGCGGATCCCTCAATGCGCAGGATCAACCGATTTGGCCTCGCCGGCTCGTGCGTGCGGAGCACAACCGATCGGGGCTGCCCCGGCGTGATGGTCAGCGGCATCGGAGAGGAGAGACTAACATTGGGTACGGGATAGCGGGGAATGGCCAGGGTATAGAGCTTGTCCTTCCCCACCAGCGAATCGGGATCGGAGAGATCGCGCAGCACCTCCATGTCGGCCTTCAGTCCCATATCCCAGGCGACGAAATAATTGAAGAGATAGATCCCGTCGGACCCCGCAGCATAGAGGAGCGCCGCCGCGGCGCGTTTCTCTTCACGCGTCATCATCCGGGTGCCGATGGTATACTCGATGCCCGTGTAGACAGGCACCGCTCCGCACGCCGACTTGAATTCAGCAACGGGAATATCCGTCTCCGTGGAGAGGAAAGGGGCCACAGTCAAGAAATCAATGAGCCCGTCGCCCGCCCACCGCACAGGGTCCAGCCCAACATAGGCACACGCCCGGAGGGAAGTCGGCACCCGTGCTGCAAGCAGCATTTTTTTACCCCGGCTGCTCCCTACCCGGTCGATCATCTGCCGAACACTCTCCACAAATGCCGTCATCGTGCGGGCATAGCCCTGCATTGAATCTTCCCTGTATGGGAAATAGTAAGGGAATCGCATGAAGTCCAGCTCAAGACCGTCCGGATCATACCGCTCGCAGACTTCTGAGAGGAGGGCCAACACGTGTTCCCTGACCTCCGGGAGCGCATAGTTGAGGGCCGACGCGCCCCACCCGGCATACCCTCCCACCCTGTACTCCGGATGGTCCTTCCAGAAACTGGAGAGAAGCGGACTCTCGGGCTTGTCCACGTCGTGGAGTTCGTTCATCCGGAAGGTGAGGATGACTTCCATGCCTCTGAGCCTGGCACGGTCCATTACCATGCCGACCGGATCGATGCTGTCCACAACCAGACGGGCCAGGTTGTCGCTCATTCTCCTTCCCAGGAGTTCCCAGCCCTCGTTCCCCTTGCCCGGCGGTGGATTCCAGCGGTACATTGAGCCGACGGAGCTCGGATAGCCCATGTTCTGGCCCGGATTAACGTTGTGGAGGAAGGTCGTTACGCCTGTGCCCGCCAGCGGATCAATTCGCGTGTATGCCTTCGGGGGGGTGAGCGTGTCGAACCCCATGAGAATGTTTGAACCGTCGTTGTTGTAGAGAAACCGTCGTCGGGAGGGATGAGCGAGACGCTCATCGGCTTCCGGACGAAGGGGAGCGGTGTCACGAATCTGCTCGAATGGTATCGGGCGGAATCCCATGGCGAAGGCAGGGGAACCGGGTTTCAGTCGGAAGTCCCCGGCCGCGGCATTGACGAACAACGGATCGGCGAAGCGTGAATGGGCGTCAAATCCCAGAGACCGCCATTGCGCAAAGTTCATCGAGTCTGTCATGCGATCATTGCCGTCTGTCCGCCAGTACAGGTTTCTGTCAAAAACCATGTTCCAGCCCGGGTATCGCTGGACGAACATCGGTCCAGTTTCCCAGTAGACGATATTCCCTTCGAAGGCAAAACTCGTATGCGGTTCCTGTCGCGTCCGCATTGCCTGGTCGTCTCTCCCGAAGGCAAGGATGTTGTTTCGAAAAATGTTTTCCTTCCCGTAGTGTTGATGAAACCCGCCGTGCGTTGTCCGGTAGACCAGGTTCTCTTCCGCCACAATCCTCCAGCTCCCCTCGTCAAAATAGATCCCCCATCCGCCATAGACCCGCGCTGCTATGTCATGGAAAATGTTCCGCCGGATCAGGGTGCCTGGCTGTCCCCCGAGCGTATAGATTCCACCCATGTCGCTCAGGATCGGACCGTCGCCGTCAGACCGGACGCCAATGTGATGTACATGGTTCATCTCGACGACATTCCTTCCCGCTGCGGACGGTCCGTACCCCCATGTCCATCCAATAGAAAGCCCGGAATAATAGAAATCATGGATGCGGTTGTGGACAATTCGGTTTCCCGCACTCTGCCCGATCCAGACACCAATAGCACTGTGAAAGAGGAGCCCTCCTTCCCCTATCTCGCAATCCGCAACAACGTTGCTGCCTGATACCATTGCGGTGTCAGCGGGGATGTCGGTCTCTCCCAGCTTGAGGCCGCCTCCACCCAGGTCAGTAAAAACGCACTCACGAACGGTGTCAAGCAGGCATCCGGCGCGAAGTGCAATCCCGTAGGTCCCCAGGCGGGAGAAGGTGCATTGTTCAAACGCAGAATTGCGCAGCCCGGTCGCTTCGACGGCAGCAGGGAGACCTACCGCAGCCTGAACGAAACCGCCGGACCCTGGCGGATGACCGGCAATCGTTGATGAGTCGTGGAGAATCCACTCGGTGTGGGAAAACGTCAGCCCGCGGAACCGCAGATTGCGGACGTATCGGCCATCGGCAGGGTTGCCTCTGATCAGCAGGACTTGCGGAAGGCGCGGGATGATGGCCTCCACGCGATCAGGTCTCTCGCCCGGAAGAGGACGGTAGAGGAGACGTCGACCCGGCAGATCGAGAAACCACTCGCCGGCGGAGTCAAGTCCCGCCCGGACGTTGACGAAGTAGTAGGGGTCATCTCGTTCAAGCCGGAAGAGGCTCCTCCGGCTGAAGCCAAGCAGCATCGAGTCACGATTGACGCGTACAACCGGGAGCCGGGATTCTACCCACCGATTCATGACCACGACTTCAGTACCTGGTCCGGCATTTCCGGGCGGCACTTCCGATGAGTCATACCGGAATCTCCACTGCCCTTGCATCCATTCGGTGGAGTCTGTGACATCGGGAACGCCCGCGACGCGGAGGTATCCGTGGTTCGGATGCCGGGACTGTGTTCGTCGCCCATTGTCCACCCAGAACTGGTGGAAGGGGATCGGGACATCCGGCAGCGGAGCGGACCAGAGAGCCTGTTGTGAATCGCCATCGCTCCGCGGGGTCCACCCCTCCACGGAGACGCCGCCGCTCAGCACGGGGGTCTCCTGACCGTAGGCCGCGTAGACTGTCGGAGAGGCGGGAAGCCCCCCGTCGTCAGGACCGAAAACGAG
>DKBG01000242.1 GCA_002451155.1 Ignavibacteria bacterium UBA6906
CCACGCCATGTCAGGACAAGGAAGAACGGCATGGGATGGAAGGTTGTTGCGGGATCCATTCTTGTCGTCGCACTCGCCCTCATAGGTTTCTTTGCGAAAGCCTACTTCGTCAAGCCGCCTGACGTCGCCGTCCCCTCGGTTGTGTGGGAGACGATGTCGGGAGCAGAGAGAAAGCTCACGCAAAGTCAGTTGAAGCTCGGCGGGATCGAACGGAAGTGGGGTATGCGCGAACAACATGATCTTGTCATCGACCAGCGTCCCGCACCTGGCGCGAAACTCCCTCCGGGCTCGACGGTGGTCCTCGTCATCGGCATCGGGAAGACGGAGGTGCCCGACCTTCGAGGCATGTTCGCCGGCGATGCGATTGCCTCCCTGCGGAACGCTGCGCTTGCGCTCGGGGAAACGACGCGTGTGGCGGGACCACCCGACCAACATAATCGGGTGATGATGATGTATCCACGCCCCGGTGACGAGGTGGGGAAGGACGCACGTGTCAATCTGAGTATCGGCGAGTGAGGGAGGGATCAATGAGACACCTGCTCCGCCCGCTCCTTGCTGCCCTCTGTGTCGCTCTGCCCTCGCTCGCTCAGGAATCCGAATGGCGAGGACCGGTCCAGTATCCGGTCTGGTCAATCGACCAGGAGGGCGAATTCGTTACGATTACCTACGGCCTCTCTGATTCGGTCAGCAAGACATATGAGGTGGCCCTCCAGTTGACCAACATCGGACTGGGAGTCCTCGAGGAGCCCGACGCAGTTACCGGGCATATTGGAACAGTAAGCGCGGGAACACCCAGAAAGATCATCTGGCATTACAGGAAGGACTACCCGTCCGGTCTTCGGGGGAACGGGTGGAAGTTTATCCTGAATGTCGGATGGGGACGCCAGAAGCTCACCTTTGCCACACGGGAAGGGACATTCACGCCGCCCCGTTTTCGGATAGACAGGCCGGAACTGATAGAGGGGAACGGGAATAAATCGCTGGACGCCGGAGAATCGGCCGAGATCGCGTTCTCGATCTACAACGTAGGTATGGGAGAAGCCGCCGGAACCACCGCGCGGCTTACGCTTGTCCCCGGTTTCCCCGGCGTTCGCGTGGATACGCTGCTTCAGGCGGGAGATATTCCTGTGGGCGCATCCGTGAGGCTTCGTCCGGCGGTCATCGGGCTCGCTGGCCTCCAAACCGGTGTTGTAAAAATTCTGCTGAGAATCCAGGACCGCTTCGAAAACAGCCTGTACATAGACACTCTTGCGCTTCCAACCCAGGCTCTCCTTCCCCCGAAGATCGAAGTGACAAGCCGCTGGATTCAGTCCGCCTCCAACCCAACCCTCAGGAAGATTAGCGATGATCCGATGATCATCCGCGGCGATACGTCCTTCATTGCGCTTCAGGTGACAAACAAGGGGAGGGGAAGAGCGGACAGCCTCAGGGTATCGGTCAAACTGGAGGGGGATGGATGGAATGCCCACTACGCAAGCGGCTCCCGGGTCCTGACGCTTCGCGACCTTCCTCCGGATTCAAGTGATGTCATACGCTTCTCTCTCGTTGCCGATGAACGAGCCCAGGCAGAGAGCGTTGACCTGACCATCGGGATCAGCGAGCGGCGGGCTGCGTACGGAGTCACCGACAGCCTACGGCTTCCGGCGCGACAGCGGTTCCTCAGTTTTGACGAGCATTATTCGAACCTGATGAAGCGCCGGATGTACGACAGTGCCCTGACCCTCTGCAGACGGCAGATGGTGCTCGAACCGCGCCGGGCGTCGCTATATGCGGTGATGGGCTCCGTGTATGAAAGTCTGAACGATCCGGAACGGGCGGTGTCGATGTATGTCACGGCGTCAGATCGGGGAGACAGGAGTGCAACGGCCTGGCTGAGAACACACGCGACCTTTAAGGAAGTCATCTCGGTAACCTATGAATCCCTGCCCCTGCCATTCCTTGATGCCGGGTCGATCGTCACGGTGGGGGTGTTTTCGCTTCCCCCGACTGAGGCCGATCCTGCCGGGGAGGGGCTGTACAATATCCTGCGGACCAGCGCCGACCGGAACCGCGTTGTGCTTGTGCCGTATCGTGCCATGGTGTCGCAGCTGGGAAGACAGTCGCTGACCGTCACTGATTCCGGGGCGCTCAAGAAGGCGGCAAAAGACCTGAACATCACCTATGTTGTCGACGTTGTGGGCGCCGACAAACAGGTCCAATCGTTCGAACTTCGCATCACGCGCACAGTGGACGGACAGATCGTGTTTGCCCGTCAATTTCAGCAAAGCGCCACATCAACCGCGTTACAGGATGTGGCAAGATTGTTCAAGGATTCGCTTGTGCCGGTGTACGCTACCCACAGAACATACAGTCCAAAGACTGGGAGAGGAAGATAGGGGATCCGATCCGTACAGTCGAGCGAACATGAATAAATGGGATTCATATTGCGATTCTATCGCCGGAAGGCGGGAGACGAATGAAGACGGCGTCCTTATTCTCCCCCTTGGTGGAGACGGCTTCTTTTGCGCCGTTGCGGACGGAATGGGAGGCGTGAAAGGGGGAGAAGTCGCGAGTGGCGTAGTGCTGGACTATGCGAAAGAGTTTCTTGCCGCGCGGTTTCTAAAGCCCGTCCACGCCAACCAGTTGAAGAAGATCCTTCGGGATCTCTACGCCGGTGCTGACGAGGCGGTCGGCAAAGCGCAGAAGGCGAACCCGAACCTGGCGGGAATGGGCACAACGCTCGCCTGCATCCTCGCGAGCGGGAGAAAATATGTGGTCGGGAATATCGGCGACGGCAGAGTCTATCGCAGTAGGGGAGGCTCGCTCAGTCAGCTGACAAGAGACCATACCTATGTCCAGGAAATGATCACCTCGACGGGGACGAGACCCGATGCCGGCGTCCTGAAGAACTTCGGTCATATCCTGACCCGGTCTATCGAAGGAGGAAAGGACACACCGGACCTTTTCCCGCTTGAGGAGAAATGCTTCACACTCTCAGAGGGAGAAGGCTTTCTCCTCTGCTCTGATGGGCTCATCCTCGACAAAGGTGCCGAACATGAATTGACCCTCGAACGTATCTTCATCGAGACGGCCAGCCTGAAAGAGGCGGCGGCGGAAATGGTTGACTTTGCCTTGACAGCAGGGTCAACCGACAACATCAGCGTTCTTCTCGCTACGTGGGGCCAGTTCACGCGTACTCCAAGACAGACCCCGGTGCCGCCTGTCCGGCCGGACCCACGGAAAGTATCGCCTCCGTCTCCTGAAGCCGGAAAACGGATCCGTCCGCGGCTCCCGACCCTGCTTTCTCTGGCTCTGCTTGCCGTTCTCGCGCTGGTTGCCCTGTTCGTAATCCGCGCGTTCGGTGAAACGCATCGGGATGAATACCGTCTTCGCTCCGGCTGTCAATCGATGCCGGGGCCCGACTCCCCCGCCGGGCGACCCGGCGCGAGAGAATCGAATGCCTCAGAACAACATCATTTAAGGAGTGATAGATGAAGACCGTCGGGTTCCCAGTTCTGCTGTTGTGCCTGGTGCTCGCATTGGTTTCCGGTACGAGTGCCGCACAGTACAAGGAAGCGGCCATAGAGAACATCACCGCGGATCCAAAGAAATTTTCCTCCGCTGCGGTCGAAGTGACCGGCACGGCAACTCTGTACGCGCCGGGTGCCACTTCTTCGACTGGATATTACCTCCTGAAGAGCCCCGGCGGCGCAGCGATCAGGGTCAATACGAGCGACGGCGCGCCGGTGTTGAAGCGACGGTACAGAGTCTCCGGAATCGTGTATCTCGATCCGGAGAGTCGCGTTCCGTTCATAAGCGAGAAGACACGCGTGTGGATGGACGCACCCGTCGAAACACCCGTTGAAGCCAGAGAATTCGAGAGCGTCTGGTGGGAGAATCCGATGCTGGTGCTCCTGCTTATTATGCTGATTGCTGCCCCCGTGGTCTTTTATCTTCGTGTGCGCAGAAGAAGTGTAGAAGCTCCCCCGATCGAAATCCAGGAAGACGCCATCCCGATCAATTTCGATGAGGACCCCTCACCGGTCGATCTGAAGACCGTCAAGATTACGCTGCCGGCCCCGATGACGATGAGGTACGTCCCGGGAGAGCTGGTTCTTGTTTCGGGCGATGACAAGGGGAAAGCGTTCAAGATTGCGGGCTATCCGACAGCGGAGGGAAGCATCGTCACGATCGGGAGGGAGGAGGTGACCGGAGAAAGGGCGTACGCACATATCCAGATCGACGAAAAATTCCATACCGTCTCCCGAAAACAGGCGGAATTGATCTGGAAGGACAAGAAACTGTACGTCAAGAACCTGAGCGATACGAACCCTACGCAGGTGAATGGCGTGGAATTGAAGTCCGGAAAACCCCTGGCTCTCAAGCCAGGGTCAACCATCCGGACCGGGGAACTCGAATTCGAACACAAGGTGTGAGGAGAGGCGGGACGGCGCCGCGTTCGATCGGCCGATGAGAATAGCCGTGTCTCCCGCCGGTTAGAATGCGCTCTGATGGGCCATTGCACGCTTTTCGGTCCTGCGTGACGGCCTTGCGTCGTGGATCGGGTTTCGAATCTTCTCATACATTCTGCGGGCGACAATCCGGTTCCCCGCCTCGGAGACATGGAGGAAATCGATATAGACCGGCATGCCGGCTCTGTCAAAGAGGCCGCTGATGTCGTGGAAGTGTGGATTTGCGCCTAGCGGCGGATCGTGTGCGATGCGACGATATACATCGAGAAAAAGCGGGCGAACCATTCGCTGCTGCTCAGATTGTTTCCGCTCATAGGGCGAAGGATCCGGACGTACAAAGACAACAGGCTGCCAGAAGGCCTCGTACCTGAACCCGTATTGTATGCTGAGCGCTTCCAGGATTTCGAGATTCCCCCGGTACATCTTCACCACACCGTCCGCCAGTTTCAGGTGTTCCGGCAACTGCGGTTGCGTGGGCCAGAACAGGGAGCGAAGGCCTGACAGCATCCCCGCTGTGACAGTTCGTTCCAGGTAACCCTCGAGCCCGAGCTTAATCATCTGCCACCTGTTCTTCAACAGGTTGAACTCCGTTACTCGGTGGATTTCATTCTGCGGCAACCCGGCCTCGCCATCCAGATATGCCCCGTAGGTATCATTTCCGCCGTCGTACAGGAGCACGATATCGGGAATATTCCCCCGCCGCAACTCCAGTTCGAGCCGGATGAGCTCCTGAGTACTGACATAACCCGTTTCGCCCATGTTGATGACTTCAGCCGGTCCGAACTCTGTATCCGCAGCGATGATCTGTGCAAGGGCGGAAGGGATCGTCCCGCTGTCGCGCGCCCCGGTCCCCCACATTGTGGAACCGCCAAACAGGAATATCCGCCGGGGGCGAGCACCCGCGGTGTCGTGGAGCGCATACTGGACGGTCCGGCGAATGCCGGCCGAGTCAACATTGATGAGTTTTCCGCTGAAGGGGTACCGGCGGTAATACACGTAGGATTTCCATTCGGCCCTGTATGATCTGCAAAACTCGTCCACGAATTCTTTCATCCAGGGGATGTCGCCGGGCGTGAGGGCGTCTGATTCGAGCCAGACTTCCTCGGTCACTGCAGGCGGCTCCTTATAGCGGGAGGGATGGATGATCCATCCGCCAAGCTCGATCAGGGCAAACAGCCCGATCACGATTGCAGAGATACCGGCCAGATATCTGGCAAGTGCTGCAGCCTTCTGTCGCATGTTCCTCTCCTGGAGATCAATGGAACGAGTGGATGATAGTGAGAAAAAAAAGAGTGAGATGCCACGGGAACAGGGATCCGGGACCAGTGGCCGGGGATCCGTGTGAGAATAGATCATTGTTTCCCGCGTATTTCCTGTTTCCCATTGCCTATCGGCTGGACCGTTCCGGGCGCTCGCCCCCGTACCAGCCGACGGCAGCTCCTCTGCCGTGCCCACCTTCCCTCCGTCCGCGCTGCACCCGCCTGGGACCCCACCGCAACTTTTTCTTCTAAAACGAGGTACAACAGGTAGATCCTCGCTGGCCAGCGGCGGGGCCGGATAGTGTGCAACAGATTTCAGCCTCACTCATTGAACCCTGCATCAGAATGACCTCCCCGATCAGATCTCTTCTCTTTATCCCGCTTCTTTTCTCTTTCGTGGCCGCCCAGGAAAAGACCGTTGAACTCCGAAAGTTTCCGAATGGGATAACGGTCGACGGTTCCGTCGAGGCGCAGTGGGCTCTCGCCGACTCGGTCTCCGACTTCGTCCAGTTCCAGCCCTTCCATGGCAAAGAACCTTCCCGCCACACAGTCGCCAAAGTACTGACGACCGACGATGCGCTCTATTCGCTGATTATCTGTCAGGACGACCGTCAGGATATCCAGGCCTTTGCGGGTAGGCTCGACGAGGTCAGTGGTGATGTGGTGTCCATCATGCTGGATACTTTCGGCGACAGGCGTACCGCGTACAAATTTGCCGTTTCGGCCTCCGGCGTCCGGAGCGATTGCCGCCTCCTCGACGATGCGCGGAACCGCGACTATACCTGGGACGGCGTCTGGTTTGCCGCGAGCAAAGTGTATGATTGGGGGTACGTCGTGGAGATGGAGATCCCTTACAGGACAATACAATATGACAAGAAACTCAGCTCGTGGGGCCTGGATTTTGACCGCTGGAAACAGAAGGGGAGCGAGGATATCTACTGGTGTACCTATGACGAAATGGAAGGGCAAAGGGTATCGAAATTCGGCCGTCTTGTGTTCAGAGACTTCAAACCATCTGCGGAAGGACTGAATCTTGAGCTCTACCCGGTTGGAATTGTGAAAGGGACATACCTTCGTCCAGGTGTGTACACGGTCGAGCCCACGGCAGGGATCGACGTCTTCTATAACCCTTCTGCGCAGCTGACGTTCCAGCTCACTGCCAACCCTGATTTTGCTCAGATCGAAGCAGATCCCTTCTCCTTCAATATCAGCCGGTACGAATCCTACTTCGAAGAGAGGAGACTCTTCTTCATCCAGGGGCAGGAAGTCTTCACCGCCTCCGGTCGACAGAGAAATACCGGTTTCTATCGTCCCCTTGAGCTCTTCTACTCGCGCCGGATCGGGAAGAAACTCCCGTCGGGCGACGAAGTCCCCATCGTCTTCGGGACGAAAGTCTTTGGGAGAATCTCAGACTGGGAATACGGCGGGTTCCTCACGATGACCGGGAACACCGACTATACCCTCGACGGTGTGGATACCACCGAACGTCAGGCCTACTTCACGTCCGCGCGGGTCTCAAAACAGATATTTGAGAACTCGTCCGTTGGGCTT
Organism: Ignavibacteria bacterium UBA6906; assembly: GCA_002451155.1. GTDB lineage: Bacteria > Bacteroidota > Ignavibacteria > UBA10030 > UBA6906 > UBA6906. The sequence goes on from DKBG01000242.1 coordinate 7,262, forward strand.
CTCTATGTCGGCAAACATACGTCCATGTACGACAACGGACTGGTTGATATCGATGGTGCCTTCCGTACCTCCGATCTCCAGCTCGCCTATCAGGTCGCGCGGTCCTACTACAGCGATGCTTCCGGGTCGAGCGGAGATTATGCCGGCTCCGCGGGTCTTATCTGGTTCCGGCAGGACTGGCTGACTGGCATCCGGGGGAGATACATCGGCGATGATTTTGAAGTCAACCAGGTTGGTTTCATTCCATGGAAAGGAACGTGGGAATTTGTGGGGCTTACCGGTCCACGGTGGTACTTCGATGACGGCTATGTCAGATCCGTCACGGTGTACGGCGGTGGATTCATGGGCTATGAAAAGGTGGATGACTTCATCGATCGGGGCCTGTTGTTTGGATACAATATGCAATTCAGGAACAACTGGGGGTTTGAAATAAACGTCAGCGGAGGCCCGACAAAAGACCAGGAAAAACAGTTTGACGCGCTTGAGGCCACCTTCTCAAGCTGGTTCAATACTTCACCGAACTGGCATCTGAACGCCTATGGTGGCTATTCGAAGACGTACAACTTCTCCCGCGACTACCTTGCGTTCTATTCATGGCTTGGAGGGGAGATTGAGTGGAATGCGAACACGTTTCTTGAGCTGGGCACGAGTCTGGATGGATTTGTGGAGGGGAATCCCTCCAACATGATCGAAGATATTACATATAATGCCCGTCCGTATTTCTCCCTTACCCCGGTCAACGATCTGAACTTCAGGGTCTATTTCGACCTCGTCTACACGCGCTCGTCACAACAGATCCAGCGGACCATTCTCGGATTTCTTTTTTCGTACAATTTCCTGCCGAAGAGCTGGATCTACTTCGCCATAAACGAATTCCAGCAGAGACCTGAGCTGGTCGACGCTCTCGGAGAGATGGTCCCCGGACCGCTCACCGTCACCGACCGGGTCGGGGTGGTGAAAGTCCGCTACCTGTACTACTTCTAGTGCCCCCTTCCTGCGGTCAGACCGTACATGGTATCTGAACTCTGGGCCCGTGCACACAGCGCCCGTTGCGGCACCCTGGCGCCTTCGCGGCTGAACCCATACGCGCAAGAGTGCCCGGCCCGCCGCCGCCGGGCACTCCGAGTGTCTATTCCCTATCTAACGAGTTACGCGTTGAACCGCCCCACATCGTTGAGGAACCTGACCTGTGGCTGCCCGGTGACTCCTGCCTTCTCCATAACAGCTTTCAAATCCGGGGACTGGGCGAAAGCCTGGGCGTTCTGCTGATTGTCCCAGCGCATGACGACGGTGACGTCATTCGGGTTCGCCTGGTCATGGAAGAGCTCTCCGCCCTTGCAGCCGGCTGTCTTCCGGGCTGTGGCGTGTTGGTCGAAGGCGGATTTCCATGTGGGAAAGTCCTTCACTGTGTGCCTGATGATGAGGGTTGCCATGCCGTACCTCCTGTGTGTGTTTGTGGATAGAAGGAACCGATGCATTCGGTCCGTTCAGATCGCTCTGCGTGAGAAGTGTTCGGGAATGACGATGGGAGGGAGGGGAGTTGCACGGCTGCACGGCCGCCCGGGGAGTGCGCACGGGACGTGGAACCGGTGTTGAGTGATAGCCTGTAAAGAACATACCCCACCGTAGACATTGGGCGGCCCAATGTCAAGGCAGACTGGATGACATCTTTGTAATGTTCAGGAAGGGATGAAATGTCCTGCCCTGGACGGCGCAGATTATCGGGCGGAGTGCGGACTTCTTCCGTCCTGAATAGACTGGAGGGGGGGCTGTGGGATTGACACTATAACCGCGTTATCTCAGCGCACGAGATCGTCGGATTGTCCGCACACCGACGATGATGAGCGCCAGGCCGGCCGCGACAAGAAGGGATCCGAGCTGAACGACTCCTGTCGTCCCCGCGTGATCCGGGCTTGTGAGAATGAGCGACACAATCCAGGCCCCTGCTCCCGTCAGCAACAGACCTGCAACCGTATTCATCCAGCCTTCAAACCGCCCGACCCGCTGGCGACGTTTCGGGGGTTCAACACCATACCGGCTGCATTCCAGTTCGAGCTCGAGTGCGTGCCGTCGTTCCTGACGTCCAAGCACCAGCGAAACGCTGATCGCACTGACGAAGACGAGCAGGGACATCATGGGCGTGCCCTCCAACGAATGTAACCGAGGAGTACTCGTATCAACATGAGGAATACGATGAGGAAGAAGATCCCGAAGAATGCGGCGACCGGGACGTAGGGTCCGACCTTCATACCGGTTCGGAATTCAAGCCAGAGGAGAACAATGATAAATGCCAGCAGAAGAATTAACACCGCGCCGGTGGTCAGTACCTGCCAGAGGCACACCCGCGGCTCCCCGAAGACTGGCTGGAGACCCTTCCGGACTTCCACCAGGTTTCGCGTGTGCTTCATTTCCCGGCGGCGGTACTCCAGAATTCCGTAGACGACAATGCCGGCTGCTATGAGGAGCGAAGTCGGGTCCATGATGGTGATTCCTCCTGTCCTGTGTCAACGTCCCCTCTCAGATTAGACCAGTCAATGCCGGATTTTCTTCGCTCCCGAAGAAAATTATACCCGGGGGAGTCTAAACAAGTATGCGGCTGGAACTCCCGGTTCCGGTGGGAAGAAATTGGCGGCGGACAGAATCAAGTGGCGTCGCTTCAAGAAATGGAGAGTCCTGCCGGTTGATATTCGAGCGGAAAGCCCCTACAATCGCTACATGACCGCCCTGGAATCAGAGAATTCGCCTGAGACAAGGGATTTCAGGCAAATAGTCCGGCAATATGAACGGCAGGTCTATCGTCATGCCCTCAGCATGCTGGGCAACCGCGAGGACGCGGAGGATGCGGCGCAGGACGTCTTTATCAGGGTCCATAAAGCCCTGTATCGTTTCAGGGGGGAATCGAGCCTCTCGACCTGGATCTACAGGATAACAGTGAACGTCTGTGCCCCCCGCGTCCTCCGGAACTCGCGCAAAATGATCTCCCTGGATGATCCCGGACATCGTGAGGCGTACCAGTCATCAGACGGCGAACAGAATCCGGATCGACTCTATGCGTCCGAAGAGACGCGTGAGCAACTCAGCCGCCTGGTCTCCCGGTTACCGCACCGTGAGGCCGCTGTGGTCACCCTCTTCTATGTCGACCAGAAGGGCTACAGGGAAATCGCCGACATACTGGAGCTTCCGCAGGGATCCGTCGCTCGCATCCTCTATGAAGCGCGCGAAAGGATGAGAGGGATGGTTGCAGGGTCATCGGCGGATTGGGCCGCGCGGACGACTCAAGGCAATTCAGGGGAAGTGAAAGGAGGCACAGGTGAAGTGTGATGAATTTCGATTTGCGTTCAGTCGGCTCCAGGACCAGGAGCTTCCCGCTGAGCTCGTTCCCGGGATCGAGGAACATGCCGCGTCCTGTCAAGCGTGCGCCGCGTACGCGAGGGAAGTGAGCGCACTCGATCTGGCGCTGAGGAATTTGCCACAACCCGAATTCCCGGTCGCGCTCCGCTTGAAGCTCATGCCGATTGAAGAAAAGACCCCCCGGCCGCCCCTCTGGATCGTGACTGCAAAGGTTGCCGTGTATGCCGTTGCCGCCCTGGTCGTGCTCGTCCTGGCGGAAGAGTTCCTCGGGAGCGCGGAGCTGGTGGTTCGGATGGGGGTCCTCGTGTCCGGCTATCTGGTATTGATGCTGAAGGCACTTGATCGAGAAAGCATGCTACCAGGGAGCTGAATCATACGGCGCCGCCGAGTGGAGGGGGCAGACAGAATACTCCGTTGAACCTGTCCAGGGGAGAATCATGGGGGGACCATGGTCATTTCAATCACGATTCCCGCTTATTTGCGGCGTGTGCAGGGTTCTGCCTTCACGATCGGTCCGGGCGACGGCCGCGACCCGCCAGGCATCCCTGTTCCTGTCTGTCTTCAGGATCTTCCCGCACTGTTTGATCTGCATCGTCTCGGCCCGCCTCGTTGCGCAGCCGTCGCTCGATTCACTGGAACTCCATGGCCTTCACCTCCGCGTCGCCGAAGCTGAAGATCGGGTCCACGCGACGGATTTCCTCCATCGCCTGATTCCGCGCATCACATTTGCCGCCTCGTTTGGACTCCGCGATCTCTTGTTCGTGGATTCGTCTGACCGAGTGCCGTTTGTCATCCCGTCTGACCTTTACCGATTGACCGTCAGCCTTTCCTTGAGCGATATGCTGAGTTCCCATGAGCATGAAGCCGCAATCCTCGAACGGGAGAAGAGACTCCTCGATCTGCGCTCGGCCCGGATCCGGCAGTCCGTTGAACACCGCGCGCGGGGGGAGCGCGAACGGTCTCTCCGGGGGGAACTCGCACTCCTGGAGGATGAACTTGAGGTGCTCTCCGGGATCCATCGGTTCCAGACGATCCTCTTCGAGGAGGGAAAGATCCAGTATGACGCGCTTGCGAGGTCAGAGCTGCAGGTGATTGAAGCGCGGGTGAAGAAACATCGCCTTCTCTTCCAGCTTCAGGAATCGACCCGGTAGAATCGACGATCTCAAATCAGATGCCGGAGGCCCATGATTACCATTGACTATCATCCCGTTGTGCAGGCCGTCGTAGAGTCCTGGAAGAGAGAGCTCCCCTCCGGCCCGCCCACAATCGTTGTGTCCGAACGGGAGCTTCGCGAATTGATCAGACGCCTCACGAAGGTTATCGAGGTCCTCGCAGCTTCCCAGGGGTGTTTGAGGATCCTGCCGCCGCTTCAGGCTGATTCCGCCACCGGTCCCTCTCACGTGCGATGACCTCTCCGACGCACATGACATTTGCCCTGTTCGTGTATCTGTTGCTCCTGACGACTGCCGGGGTCGCCCTTAGTGAAATCAATGCCGCTGTCATGGTGGTCGCTTCGATTGTGCCGGACATCGATACAGGAGCAAGTGCCGTCGGGCGGATCCTGCCATTCCTGTCCGGTCCGCTCGAACGGCGGTTTGGTCACCGTACACTCACCCATTCGGCCCTTTGTGTCACCCTGCTTGCATTGGCCGCGCTTCCGCTCCGGCTTGCGAGTCAAGACGCGTATGTCTGTCTCATTCTCGGATACGCAACCCACCCGTTCCTCGATACGATGAACGTCAACGGAGTGAGATTGTTTTATCCATTCTCCGCGGTGAAGTGTGTGTTCCCGCTGGAGGTCAACAACCCTGCCCGCTACAGAACCCGAACCGGGTCCGCACTCGATCGCGCCCTCGGACTCATCTTCCTGGCGGCCTCGCTCCCTGTCTTTCTTATCGCCAGCCAGGGATACGAGCGGTTCATTCGCTCGACGCAGAAGAACATTGAATCTGCTGTGCGGGACTATAACTCGTACGCGGCAACACATCTTGTCACCGCGGAATTGGAAGCACATAACCTCCTGACGAGGGAGTCGATTGCGGGAAGGTTCGAAATCGTCGGGGCGCTCAACGACCACACGCTGCTCTTTAAAGGAGGAGAGGGAGAGCTGCACTCCCTCGGCCGGGAATATCAGGCCGAATTCGCGGCAGAACGTGTGGTCTGTTATCGGGGAGAGGCAGCGAGGACCCGGGTTCGGGTCATTGATATGTCGAACCAGCCCCTCTCGTCGCTGCAGGCCTACCTCGATCCCCGCTGGGAGAATCAGCTCTTCGGTTCACTCGGGACCAGGGATCAGGTCTCCCTCCCACAGCATGCCCGACCGTTTGAGTCGGTCTCCTCGTTTAACGGGGTATTGAGCTTCCAGTACGCGACGCTCGAGGAAATCCATCTCTATCGTCTCGAGAACGTATTTGTGGACAAAGGGGTGCTGACAGTCAGGACGGTGATGCCCGTTGCTGCGGAGTCTCTCTCAGCCATGTCCGCAGAGCTCGACTCCACGACGTCCGGCTACGCTGCTCATACGCTCGCGTTCGGAGCCGGTGAGTGGATCCGGCAGGCTGTCAGGGTGGGAGATACCGTCCGTCCCGGCCAACTGCTGGCGTCGGTGGATGATGGCGGAATCAGCGTGCTCAGGGAGGAAGCGGACCGGGACCGGAGAGAGGTCCGTGCCGGCGAGCAGCAGTCTCAGCTCGACAATCTCGATCGTCGTATCATAGGAGCACAGGAGAACCTCAGACGTGATTCCCTCGCATGCGCACAGGCGTCCCGCCTTCAGCAGGAGGGATTTGCGTCCTCGACGGTGCCGCTGACCGCCTTGGCGCGATTCTCGGCCTCCCGCCGGACACTCGAGGGGCTGCTGCGCCGCCGGGCACAGCTCCTTGAACGCTGGCTGGCCAGACATGAAATCGGGACACTCGACAGTCTGCTCAGGCACCGCAGGGGTGAGCGCGCGCGGGCTCGAAATGAAATATGTGCAGGGTGTACTGGTATCGTCGTCGATATCCGCCGGGCCGAGCGGGCCGGGCGGTCACATCTCACTATCCTCGTGAGAGTTCTCTGATCACGCTTGATATTCCAGTCGATCCGCGAAGCGATCCTCTTTTTCTCGGCAGGGAAGATGAACTTCGACAATGCGTGGCCCTTCTGCGAAGTGGGCGGCACGTGCTGGTCACCGGCGAAAAAGGAGTCGGGAAGACCGCCCTGTTGCGTGAGGCGCTCAGGATCATTCTGGCTCGCCCGGGGGACAATGATTGCAGGAACCGAATGCCGGCACCACCGGCAGGAAGGTCAGGGGTGCCCGGCATTGTCCGCTGGGATCACGCCATTGTAGTGCTGCACGTGAACCCATTGGGTGAGTGCCTCAAAGAGATCGCCAGACAGTTGTGGGATGGCGGGAGGCTTGCATTGCCTGTCCACCTGCAGGGGGAAAAGGAGTGGGAGAGTGTACGGAAGTGGTACGCGCAGCAGGGGGCGGTCGGCCGGCAGAATATTATCTGCGAAAGCCTTCAGGCGGCACGCCCGGCTGAGCTGGTTTGTTTCGACAGTCTCGACCGGATTTCCACGACCCACCAGCCATTTCTCGAAAATGTATTGATGGCAGCCCTGGTATGTGCTGCGGTGGTCAGGGTCAGAGATCTCTATCACTTCAAGAAGATCTGGTCCTCCTTCAGCATCATAGAACTGAGGCCGCTGTGTCACGAGGCAGCTCGAGAATTGACCCGGCAGCTTGTCCGGAGACATGGCATTTGTGTGGGCGATTCGGTCTTGTATGAACGGGAGGTCGTAAAATCATCCGACGGGAACCCCTTTCACGTCCGGAATCTTGTCTGGCAGAGCTCCTGCGAGGGCGCGCTCGGAGTTGAGGAGATCAGGTCGCTCCGGAACATTGAAGAAGGAGAGTATTTTAACATGGGCCCGGTGTACATCTTTGGCGCGAGCATATTCACGCTCTTCAAGATCTTCTCCCTCGGAATGGACAACAGGGAATTCTACATCTACTTCTCCGCGCTCGGCTTCCTGGTCTATCTGACGTTCAGGGTTTTTAGGAATTTCTTCCTCTTCCGGCCACAAAAATACGGGCGCTGAGGGCAGGCACAGGCTCTCCTGTTCCCCGTGTGAAGCATGGGTTCAGGATCCTGGTTTCCATCTGGAGACTGGGAGTGGATTACTGCGGGGTGCGGTGTCGCTTGCCTTCTACTGCGGGTTTCCGGGCCGCCGGAAGAACACCTCAACTTCTGTGATCAGCTCCTCATCTGTCACCAGCCCCGGAATCAGACGGGGTTCCTGTGCCCCGTCTGTCAGGATAATGCCAATGATATCGGGAGCTTTTGCGCGCTCGAGGGTGCGGCTCTTCTTCTGTCCGTATTGCACGACGATGATGGGAACGCTCGTGAGTTTCAGGGGAATGTTCCGCCCCTTGAGAAAGGCCGCCGCTTTCCCTGCGCTGTAGTCGAAGTCGTCAAACAACTCAGCCTGGTCGAGTCCGTCGGCCCGGATGATCGAATCCCGCTCGGCGGCGGTCGGGCTGTAGAAGACCACAGCCGGTCCTGTCACGACACACGTTGCCGGAGCCGGGCGTGTTTGACCGGCGCCCACCAGAAGGATCTCCAGGATAATGAGCGAGAGTGTCATCGCCGATTATTCGTACCGCAGCGCGTCGATCGGATTCAGCAGCGCAGCCTTGCGGGCGGGATAGAATCCGAAAAAGATCCCGATCGCGATCGAGAACCCGAACGACAGAATGATGGACAGAAGCGTGATAATGGTCGGCCATTTGGCGAAATAGGAGATTGCGGAGGACCCGGTGACACCGACGAGGATTCCGAGTGTGCCGCCGAGAAGGCTCAGCACCATCGCCTCGATAAGGAACTGTGTCAGGATATCCCGGCCTCGCGCGCCGACCGACATCCTGATGCCGATTTCCCGTGTCCGTTCGGTGACGGAGACAAGCATGATGTTCATGATACCGATGCCTCCGACAAGGAGGGAGACTGACGCGATTCCCGCCAGGAGCCACGTCAGGATCTCTGTTGTTGCTGTGGCGGTTGCCGCCAGATCGGTCTGGTTCCGGATCGTGAAGTCGTCCGGTTCTCCCGGAGATGTCTTGTGCCGCATCCTGAGCAGTTCCGAGATTTGCGCCTGGGCCGCGTTCATGTTGGAGGCACTCGTGGCGGAGACAAGGATCTGTCTGAGATACGGGTAATGGGAGAGTCGACGCAGTACGGTTGTGTAGGGTGCCAGGATGTTATCGTCCTGATCCTGGCCCATGGCGTTCTGTCCTTTTTTGGCGAGCACCCCGACGACTCTGAACGGAACATTGCGGATCCGGATGGTCTGGCCGACGGGGCTCGCATCGGGAAAGAGCGCGTCTGCTACCGTCCGGCCGAGCACACATACTTTCGCCGCCGCCTTGACATCCTGGTCAGAATAGAATTCTCCGTACTCGATGGCCCACTTGCGGATCTCCAGATAGTCGGAGCCGGTTCCCTCAATGCTGGTCATCCAGTTGAGGTTTCCTGCGACGACCTGTCCTCCCGAGCGCGTGCCCGGAGACATGTAAGCGACAGCAGGACACTCCCTCTGAATCGCTGCCGCATCGTCCTCCGTGAGGGTTGTCATCGTGCCCGCTCCCATTCTCAGGCCGCCCTGCTGCTGGGATCCGGGGAAAACGATCAGCACGTTTGTCCCCAGGGAGGCGATCGTTTCCTTGACGGAATATTCCGCGCCCTGCCCGATGGCGAGCATCGCGATGACCGCCGCCACCCCGATGATGATACCGAGCATTGTGAGGAACGACCGCATCTTGTTACGCTGAAGAGCACGGAAGGCCGAGAGGAGGATATTCATATTCTTCATGCTTCGTCCTCCTCATCGGTGAGAACCGGCATCTCGCGCAAGACTTCAGCCGCGGACTTCGGCGACAGGTTCATCCTGTCCGACCGTATCTTTCCGTCACGGAATGTGATATGTCGCCGTGTGAACTGGGCGATGTCGTGCTCGTGGGTNNACCAGGATGATCGTGATACCCTGATTGTTCAACTCCTGAAAAATTCCCATGACCTCGACGCTGGTCCGGCTGTCCAGGTTTCCCGTCGGTTCATCCGCTAGGACAATGCTCGGATTGTTGACCAGCGCCCGCGCGATTGCGACCCGTTGCTGCTGCCCGCCTGAAAGCTGGTTTGGGTAGTGGTGAATCCTGTCTCCCAGTCCGACATGCTCAAGAGCTGCAACCGCGCGGTCCACCCGTTCCTTGTTTGACATGGAACAGTACAGGAGCGGAAGTTCCACGTTCTCGATCGCCGTCGTGCGGGAGAGAAGGTTGAAACCCTGGAACACAAATCCGATCTTGCTGTTGCGGATGTGTGCCAGTTCGTCTCGGGAGAGTCTGCTGACGTCGATCTGCTCGAGGACGTAATCGCCCTTCGTCGGAGTGTCGAGACATCCGATGATGTTCATGAATGTCGACTTGCCCGACCCGGAGGCCCCGAGGATCGAGACGAATTCTCCCCGCTTGACTTCGAGGGAGACACCGCGCAATGCGTGCACCTCGACTTCTCCAAGCTGGTAGACCTTCGAGAGGTGATCGATGTGGATCAGAGTGCCGTTCGTGTTCACGCCTGACGTGTTGCTCTGGTCCATCACCGCCGGCCTCCCATCTGTTGCGGTCCGCGTTGTGTGAATGGATTGTTGGCCGACGAGGCAGTGTCATCTGAATTTGTTGACGCGCCCAGAACGATTCGGTCACCTGGTTTCAATGCGTCGGTGGTGATCTCCGTGAATCTGCCGTCCGACAGTCCGGTGGTGACGAGCACCGGCTGCAGCTTGCCGCTGTTGTCAAGAACCCAGATCCGGCCCCGCGTGATCTGGTGTGGTGGAACGTAAGCGCTCTTTTCGTATTCAGGGAAATTGTTTTGAATCCCGAATCTGGTCTTCTCTGCAGGGCGAACGACGGTCATTTCTTGCTCAGGAGGACGTACGCCCCCCTCCGGTTTCTTCCCCGTCCGCCGCGGCATCCCTCCGTCCTCCCCTGACTGCGCCATACGTCGTGAGGAGCGGGACCTGGATGAATCCGGCCTCATTTGTTGGTGGTCGCTTCCCGGCGCTCCCGACACACGATTCTGCCCCTCACGCCGCCAGCCTTCACCCATCTGGCCGCGGCCGCCACGCATTCCGCCCGCGGGCATCAGCTCTTTTACTTTTGCACTGTCCACAATGTCTGCCGGAGGCTGAAACCGGAGGGCGAGGTTCGACACCCGCATGACATCCGAACTGCTCCCGACGAGGACCTTGACATTCGCGGTCATCCCGGGCATGAGTTTCAGCTGGTCATTGTTGACATCGATAATGACGGTATAGTTGACCACGTTCTGCACGGTCACGGGGGCAAGGCGGATCTGGGATACTCTCCCTTTGAACCTGTCGTCCGGATACGCATCAACCGTGAATGTTGCTTCCTGTCCGATGCTCACCCTTCCGATATCCGACTCATCGACGGTCGTCTCCACCTGCATCTTCCGCAGGTCATTGGCGATCGTGTAGAGCGTGGGGGAGGAGAAGCTCGCGGCGACGGTCTGCCCCACATTGACCTGTCGGTCGATCACAACGCCGTTGATCGGCGCGTAGATCGTCGAATAGGCCAGGTTGATCTTCGCCCGTTTGAGGCTTGCTTCGGCCTGCTTCAGCGCGGCTTGGTTTGTCTCGAATTGTGTCAATGCCGCGTCGTAGGTTGCCTGCGACTCAAGATTCTTGTCGAAGAGCGCTTTTGTGCGGTCGAGAGTCCTTTTTGCATCGGCGAACTGTGCCTGCGCGCGCTCAAGACTCGCGGATGCGTCATTGACTGCCTGCTGGAGAAAGGTCGGGTCAATTTGCGCGATGACCTGCCCCTCCTTAACGACAGAATTGAAGTCTGCGTAGAGCTTTGAAACGATGCCCGAAACCTGCGTTCCCACCTGGACGCTGATCACAGGATTGATCGTCCCCGTAGCGGTGACGTACATCGTGATGTCGCCGCGTGAGACCGTGTCGAAGCGAAACTCGTATTGTTTGCTGCTGCCGCGGAAGAAGATGAAGAACACCGCGACGGCGAGGATGAGGAGCGCCCCCGGGATGATGATACGCTTTTTCATGAAATTCCTTGCTGAGAGTTGCGTGACAGGGCGGCGATGTGCCTGCCCAGGATCCATAGCATTTGACACCCGGCGCCTGCGTCGGGTTTAAGCGGCAAGGGGGATCTCGTAAGGCAGAATGGACGAAATCCAGCCGCTTCCGGGCGTTTTCCGGGTGAACACCGACCTCGTTGAGAGCACGAAAGTGTGCCCGCCAAGTGCTCGATGCGCTGCCCCGGCGTCCTTTCGCCCGAAACCCGCCGCTGAACTCCCGGCCCTTGTCTTTCCGCTCTCCGCCCAGTAGATTGGTGCACCGGCCCAAGCGGCCGCCAATCCATCTACTCTTCCATGGGATGCTGAATGAAAAAGAGAACCTGGCTCAAACGCGCCTTCGCAACCCTCTTCCTGCTCCTGTTGGTGCTGAACTGCTATTTGTTCTTCACGCGTGAATGGGAGTCATCATTCTCCCCGACGTCGTACGCGACTCTCTACTACCCCCTCGATATCCCGACGATCCGGGAGTGGCATGTGGTGGGTCGTGACAGACTCCAGCTGAACCTTGCCTGCACAGCGGAAGTCGAGAGCTGGTCCATCACGACGAACGGGAAAGGCAGCCAGACCTCACAAGGGATGAATCCCTCCTTTCGCATCGACACGACGTTCAGCGTTCCCACTATGTACCGGCTCATCCCTCATCCCGAGGGAATCTGCCAGGAGATCGAGATCACTGTCCGGTTCTATCCGACAGAGTTCTATTCCTCCCTCGGCATGAAGCACGACGACGTGTATATCGTGCGCGCAAATGTGCCATGCGGGAAGTTCGAGCAGTACACCGTCGACGATTGGGTCGACAGCTATTCCTATGTGGGGAATGAGGGCCTGGCGGCAGCGGATCGCATTCTTCGGGATGAGGTTGGGATCGTCGCGGATGATCCGACGTTTGTCCGGATGGACAAACTCACCCGCTTCCTCAAGGCCAAACTCAAAGACACCGGCGGGGTCCCCAAAGACGACGAACGCTGGATGAACCCCTGGATACTGTACAACGAGATGGTCGCTGGGACGGGAAAGGGATGGTGTACGCAGAACGCCCAGGTCTGGGTGTTCTGGGCGAACAGGGCGGGCATCCCCACGCGGTTCGTCTTTGGCGCCCGCACACAGGACAACACAATCGTCTATACCGGTCATGCATTTGCGGAGTGCTATGTACGGGAGCAAAACCGGTGGGCCTTCATGGATCTTCAAAGCGGCACAATTTATGTCACCGACAAAAACGGATTGGTGCTGAACTCAGCGGAGCTCTTTCACTTGAACCAGCACAACGCCTTTGACAGTACGCTCGCCCGGATTTATGCCGGCCGCGAGTGGGAACGCTTCCCCGGCATCACGCGCGCGGACACAATCGCGACGGTCCCGTTCTCCCTATGCAACTCCGTCGTGCGCGACGAGTTTACTCCCCATTCCATTCTCAAATACCGGCGTCCGCCGAACGTCGAAGACGTGCGTGAGATCTATACAGGATTCATTCGGGACAGGACCTTTCTTGTTGGAAACCTCGAGCGCTACCTCTTCAGGCCGCAGCTGGCCTATTCGTTCTACCCGACGGAAGGTGGCGATACGTATCTCCTGAGGCGCGTGTTGTTTTTCGGAATGTGTGCTTCGTTGCTGGTCTGGTTGAGCCTGGTGGTGATCGAGAGACGTTCGCGCCGGAGAGGCGGGATCAGCCGGCCTGCCTCAGCTGGTGGCGCTTCCCTGTGACGTTCACCCTACAACCCGCTGNNCCGCTGTGTGAGGACAAGTCCCGGGAGCATGGCCGAGCGGGTCGGCTCCCGGGGGATGTGAAACATCGATCCACAGATCTCCGCGAAAAGCAAATGGTCACAATTCTGTTGATCCTTCTGAATGTCATAATCTCGATGATGGCGTTCGCGGCATTCAGACAGCAGCACAACCCTGAACGGTTTCTGTATATCCCGGCGGAGGTTGCGGCCGGCCGGAATCTCGTTGGGCTGGTTCTCTCACACTTCTCCCACGCCGATATTGGCCACCTGTTCTTCAACATGCTGACGCTCTACTTCTTTGCCCCTGTCGTCGAACAGACGCTTGGATCCCTGAACCTCCTTCTTATCTACACGCTGTCCGGAGCGGCCGCGTCTCTGCTCACATTCGTTTTCCACAGGGCGAACCCGCGCTACCGAGCCCTGGGTGCAAGCGGCTCCGTGTCCGGCGTCGTTTTCTCCTCCATTGTCGTGTATCCGCAGATGAGCCTCTATCTCTTCTTTATGCCGGTGCCCATCCCCGGGCCGATATTCGCGCTCGGGTACATCGCCGTTTCGATCTATATGGCGAAACGACAATTTGGGAACATCGGGCATGAAGCCCATATCGGGGGCGCACTGGCCGGATTGGTCCTGGGTGGAGCGCTCGCCCCTTCCGGGTTTGGTCCGCTGCTGCAGAGTTTTCTGGACCTGATCCCGTAACGGGGCTGTCCCGTGCGCCGAACAGCACCTGCAAGGGCAGTCGGATCACATGCCATGCCTCCCGAGACAATATTGCATTCCACTTCAATTCTCTCTATTGTTCAAAGAATTGACACGGTCTTCCTGTTCTTATTCGCCCAGGGCAAACGGAATAGGGGGTACCTCCCCTCCTCAGAACTGCACCGTCACACTCTGGCGCAGCAGGGTGTGGTCGGATGGAGCCCTCCCAGGATCATCGGCCGCGACACGACTGCCTCCGGGGCACATTTCAATGAACGAAGGTGACAATCTATCATGAGACGAATTGCCGCAGCGCTCGTTTTGCTCCTACTCTCGCAGACCGGTCTTGCACAGTTCGACCTGAACGCTCAGTCAGAGCTTGATACTGGCTTTGTGGCCAACCAGGCACTGGTTGACAGCCTGAACCCGCGGAAATCGCTCCTGATTCCAGTCGGCGAAGCGATCGGGATGAACCTGACTCTTGGCGCTTTCAATGCCTATGTCACGAACAGTGTATTTGCCAGAATCAGTTTCAAGACCATCGGCGAGAATTTCAAGTCGGGCTGGGCGACGGACGCAGACGGACTGGTGACGAACATGTTTGCCCATCCCTTTCACGGCTCAATCTACTACAACTTCGCACGCTCAAGCGGCTACAACTATTTTGCCTCGCTCGGCGTCGCGGCGATAGGCAGCTGGCAGTGGGAATACTTCATGGAGAATGAGCACCCCGCCCTCAATGACTGGGTCATGACCTCGGTCGGAGGCTCGCTTATCGGCGAGTCGTTCTATCGCCTCTCCAACCTGATCCTGGATGAAAGCGCAGAGGGGAGTGAGCGGGTGTGGCGTGAAATAGGCGCTGGCGTGTTCAACCCCGGCCGACTGATTAACCGCCTGTTCTATGGACGGACCGCCCGGGTGACGAGCGCCAGGCTGTATGACACCGCTCCCAGCGCAGGTCTTCTCGCCTTTGGGATGAACAACGTTGCTGAGGGGACGAATCTGAAGAGCGGGGAAAAGAACGGAATGATGACGTTTGAGTATACGTATGGCCGGCTGTTCGAGAAGCACAGCTTCAAACCGATGGATTTCTTCCGCCTGTATGCCGCAGTCAACTTTTCGAAGCAACCGGGACTCGGACAACTTCGGCTCTACGGGATCATCTACGGCAAGAACACGTCGACGGGTGGCAAGAACAGGTTCCTCTGGGGTGTGTTTCAACACTTTGACTACCTGGAGAACAACATCTATCAGATCGGGGGCACGGCGGTCGGGCTGGGAATCGGATACC
Source organism: Ignavibacteria bacterium UBA6906 (assembly GCA_002451155.1). GTDB lineage: Bacteria > Bacteroidota > Ignavibacteria > UBA10030 > UBA6906 > UBA6906. Next base: position 22,489 of record DKBG01000242.1, read on the forward strand.
GAACGTCACCTGACGCGCCGGTCGTGTTTGCCGGGACCATGCATGGCTCGGTCCTCCTTATGGGTGCCGCGAATTCCAATTACGCGCCGGACTACAAAGTCGGATTCCTCGATTCTGCCAGGACATACAATATGGGGCCGGGTGCCCAGGGAAAGCTCGATGCGGCTCTCCTCTGGTCCTGGGGATCGTTCAATGTCGGGTACACCTTCTGGTGGATTCATACTTGGGATGGGGCGCCCGGCGATGAGCTCATCGGGATGTGGACTCCAAGGCTTCGATTCAAGGTCTATGGCCCCTGGTCGATCGGGCTGGAATATCTGCTCTATCACCGCGAGGGGAAATACAAACTGTTTCCGAATGTCTCAGCCCGGAACAATGAACAACGGCTTTCAATCGGATACGCGTTCTAATTTCCCGCGTCGAACCGGAAAGATGAAGACGAGAGAGTATTCTGTCGGTCGCAAATATCTGGAGAACGTGGCATGAAAATTTTGTCTGTCTTCCTCATTCTTTTCCTTTGCCCGTCTCTCCTGCCCGCCCAGTATGCGGCGGAATCGGAGAACGTATGTCAATCCTACCTGACCATTCAGGGGTTCGGGATCAACAGTCTTGGCAATTTCAAGGAAGACTGGAAAGATGGCGCGGGGGGATACGTCGGGTACGGCCTGATCTATCCGTCGCACTGGGGCCTGACATTTCAGACCGGATACATCACGTTCAAGGAGAACGCTGAGGCGAACCTCGGCACAGATCCATCGTTCACGATCATCCCGATAATGGCAGGTGGCCGGTACTACATCCTGCTCGATCGCGTGCGCCCCTTTCTCACTGCCATGTCAGGGTTCAACCTGGTCAGTGAAAAAAGCACAAGGGAAGGCCATGCGGTCGACGAGTTCCTCGTCAAGCTGGGCTTTCAGATCGGCGTCGGCGTTCAGGTCGGTCTCTTCTCCAACCTCGCGGTTGAAGTGGCGGGAAAGTATAACTCACATCTCCTGAATCCCAACGTTCCGTACAATGCGACCGGCCTGGAGTATGGCGTCGCCCTCAACTGGACCTTGGGCAGGTAGGGAAACCCGCAGGACAATCGCGCGACGCACACGAGCGCTCACCTTCGCCAGTCACCTCGCGACACGCTCATGCCAGTAGCGTACCTTGTTGGTGCCGGCTCCATCCGGGCTTCCGTCGAACCGCAGGCCTGACAGCGTCGGCATCTGTTCATGAAGCGTCTTGTCCTTGTACCTGATTGCGACACCGCCTACCATCGTGTAGTCGATGGTTGCTGAGTCCTGGACGACGAAGAGGTTGTAGCCGTCGGTCTCGTAATCACCGTACGCCACCTTTCCCGATTCGTACGTGTACATCGGACGGACCCAGTCCTGCACCAGTTCCTTCTGCAGGTCAAGCTTCGCCCCGATGATGTACGACCTTCCTCCTGATGTGATTTCCACTCCGACCGCCGCCGGATACTCCTTCATGTCGAGCATCCTCACGCTCCTTATCAACGATTCCGGGTCCGTCTTCTCTCCATGGGGGATAAGGACGGTCACAAAGGCCTGCAGGTCATTCAGGTATCCGTGCCGCCCGATGAGCTGGTAAATCGCCTTTTCCTCCTGCCAGTACCGGGATTGCACTTCGACTCCTTCCTGGAGCTGCGCCCTGACAGGGAAGTGGATGAGAAGACGTTCCCCGCCCTTGATCTTCTCGGCGCGGAGGGAATCGTACGCCGTGTCATACCATCCGGGACCCGACCGGTCTATCCGCTGCGTGTGCCAGAAGTTTGCCATCGTGAGGTAGCCTGGTTTCGTGTACCGGACAACGTCAAAAACTACAAACCAGTCCAGCTCCTTTACATAATTGACGATCCGGTCTGCCTCGTATCCGAGGTGGTCGTCGATGATGCGGGTCCGGCTCATGTCATAGTGATCGAGCGTGAGGAAGTCGATTTTCTGGGTCCTGACCTGACGGTACGCGCCGGAGTTCCTGAAGAAATCGAGCATGGTTTGACCTTCAACCGCGGCGCGCCCCGGCGAGGCAAACCGGTACTCGCCTTTCTTCTGTCCGAGCGCGATCTTGCCGTCGCGCACGGCGAGCCGGTTGTGAAAATAGTCGGCGCGAAACGCCCCGTATGGCCCGCTCGGCATGAAGTCACGGTATCCCCCATCGTGGAGAAGGATGGACCCGTTCTTCATCAGCAGCGCGATGCTGTTCTCATCGGAGTGGCCGTGGTGCATCTTTTCCTCTTCCACCGGAATGCTGTTCCGGAGGTTTTCGCGGGGCAGCCATCCGCCGTCTCCCTCGTCGCGGTAATTATAGAGCATGTAGGTACTTTCTCCTGCCCAGCCGTTCCGGAACACGACTTTCTTGCCCACGACATCCTCCAGCACCTGCTGGGATCCGCCCTCTGGTTGACGCGATGGGATGTCAAAATTTGCCCACCGGGCAGCGTCCGTAAGTATTAGTCCGAGAAAGATATTCTTACGCTCCGGTTGGGGGTCCAGGTATTTTCTGAACGCCTGTTCGGCAGCCCAGCGGAGACGGCCGTCGCGGTATACCGACGCGCCTTTCTCAAAAAAGGGAACCATCCGATCCCACCCTCCGCCCCAGTTCGCGTCGCCGAAGTCCGGAATGATTCCTGCGGGGCATATGAGGGCAAGGAAATAGTCAAAATAGTAATGCATGACAGGAGTACTGTAAAGACTCTCATCTCCGCGTGCGTCGCTCGCGTAGCCGAGAAGGGAATAGAGCCAGATGCCGTGATAGCCGGTCGCGTCTTCGATTTCCCATTGACCCCAGCTGTCATCCGCGATCGAAGCTGCCATCATCGCCCATGTACCGCTCCGTGGATGGTCGGGCAACAGACGGGCCGCATACGCGAGGCATTCCGCCCTCAACATCGCCCGATTCATCGGACCCCACTCCTGGAAATCGATAACGAAATCGGCGCTCTCTGCGATGTTCTGTTCGATGGTCCGCTTTTCTTCTGCGGAGAGATTGCCATGCCGTTTCACGATATCGTACGCGCGAAGATATTTGGGGAAAGTGAAGATGTTGGGAACGGCCGGGAGACCCCGCGCGTATTCAGGTCTTGTCCTTGCGAAATCCGCCGGATAGGCTTTCTTGTATTCAGCATACGGCAGGAGAAGGCTCTTTGCCCGCTGAAGGTACTCCCGAACCCCCTTCAGCTCATAGAGATTTGCGTAAAGCGCGGCGAGGTAGATGTCGTTCGCCGGGGGATTGTACCCGAACACATATTCCACGTCGATACTCTTCCTCCACCGTTCGTGCTCCGCGGCCAAATTGCTCCAGCCCTGTTCAGCGGCCGCAGTGCTGTAGGAGAGATACTCCTCTTTGCTGACTCCAGCGTTGCCCCGGGAGGTGCCGCAGAGGATGATCAGCGAAAGAAATGCAAGGGTTACGGCTTTCATGTGGGACTCCGGGATTTGGATTCAGGGAACGGGCGCGGGAGGGTGACTTGCCCTCCGGCGGAACTGCTACAAAATCGTGCAAGGCGAAACTGCTCAGGTCTTCTTCTCGTCGGCGGATAGACTTCTTCGTTCAGTCTTTCCGCTCTTCTTCCCGGCGAGTGCCTGGGTATATACAACGACGAGGTCCTTCTTTCTCAACAACCCCACGATCTTTCCAGTGTCGGTGGCTATGACAGGTAATTCGTCGAGCGAATGCATGACGAACACGTTCAGAGCTTTTCCCAGACTGTCGTCAGGGCCGACCGCGGGAGGGGCTGGAAATGCGAGGTCCTTCGCAACAAGGAAGCTGCCCATGTGGGCGTCAAAGAACACCTGCCGCAGATTGTCCAGCGAAACCATCCCCGTCAGGCGTTTCTTGTCGTCGACCATGAGGAAGTAGTTGTGGGGTGTCTTCGACATGAGCCGGAGGAGGTCTTTCAGCAGCGTTGTTTCCCTGACCAGTTGCTGAGCTTCCGCCGGAACCATGGCTTCCCTGACCTTCATCATCTCCAGGATGCTCATGATAAACTCGCCCCGGTGAGCGGGCGATTCGGCGCGATGGGCTACCTGCTGCTCGTAGAGACTCTTCTTGCCGGTCACCAGAAGTGACACGGCAGCGACAAGCATTGTTGGAACGAGCAGGCCGTAGCTTCCCGTCATTTCGGCCACCATGATGAGGGCGGAAATGGGGACCTTTGCGATGCCGGCAAAGAACCCGGCCATCCCCACCATGATGAACCCGGCCGGCTGGATTTCCCATGCAGGGAACGCCATTTGACACAGCTGCCCGAACGCCCCGCCAAGCATCCCGCCGATCACGAGCGACGGTGCGAACACTCCACCGCTGCCTCCCGAACTTATTGTCAGGCTGGTGGCGAGGATCTTGAGAAACGGGAAGATGATCATCATCCCGAGCGCGAGCTGTCCGTAGATCGCCAGCTGGATCCAGCCGTATCCGCCGCCGAGCACGGGAGGGTAGAAGTATGCGAGGACACCCAGCAACAGTCCGCCGATTGCGGGCCGATAGTGCTTTTTGATCGGGAGCTTCCGGAAGACTCGATCCCTCATTCCGTAAAAGACTCGGATGTACAGAACTCCTGCGCCGGCGGCCAGGAATCCGAACACAAGGTAGAGAACCAGGTGCAGCGGCTGATGGAAAAGCAGTTTCGGTGTGTCGAAGATTGCGCCCCAGCCATAGACAAACCCGTAGATGGAATACGCGACGATCGCGGAAATGATGGCGGGAATAATCCCCTCATATTCGAAGTCCGGTTCGCGATAAAGAACCTCTGTCGCGAACAGTGCCCCGCCGAGCGGCGCGCGGAAGATGCTTCCGATTCCGCCTCCCATCCCCGCGAGAACCATCAGCCGGCGGTCCTTGTCAGGCAGCTTCAGGACCCCTGCCAGGAATGAGCCAAAACCGGCTCCGATCTGTGCGACGGGCCCTTCGCGGCCGGCTGAGCCGCCGGAGCCGATCGTGAGCATGGAGGCCAGCGCCTTGATAATAGGAACCTGCTTTCGTATGACCCCACGCCCCTGGTGGAATGCCCGTATTGCTTCGTCAGTCCCGTGCCCCTCCGCCTCCGGGGCGAATGTATACACGAGGAAACCTGAAAGGAGACCGCCCGCGGCCGGCAGGAAGAAGAAAAGCCACTGTCGCGTTACGTCGTTCAATGGCAAATAGCGGGAGGATTCGTTCGGCAGGCCGGGAAACTGATATCCCGCGATTGTCCCGAAGAAGAACTGGGTGCATACATCGATGCCGAATGTAAAGAGAATCGCTCCGGTTCCGGCTACCACACCGATAAGCGATCCTAAGATAAGCCATGTTCCGATACCTGATACCCCGACAGCAGTTCTGAGCGACCGCATCCGGTCGATTACCGTCTGAAAAAAATCCTTCATGGGCTCCTTGTGCTGGTCTGATTCCCGTTCGCACATTCCGGTGCGTATCCGGATATCCAGTGAGTGCTTCTGGTGGCGTCCTGGAGATAATCTGTCGAAGTCTTCAGGTGAGCTGCAGAGCGACCGGGGTTATGCCGGCAGAAAACGACAATATATAAACTAGGAACTTGATGCCGAAGAGGCAAGGAAACCGCTGAATCTTTTCAGAGAGCCGTAAATTTGAGGCGCGTGAGGGTATTTCCGTCTTTCGAATGCCTTGGGAAGACCCTGATGAGCTCGAGTTCAGCAGTGCACAACGAGCNNAGGAGCTCTGTCACTCCGCCTCAATCACCGTAGACCCGCCCGATCGCCTCCAGTGCCGTCTTCGCCGCGAGGGTCATGTCCGGATCGAAATCGTCCTCGACGATACCCTGGAGAACTGTGGAGCCATCCTGAAGAGCAAGAGATCCCAGGAGTTGAATAGCCTTCAGCTGGACAATCCGCGTGGACGCGCCGGCGCTGGTAACCAGGATCCGGTGCAGCTCCCGATCCTCAGGCGCGCATGCCGCCCAGGCCGACAGTGCGGCCTCCCTGACGTGCTGGTTGTAGTCGGGACCGGTGTACTTCCTGGCAAGTGCGGAAAGGCGGGCGTCTCGTGCCACTTCACATGCCTGGAGTGATGCGATGATGAGTTCATCGTACCAGGACCTGCGTGCGCATTGTGCTGATACGAGGGCAGGGTCGATGCGTTGATCCCGTTGTGCCATAACCATGAGAGCGGTGCCCACAACGTCCATGCTGCCGTCGGAGCGGATGACGTCCTGCAGCAGCTGGCCCGCTCCCTTCAAGTTCATCTGGCGGAGCCCGAGGACCGCGGCCTTGCGTACTCGGTAGTCGGAGGACTGGAGGGCCTTTGCAACTCCGCGTTCGGCAGCTTCAGTATTTAACGATCCGAGAAGCCGGGCGGCTTCGGCGGCGTCCGACCAGTGTGAAGCCGACGCGATATGTGCCTCCAGGGTCGTGCGCGTGGCATCCAGCGCGGGGTATCGCCGGGCCATCTGACGCATCGCCCACCGCCTGCCGGGGAGAGAATCATGCGCCGCCTGATATTGAAGTTCGCTTGCCCGTTTGTCAAACCGTACTTCTGCGACGACATTGCCCGCGCCGTCAAAGCTCACCATTCTGGGTTCTCCACGAGAGGGGAGGAGAAAATGGTCGTTTTCCCCCCTCACCCAGATCTTGTCCGTGCGTGTCTCCGTGTCCGTCACGATTGTTATCGGGACTGGAAGAGTGAAGTACCCCTGGCCCTCTACGATGGGCTGCACCTGGCTGACAGAAAGATCAATGGCCTTCTTGCCGGGGAGGTAGGTATACGACACCTCGAAGACCGGGTGTCCGCCGCCGGTCACCCATTGATCGAAAAACCAGTCGAGGTTCTTCCCGGTGGACTCCTCGATCGCGATCTTCAGATCGCCGCTGATTACATTGGAGAACTCATGGGTGCGCAGATAATAACTCAGCGCCCTGAAGAATTCGGCATCGCCCAGGACGTACCTGAGCATGTGAAGGACCGCTGCGCCTTTCAAATAGGTGGTCTGCTCATTGTAGATCGCATCCTGGCTGTCAAAGAAATGATACTCCAACGGCCGGATGATGTGTTCGTCCCTGACATACTCGAGATACTGATCCATTGCGTACTGCACATCGTAGAGCAGCTGGTCCCTCCCCGCAGATTCCTCATCCCAGAGCATCATCAGGTAGCTCGCGAAGCTTTCGTTCAGCCAGATCGTGCTCAGATTCCGACAGGTAAGATTGTCCCCGAACCAGTGGTGTGCCAGCTCGTGTGAGATGATCGATTCGGTGGTCCACGCGTTGCCGTAATCGGTAAAGGAGGGAGGGCCCGCGTCGTCCGGAGCACCGCCGCCCCGCAACATTGCATCGCGGTGACCGGTGATCCCCGTATGTTCCATCGCGCCGATGGAATAGTCGGGGACCACCACCTGATCATATTTGTCCCAGGGATACCGGTAGGAGAACTTCCTGGAGAAGAACTCGACCATCCTTGTCGTTGTGCTGAAGACAGTCTGCGACTCGGCAACTCTGCCCCGAGGCACCCAGACGCTCAGGGGAATCGCGCCGAACGCCGGAGCGAGCGTTGACTCTTCAAAGTTGCCCACGTACAGTGCGAGGAGGTAATTTGAGTGGGGGAGATCCTGCCTCCAGTGAAATCGCATCTGCCCGTCGGCCTGCCGAACGCTGTCCAGAAGTCTGCCGTTGGAGATGGCCATGTACCCCCTGGGAACGGTCACGGACATTTCGGTCGAGAATTTGTCGTTCACGTCATTGTAGATCGGGAGCCAGTTCGCGTGCAGCCCGCCCTCCCCGTACGTGTACGCGTACCAGAACCCCGCACGGTCACGATCCTTCTGCATGTACATGCCCGCCCGCGGTGAGCATGTATAGGTGATCCTGACGGCAAATGTGTCTGCCGGCCCGCGGGCTGACGGAAGTATGATGTCCAGCCGGCGCGATCCGGATCGGAATCGCAGCGGTCGGTTCAATGCTAAATCGCGGACCTCCTGAATTTTCAGATGCCATGAATCAAGCGAAACCGTGTCCAGCACCCGGAGCGGACAGAGTGTGATGACCGCTTCACCGTTGACGATGTTGTCGGGGAAATTGAGCGTGAGATCGGCAGCGTAATGAATGATGTCGATCATCCGCTCCCTGTCCGCATGGTACGCACCGGCCGGCAAGCGCTGGGCTTTCACCGGAAGCACGCAAAGAAGCACTGCGAGAATGCAAAACCGGCCATGGAGACTGTTCACGTGATACCTTTGAATTGGTGATTGGTACGGGATTCCCCCATCGGGGCGACTGACTCAGGGAAAGCAGCCTCCGAGAGAGGAACGGGACATCCTGGTGTGTGAAAACGCGCCATTCTCCTCCTCCCGCCCAATGCCGGGAGAAAGGTTTCTGTACCGAAGTCTATTCAGTGATACCAGTCTTCCCGTGTCAGCGGGAACCCGCTCACTCCGCGGTCAGGCTTGAAGAGAAGCGATTGGTAGACGTTCAGCCGGCCGGTTTTGAACCCGTGCTCCGACCCTGCCATGAAAAGCCTCCACACTCGGTAGGTGGCTTCATCGGTCGCTTTCACTGCATCCTCGTGGCGCGACTCCAGCCGGCGGCCCCACTCTCGAAGCGTCAGGGCATAGTGCTCGCGCAGGCTTTCAACATCGCGGACCTCAAACCCGCTTGCCTCCGCGACCCGCAGGCTCGTACTGATCGGGACGGGCTCGCTGTCGGGAAAGACATACGCATCCGAGAATGTCAGGCTGCCACCTGGCTTTGATTCGCTCGCGATGCCATGGTTCAGGAAGACACCGCCCGGTTTGAGAAGTCGCCAGGCCTGTTCGAAATAGTCTGGCAGCCTGGACTTGCCGACATGCTCGACCATCCCTATGCTGACGATCTTGTCGAACAGGTCATCTTCCGGGATGCGGCGGTAGTCGACGATGTCCACCCGGCAACGGTCCTGAAGGCCGTCGCTCCTGATTCGCTCTGCTGCCAGCATGGCCTGTGGTTCGCTCAACGTGATACCGACCGCGGACACGCCGTATTCTTTCGCCGCGTATGTGATCAATCCGCCCCAACCACACCCGATGTCGAGAATACGTTCCCCCTCTTTCAACCGGAGCTTGCGGCAGATATAATCCAGTTTCCTTCGTTGCGCGGCATCAAGGCTCTCTCCTTCAGATGCGAAATACGCGCAGGAATAGACCATCTCCTTGTCAAGAAAAAGGGCAAAGAATTCATTCGAGGTGTTGTAGTGGTAGGTGACGGCCTGCCTGTCTCGTTCCAGCGAGTGAACCGGTCCCCGCAGCCGCGCCGATTTCCTGCCGGCCCGCGGCCCCCCGCCAGAGGGAATCGAGACTAGCTGGGACGCGAGCCGAATTCGGTTGGTGGCCCCTGGACGGAGTGCTGTGAGATAGTCTGCCATCGGGAACACCCGGTCAAAATCTCCTTCAACGTCGATATCGTCGTAAATATACGCCTCGGCAATGGCACGGTCACTCCCCGAGCGGAGCATGGCGCGGAGCGCCCCGGGATGGCGAAGCACCAGCGTGAATCGGTTCGAAATGCCCGGCTCGGGTTCCAGGACTTCCCCGGTCCAGAGCCGGATAGAAAAATCTCGCGGATGGTAGTCCTTGAGCAAGTCCTTGAGCACAGACATGGTCGCCCGGGCGGCTCGCCCGGCATCGGCAGTTTCGTTCGCTTTCATTCGGACCTCCTCGGTACCTCCCCGCGCAAAAGGCTTCTCCGGGTAGACCGGTTCTCGGGCCCTTGCAGAGTCATCAGAGAGAGGTACGGATCCCGGCAACGGCCTGGGGAGAGAATATCTCGCGCGGGTTACAGGGAAAGTAGCTGGCGGCGGCACCAATGTCAATCATTCTCAGCGACCGGACCTCCCGGTCAAGGCATCACCTCCCGCCCTCCAGAAATGAGTGAATGTCCCGCAACATCCTCCTCGCCGACCGCGCCTGGGCGAACGAAATATCTGAGCACTGGGCTGGATAACGGAATTTGAAGCCTTTCGATTGATGCTCCCCCACTTGTTTGTCACGAAGGAATTTCTGATTAGTACGACTCACCGTCGTCTAATGGATGCATCATCAGGGAGGATGGAATGACAGGGAGCAGGCAGGCACAAGAGGAAGAAACGCTCGATCCACACGACTGGGAGGAGATTCGGGCGCTGGGCCGGCAGATGGTCGATGATATGATCGACTATCTGCGCGACGTCCGCGGCCGTCCGGTGTGGCAGCCGATACCGGAAGACGTGAAGACGCAGTTGCAGGACTCCCTTCCGAGACATCCGATGCCTGCGAGAGATGTGTACGATGCGTTCAAGCGGAACGTCCTGCCCTACCCGACCGGGAACATCCATCCGAGGTTCTGGGGATGGGTGATGGGCAGCGGCACCGTAACTGCCATGCTTTCAGAAATGCTCGCTGCGGGAATCAATCTAAACCAGGGGGGAGGCGCTCAGGCCGGCAACCTTGTCGAATCGCAGGTGATCTCCTGGTGTAAAGAGATGCTCGGCTTTCCCGAATCAGCGAGCGGCCTTCTCGTAAGCGGCGGATCGATGGCAAACCTGATCGGACTTGCTGTCGCGAGAAACAGCCGGGCCGGATTTGACATCCGGCGAGAGGGAATTGTGGGAGCTCCTGGACCGATGCGCTTCTATGCATCCTCCGAGGTGCATAGCTCCGTCCAGAAAGCGATTGAACTCCTGGGTCTCGGGAACAACGCCCTCCGCCTGATTCCCGTGCGACCTGATTTCACGATCGACATACAGGAGCTCAAGGACGCAATCCGTCGGGACAGGTCCAACGGGTTCCTCCCGCTCTGCGTAATCGGGTGTGCGGGAACGGTCAACACCGGAGCGACCGATCCCCTCGCAACGCTGGCAGATCTGTGCAGTGATGAGCAGCTCTGGTTTCATGTTGATGGAGCATTTGGCGCACTGGCGGCGCTCTCCCCCGAGTTGCGCCAGGCCGTGACGGGAATGGAGAGGGCGGATTCGATCGCCTTTGACATGCACAAATGGATGTACTTGCCGTATGAGGTTGGCTGCACACTTGTTCGCGACGCTGAGGCCCACCGGCATGCCTTCACCCTGACGCCGGACTACCTTGAACACACGACCAGAGGGATCGGAGGAAGCGAAATCTGGTTCAGCGATTACGGTGTTCAGTTGACGAGAGGGTTCCGGGCGTTAAAAGTCTGGATGTCCCTGAAGGAGCACGGGATCGAAAAATTCGGCCGGTTGATCCGTCAGAACGTCGAGCAGGCACGCTATCTTGAGACACTCGTTCGCGCGACGCCCGAACTTCAGCTCGTCGCCCCGGTCCCGTTAAACATTGTCTGCTTCCGTTATTCCGGTTCCCGTGCCGACGCAGGGGCCCTTGACGCGCTGAACAAGGAACTCCTCCTGCGCCTCCACGAAGGCGGTGTGGCTGCGCCTTCATACACGGTGATCGACGGGAAATACGCACTGCGTGTCTGCATCACAAACCACCGGACGAAGCGAGAGGATCTGGATCTCCTCGTGGCGGAGGTACTGCGGTTGGGGAGAGGGCTCGAAGGGTGAGTGCCCTCGGATGGGTCGGGTGAGCTTTCGGGGCCCGTGGTCCGTGACGGAAGCCGACGGAATTCCAGAAGACTGCGCCTTGCGCGACCGGCACCCCTTTGACCGTATGGTGGATACCCGATTATTGTTGCGTCTTCCCCTTTTGGGTCCGAATCCGGACGGGCCGGTCCAACCAGTAACTCAGAGGAATCAACCGGGCCTTCTCATTCCAATCGTCAATTGTTAATCGTCCATCGTCAATTGGTCCCCCCCTCGCCTGACCACACGACGAGGTCCTTTCTTCTCGATTCAGGGAAAACCTCCAGCGTCTCGATCTTCCCCCTGTGGATGGAGCCCGTGATCACGGTGTTGAACGGTGCATGCAGTCTGAACCGTGCGTCCCAGCCTGTCGGCCAGGCGGGGAAGAGAATGATCTTTGTTCCTTCGTACTGCACCAGCATTCTCTGAAGTGCGATCATCGCGACCGATCCATGATCCTGGTCGGGGGTCCAGTCATAGTTCGGTCCCCAAAAGGCGGGGAATCGGCATTGCTGATCCCACGTCAGGAAGTTGTCTGTGACCAGGTTCGCCGCCTCATCTGCGAGGCCGAGATAGGCGGCCTGGATTGAGCTCTGTTGCCAACCATTGTTCAGCTTCTGGGTGCGTGCGGCGAAGGTCTGCTGAGCCAACCGGAGATCCGGTTTGCCCACTCCGTACAGGCGGAATGGGAAGACTGCGTATAGTTCCGGATTCTCAATGTTGTCAGCCGGTCCATATTCCCCGGCCGGAGCGAGCAGCCGCAGGCCGCTGTCCGTCCGTGTGGGAATGTCGGGGAGGTCCTGAATCAGCTGTCGCCACTCTGCCCGAAGCGCCGGGCTGGTAATAGTGTCTGGCAGGGTAAGCATTCGCGTGGCCACAAATCGCGCTCCGGCAATGTCCGGAAGCGGGTTCACCGCATTCTGGTATGTTTCAAGCGATTGAGCGGGTTCAAACCGAATTGTTCCCCGGTCATCACGGTCCCAGTGCTGGTTGAAGAATCGCAGGATGTCTGCCGCGAAGGGGAGGAGCGTGTCCCGGGCAAATGTGACGCGTCCGGTGAAGTCGAAATAATCCAGCATCATGAGCGAGAGCTCTAGTCCACCCGTCCAGTAATACCGTATGTAGGTGTTCTCCGTCAGTCCATCCGGCAGTCCTTCCCGGTGCCGGCCATAGTTGGCATCCACATATGTTCCCCAGAAGTACATGGTCTCCGGGAAGAATGCCCCTTCGTGCCCGTAGTACTTTTGCGTGGCGTACCTCCGGAGCGGAAGAGCCTCGGTGTACATCCTGAAAAGCGGTTGCATCATCTCGAAATCGCCTGAACTGAGCATTGACCAGTAGGGGAGACGTGTGTTCTGGAACCAGTACGCTCCGCCCCAGCGGCGGTAGTCGGCATCCAGTCCTTTTGAGTCGTCTACCCGATCATACGTGTCCACCGTGAAAAGCGACCCGTTGAATTTTATTGGTGAATTTCCCCGGCCACTGCACGCGTCGATGAAACGCTGGAGGGCATATCCACGAGTGACCGCATCCGTCTCCCGCTGACCTGCAGTGTCGCCGGAGGAGACGATAATGTAGCTCCTCTCCCAGAACCTCTGCCACCATTTTCGATGGGCCTCAAACCTTGAAGACAGAGAACGCGCGCGGATGCGACCGGAAAGCGAAGAGATTTCGGAAATCCAGGAGTCAGAGGAGGAGGACTGATCTGTGAAGGCGGTAAGCGTCAGATGCATGGACGTTCGCGGGCTGGTCGTGGACAGACGTGTGTCCGAGACTGACACAAAGCCTGGCCCCTCTATGAGCCCGCCGAACGTGCGGGAAAGGAGCGGGTCCCTGAGTTTGAATGTCTGGTCCACCAGTCCCTGAAGCACCAGGTTATCCTTCCAGATCGACCGACCGTTCCGGTGATACCAGACAATACGATCTTTCTGTCCGGCAACGACCGTGTCCGGCTCAACAATGATCGGCTTCCCGCCTTTTCCGTGCAGACCATAGGCGGAATGGGACTCGTCTTCCCGCTCAATCTGCCTTCGGGTCCGTCGCCACACCTCAAGCGATACAGTCGCCTGGATGGGCCGACGGCTCTCGATGTCGACATCGATCACCGGATGGCGGGCGTCGACCCAGATCCTGCAGACGACGGCATTTCCTCCCTCGCCGGTCCGGATCTCGATCCACCCCTCCCGGAGGTTCAACGTCTGGCGGAATTTGCCGCCTTGTCCCAGCAGACCGGGCAAGAGGGAGAGTCGCACTTTGCCGAGTTTCAGGAGCCGCCCGTTTTC
>DKBG01000261.1 GCA_002451155.1 Ignavibacteria bacterium UBA6906
GAGGAGGATGAAGGAAGATCCTCGGCTGAAAGACATCCCCGTCGTTGTGGTCAGCTCGTCCACGCGGCCGGAGGATGTGGCGGTCGCGGAGCAATTCGGCGCGTCGGCCTACATCTCAAAGTCGGCGGGGTTCGAGGAGTTTACCGAAGCGCTTGCCGCAATCCGGCAGTTCGTCGCGCGACCCTCCCCGGAGTGACCCGCCAACACACCCGCTCTCCTTGTAACTCGACTCCCCTGTTCGTATCTTTGCGTATTCATAGACCGGAATCGCATGTCACAATGGCTCGTTGCAATAGTCGGTCGCCCGAATGTCGGGAAATCGACGATGTTCAACCGGTTCATCGGACAGCGTAATGCGATAGTCCATGACCTGCCGGGCGTAACCCGTGACCGCCACTACGCCGAAACGGAGTGGGCCGGCAAGCGTTTCACTCTCATCGACACCGGCGGGTTTGTCCCCGAATCTGAAGATGTGTTCGAAACAGCAATCCGGGAGCAGGCCCAGGTTGCGATCGAGGAAGCGGATCTGGTTCTCTTTGTCGTCGATGGTCTTGCCGGCCTCCATCCGCAGGACAGCGACATTGCCGACATTCTGCGGAGGGCACAGAAGAAGGTCCTGCTCGTCGTCAATAAGGTCGACCACGATGCCAGGGAGGGAATGCTCGGAGAGTTCTACCGCCTGGGACTTGGCGATCCTGTTCCGGCCTCCGCGCTGCTGGGGCGGAAGATCGGCGATCTGCTCGATCTCCTGACGCGGGAGGCCCGGGAATCAGGAGAGGCTCCGGATCCGCGCCTGAAACTGGCCGTGATCGGCAAGCCGAATGTCGGGAAATCCTCCTTCGTCAACGCGCTCCTCAAGGAAGAACGCCATATCGTTACCGATATTCCTGGGACCACGCGGGATCCCATCGACGCCGTTCTGAAATACTATGGGGAGGAGCTGCTCCTGGTAGACACTGCCGGACTCAGGCGGCGGAGCAGGATTCAGGAGAGCGTCGAATTCTTCAGCGCGGTACGCACGATTAAGAGCATTGAACGCTGTGACGTAGCTATCATCCTGCTTGACGCGAAGGCCGGACCCGAACATCAGGACCTTCGGATAATCGAGACCGTCGCCGCGAAGGGAAAGGGCGGGGTGATCGCCGTGAACAAGTGGGATCTGATCGAAAAGGACTCGCAAACAGCCTCTCTGTTTGAACATGCCCTCCAGGAGAAACTTCGAGTCTATTCCTACTTCCCTGTGATTTTCATCTCGTCGCTCAACAAACAGCGGATCTACAAGGTCCTTGAGATCGCGAAAGCTGTCGATGCGGAACAACGAAAACGAATCCCGACGGGCGAACTGAATCAACTTCTGCGGGCGGATATCGAAGCGGTCGCACCACGCACGCGGTCGGGCAAGGAGTTGAAAATCAACTACATGACGCAGGTCAGAGAGAAGCCTCCGGTCTTCGCGTTTTTCTGCAACGATCCGAGGCTGGTCGAGGACAACTACAAACGCTACCTGGAAAAACGCCTGCGGGAACGTTTCGGCTTCACGGGCGTTCCCCTCGTTCTCTCGTTCAAGAGGAAGTAATCACCTCGGTGCCCGGACTGGAGCCTTGTATGAAAAACCTCACCCTGATCGAACATCCTCTGATCAAACGGGATATCACGATTCTCCGGGATCGAGACACCCCTGATCCGGTCTTTCGCGTCGTGCTGAAGAGGATTGCGATGATCCTGGCCGCTGAGGTCAGCCGGGATCTGCGACTGAAATCCCTGAATGTCAAGACTCCTCTGGAACGGACATCGGGCCATGCCTTGGCGCAAGATGTTGTGATCGTTCCGGTCCTCCGCGCAGGGCTGGGACTGCTTGAAGGATTCCTTGATGTCATCCCGGAGGCGAGGGTCGGCCACATCGGGATCTATAGAAACGAACAGACCCTGCAGCCGGTTGATTACTATTCGAAGTTCCCCCGCGGGTTGCGGAAAAGCGTTGTGATGCTTCTCGACCCGATGCTGGCGACCGGCGGGAGCGGCTCGGCAGCCCTGTCGTTTCTCAAGGAGAAGGGGGCACGTGCCATAAGGTTTGTGACGCTCCTTGCCGCGCCCGAAGGGGTGCGCCTCATAACCCGGAATCATCCGGATATCCCGATCTTTACTACTGTCCTCGATCGTCGGCTGAACAACCGGGGGTACATCCTTCCGGGACTGGGAGATGCCGGCGACAGGATCTTCGGGACCGATTGACCGGTTCCGATCATCGAATCTCGGCGCGCGAACCCTCCGGTGTACCGATCTCTCATCCTCTGCTTGACAATCCCTCGGTAAGCGTCTATATTGCCAGAGGTTACCTAGCTTTGACCGTTTCTGACGCGGCGAACCCAAGACCCTCTGGACGTGTTCTGATAGATAAGGGGGGAACCCGGCGGGAATGACCAACCAGAAGTTCAAAAAGAAACTTGACGACCTTCTTCTGATCTGCCAGAAGAATCTGCCCAAGACAGACGAAAGCCTCATTCGACGGGCGTTCGAGTTCGGATTCAACGCGCACCGCCACGACATCCGGGCTTCCGGCGAACCATTCTTTGACCACCCCTACGAAGTAGCGAAGATCGTCGCGAAAGAGATTCCGCTGGACGATGTCTCGGTCGCGGCCGCACTCATGCACGACGTTGCGGAGGACACTGAATACACCGTCAACGATATCCGGGCAGAATTCGGCGATGACGTCGCTGACATCGTCGATGGGGCGACGAAGATCTCGGATATTTTCAAGAGCCACGAGGTGACACAGGCAGAGAACTATCGCAAGCTTCTGCTCTCGATGGTTGACGATGTTCGGGTCATGCTGGTAAAATTTGCCGATCGCCTCCACAACATGCGCACGCTTGAGTACCTCTCATCTGAAAAACAGAAGCGGCTGGCAAAGGAGACACTCGAAATTTATGCGCCGTTCGCGCACCGGTTCGGCCTGGCGAATATCAAATGGGAACTGGAAGACCTGGCGTTCAAGTATCTCAACCGTGAAGCATACGATGCGATCGCCCGCGACCTGAAATCCCGGAGGCGGGAGCGTGAGCACTATATCAGAAAATTCGCCCAACCGATTGAGAAACGGCTCCGGGAGGTGGGGTACAAATTTGAGATCAGCGGGCGGCCGAAGCACCTCTACAGCATCTACAATAAGATGGTGAAGCGGAACAAGCCGCTCGAGGAAATCTACGACCTCTTTGCCGTGCGCCTCATCCTCGATACGGAGGACAACAACGATTGCTTTGCTGTCTACGGAATCGTCGCCGACACGTATATTCCAAATCCAGAACGGTTCAAGAACTACATCTCGGTGCCGAAGAAAAACGGGTACCAGTCGATTCACACCACCGTCGTCGGGCCCGAGGGACGGATGGTGGAGGTGCAGATCCGGACCCGGGGGATGCACGAAGTGGCGGAAAGGGGCGTCGCAGCTCACTGGATGTATAAGGAAAACGTGGCGATCGATGAGGAATTGCACAACTGGGTGACCTGGGTTCGTGAGATTTTTGAGACCGCCGCAGAGGGGCAGGCCCCCGCCCAGCAACTGATGGAGAGTTTCAAGCTGAATCTCTATCAGGATGAAATCTATCTCTTCACTCCCAAAGGAGATCTGAAGATCCTGCCTAAAGGGTCTACGCCGGTGGATTTCGGCTATGAGATTCACTCGAAAGTCGGCGATCACTGTATCGCCGCAAAAGTCAACGGTCGGATCGTTCCCCTGGATACGCTCCTCCGGAGCGGTGATCAGGTCGAGATTCTCACGTCGAAGTCCCAGACCCCGAACCCCGATTGGGAGAAGTTTGTCATTACACACAAGGCAAAATCGCACATCCGCCGGTGGATCAGGGAGGAACAGCGGAAGGCTGCGGATTCGGGGAAGGAGATCTGGGAGAAGCGGGTGAAGAAGGCGAAGATCTCGATCAATAACGACGACCTGGCGAAGTTTCTGACTGACCGCAAGATCGACAACACGACCGCGTTTTTCATCGGGATCAAAGAGGGGAAGATCGATCCTGATGAGATCATCACCACGATCATCGATGACCAACGGCACCCGCATCCGGTCATGCCGGATGAGGGAAGATTGACCGGACTGTTCAACAAGTTTCTCACTTCAGCGCGGGATGTCGCGGGCGGCGGTATTGTCCTGGAGGGCCGCCAGGACCGCTACATGCACAATTATGCGAAGTGCTGCCAGCCGATTCCCGGCGACGACGTGGTCGGGTTTGTTACCACGGGAGAAGGGATCAAGATTCACCGGAGAAGCTGCAAAAATATCCAGTTGATGATGCAGGTCGAAAACAACCGGATCGTGGATGTCCAGTGGCCGTCGAACAATGGCGTGATGTTCGTCGCGGGCGTGCGCATATCGGGCGACGACCGGCCGGGAATGCTGAACGATATCACGCAGGCCATCTCGTCCTACGTAAACACGAATATCAGAAGCGTGAACATCGACTCGTCGAGCGGCATGTTCGAGGGGACCTTCATACTCAACGTCCAGAACACGGACCATCTGAACAAGGTCCTCGAACGGATCCGGCGCATCAAGGGGATCAAGCGTTCGGAACGGTTTGAGGAGTAGGAGTGCATGCCCGACCCGGGACGTATTCTCGGTATTGACTATGGGAGCAGGAGGGTGGGCCTCGCGGTGAGCGATCCGCTCCGTGTCATCTCGCAGGGGGCGGGGACCCTCGATACCGGCCCGCTGCTTTTGGCACGGCTGGCGGGGATAGTGCAGGAGAGGGATGTGACCCTGATCGTGGTGGGAATGCCCTATGCGCCGGACGGGGGCATCAGTGCAAAAGGGAAAGAGATCGAAGCGTTTTGTGCGCAGCTGCGGGCTGTAGTGCCCGTCCCGGTCGAGACCTGGGATGAGAGTTTCACAAGCGTGGATGCGCAACGGGCATTTCTGGCCGGAGGCATGAAGCGGAAGAAGCGGAGAGAAAAAGGCAGGGTCGACGAGATGGCCGCACGAATCCTTCTCCAGGGATTTCTGGAGAGCCACCAGGAGCGCTGAACGACAGGTGACTCAGGACAACCTGGATAACGGGACGGGCGACCGTCCGGAGAATTCCGAACCGGGCACCGGTGATTCCGGCCAGCGCCGCGGAGGCTGGCACCTCGCCCGATGGATGTGGGCACACAAGATCAAAACAATCCTGACCCTCTTCCTCGCATTCCTTGTCTATGAGCTGGCCACAATACCCTGGTTCGGTATCCCGGACCTCAGAACGGTAAGTCCGTCCGAAACAGCGCTGATGCGGCAACGGATCGATGAAGCGGCGGCGGAGGGGAAATCGTTGCGAATCGTGCATCGCTGGGTACCGATTTCCAGGCTCCCGAAATATGTCGTGAACGCCGTAGTCGTGGCGGAGGACGGGACATTCTGGACGCACGGGGGGTTCGACTGGTACGAGGTGCAGGAGTCCATCGAAAAGAACATTGAGAAACGGCGCGTTGCCCGGGGCGGGAGTACCATCACGCAGCAGCTGGCCAAGAATCTCTACCTCTCCACATCACGAGACCCCCTCCGAAAGGCGAAAGAGGCACTCATCACGCTCCTGCTCGAGCGACACCTGAGCAAGACGCGGATCCTCGAGCTGTATCTGAATAACATTGAGTGGGGGAAGGGGATTTTTGGAATTGAGTCTGCCGCTCAAACGTATTTCGGAAAACCCGCCTCCGCGCTCTCGCTGGAGGAAGCGGCTCGCTGCGCGGCGGTGATCCCGAGCCCGCTGCGTCATCGCCCGGATTCGGATACGCGCTGGGTGTCGTACAGGACACGCGTGGTCCTGACGCGCATGGCGGCAAGGAACTATATTCCACAATCACAACCCGAAGAGGTGTCATCAAGCGAGACGGAACCTGAACCCGCGGACATTGACGAGACGGATTCAACAGCCACAGATGGGGGTTCCCACAATGGACTATAAAGATGTGCTGCGCCTGATCGAGGAAGGTGAGGGATTTGAGGTGGAGTTCAAGCGAAAGGTCTCTACGCCGGAGAAGATCGCACGTGCGCTTGTCGCGTTCGCCAACACGCGTGGAGGGTACATCCTCTTCGGCGTGGACGATGACGGATCGATCATCGGAGTCGAAAGCGAAAAGAGTGAAGTTGATCTTATCCGGCACGCGGGAGCATTTCTCTGCTCTCCTGAGATCCAGCCCGACATCGATATTGTTCCGTTTAATGGCAAAGACGTCATCGTGGCATACGTCCCGGAAAGCGACGACAAACCCCACACCTATGCCGGTGAGCTCAACGGCAACGGCAATGGGAATGGGAACGGGAACGGACAGAGTCACGGGGACGATGCGACACGGGTGTATATCCGGGTGAAGGACAAAACGCTGATGGCGAGTAAGGAGGTTGTCAAGATCCTCCGCGATGAACGTCCGGACGCTCCGCCGATGCGGTTCGAACTGGGGGAAAATGAAAAACGGTTGTTCCGGTATCTTGACGAGAATGAACGCATCACAACGAGGGAATTCAGCAGGCTGGTAAACATTTCGGAACAGCGCGCGGCGCGAATACTTGTGTCCCTTGTCCGGGCGGGAGTCGTGCGCATCCATACACTGGAGAAGCGGGACTTCTTCACGCTGGCGTACGACGTATCGCGATCATAACGGGAGGGGAGCGGACTCCGGTTCAACAGGAACAGACCCCGGTCAGCCGCCGTTTTTCCAGATTCGGATCAGATCGAACACCGCTATGCCATAGGCTACCGCGGCATTGAGAGAGTGTTTTGTCCCGAACATGGGGATCTCAACGGCCAGATCGGCGGCAGCGACGAGCGACGGGGTGATTCCCGTCAGTTCGTTCCCTACGATCAGGCAGAGGGGGAAATCGGCGCGCGTCAATGAATAGTAGGGGCGGCTGGCCGTCGTTTGCTCCAGGATGCAGATCCTTACCCCCTTTCCCTTGGCATCCGCCAGCGCCTCCAGCGGATCTCTGTAGAATTCCCACGGGATCGTTTCAGTGGATCCGAGCGCCGTTTTGGCAATTTCCGGCCGCGGGGGGCGGGGGGTGTACCCTGTTAAATACAATCCGCGGATCATCGCACCGTCAGAGGTCCGGAAAATCGACCCGACATTGTACAGGCTTCGAATATTGTCCAGAAACCCATAGATCGGGTTCCTGTCCGCCTCAGAGATCGCCTGCTTTTTTAACCTCCTGGCCAGGATTTCATCATTCGTGAGCTTTCGCACCCGGGTCCCCTCCTGAGGCAATATAGGAATCGAGCCTGACTTCTCAAAAGGTTGTGTTTCCCTAGGGAAAACGCTATATTAATACTCTCGGAGAGAACAGGTACTTTGCACCCCCGAAAGCTGGTGATCGCCATCGACGGCCCCGCGGCCTCGGGCAAAAGCACAACGGCACGACTTGTCGCGGAGCGTCTTGGATATATTCATGTGGACACCGGCGCAATGTACCGGGCGGTGACGCTTAAGGTGCTGCGATCGGGAATTGAGCCGGACAACGTTGAGGCAATCGCGCGCCTGATGGATACCACGCGCGTGCAACTCAGGCAAGGCAACACGCAGCCGGCTGTTCTGCTCGACGGAGAGGATGTCACCGATCTCATTCGCGGTCCTGAAGTAACCCGTGCGGTGAGCGCCGTCAGCAGCCTCGGACCGGTCAGAGCGGCGATGGTACGGGAACAGCGTTCCCTCGGCCGCGAGGGGGGAATCGTTCTCGAAGGTCGGGATATCGGGACGGTGGTATTTCCCGACGCGGAGTGTAAGTTCTTTCTCATTGCAGGGATTGACGCCCGCGCCCGCAGAAGGATGGAGGAACTCCGGATGCAGGGTGTTCAGGCGGGTCTGAATCAGCTGAAACGCGAGATCGAAGAACGCGACCGGTTTGATTCCACCCGGCCGGAAAGCCCGCTGCGCAAAGCTGCGGATGCGATCGTAGTTGATACGTCAGACCGATCAATCGAGGAGCAGGTGGAGCTGGTGGTGGAACGCGTTCGCGAAACAATGAAGGCGATGGACGCATCATGAAGGTGACGGTCGACCGACATGCGGGTTTCTGCTGGGGGGTCGTTCGCACGGTGGAGATCGCTGAAGAGGAGATGCAGGGGACACCCGAACTTTACTCGCTCGGCCCCGTGATCCACAACCCGATGGAGATCGAGCGGCTGCGGACCAAGGGCCTCGAGACGGTCACGCACGCGGACTTTGACCGGCTGAAAGGGAAGAAGGTGCTGATTCGTGCGCACGGAGAACCACCCGCGACCTATGCGCGGGCGCGCAGCCTCGGCATCACCCTGATCGATGCAACCTGCCCTGTGGTGACAAAAGTCCAGGAGCGGATCCGGAAGTTTTATGAACGAGGGTACCAGGTCGTCATCTTCGGGAAGAAGGACCACGCTGAGGTCGTCGGCCTTGTCGGGCAGACGAATGGCGAAGCCGTGGTGATCACGTCGGTGCAGGAAACCTCGCTCGTGGACCCGGGCCGGAAAACAGTCCTGTTCTCCCAGACCACGATGGACAAGCCGACATTCTATGAAATTGCGCGGACGCTCCGGGAGAAGATCAAAGAATTTGAAGTCGGGACATTCGAAGAAGCGGCCATCGAGTTTCACGCGAAGGATACGATCTGCGGGCAGGTCTCCGGCCGTGACAAGAAGCTGAGGGAGTTCGCCTCGGCAAATGAAGTCATGGTTTTTATCGCGGGCAGGAATTCATCAAACGGAAAAGTCCTGTTCGAGATCTGCCGCGAGGCGAACCCGCGGACGTATTTCGTGGAATCGCCGTCGGAACTCAGGCGGGAATGGTTTGAGAGAGTCTCCTCAGTCGGAATTAGCGGCGCGACCTCAACGCCTCACTGGCTGATGGAGCAGGCGAAAGAAGTCATTCAGAGGTATTCACCGTCATCAACAGACAACAAATCACACTCAACACAGCATTCTCTTCCGGCGGGACGTCAGGCGGCGGATCGATGACGGCGCTGCAGGACGCGAGCCGGAGGATTGTCCCGGGAGAAAATCGGGACGGTATGTCACACAGCAGGAGGGGTAATGGCTGACGAAAGCACGACGTCGACTCACGCACAACTGGGAAAATCCGGGTACCAGCGCCGCCTGGCGATTGAGGACCGGGAGTACAACGAATCCGAATACAACGATCTGATGCGGCTCTACGAAGGAACCCTCGGGAAAATCAGCGAGGGCGAAATCGTTCGGGGCAGGATTGTGGCCATCGGCGAAAGCAACGTCTCGGTCGATATCGGATTTAAATCAGAAGGCACCGTTCCCATCGCCGAGTTCACCAACAAGGATATCTTGAAGATCGGTGAGGAGATCGAGGTCTTCCTCGAGAGTGTGGAGAACAAAGACGGGCAGCTTGTGCTCTCCCGAAAGCGTGCGGACTTCATGCGCGTCTGGGAACGCGTCACGAAGGCGTTCGACACCGGCGAAGTCCTGCAGGGCCGCTGCGTTCGCCGCATCAAAGGCGGAATCGTCGTCGATCTTCTCGGAATCGACGCATTTCTCCCCGGCTCCCAGATCGACGTCCGTCCGGTCCGTGATTTTGACGCGTTCATCGGCCGAACCCTTGATTTCCGGGTGGTGAAGATCAATCACCCGTCTGAAAACGTCGTGGTCAGCCATAAGGTCCTCGTTGAGGAAGAGATGTCCGGCCAGCGAAAGGCGATCCTGGAAAGCCTCGAGAAGGGACAAATCCTGGAAGGAACGGTCAAGGCGATCACCGACTTCGGCGTGTTTGTGGATCTCGGGGGCGTGGACGGACTCGTCCACATCACAGACCTCTCCTGGGGCCGGATCAACCACCCGTCGGAGATCGTGAAGCTTGACCAGACGATCAACGTGGTTGTTCTCGACTTTGACCAGGAAAAGAAACGCATCTCGCTCGGATACAAGCAGCTGCAGCCGCATCCGTGGGAGAACATTCAGGACAAATACCCGGTGGGGACGAAGGTCACCGGCAAGGTGGTATCGCTGGCAGACTACGGCGCGTTTGTCGAGATCGAGAAAGGGATCGAAGGCCTCATCCATATTTCCGAGATGAGCTGGACGCAGCATATCAAGCACCCGTCCCAGGTAGTGTCGATGGGACAGATGATCGACGCGGTCATCCTGAGCCTTGATAAGGACGCCAAGAAGCTCTCCCTCGGCATCAAACAGCTGGAGCCGGATCCCTGGCTGACACTGATGCAGAAGTATCCGGTCGGGTCCAGACACAAGGGTGTCGTGCGGAACCTGACGAACTTCGGCGTCTTCGTCGAGCTGGAACAGGGCGTGGACGGTCTCGTCCACATTTCGGATCTCTCCTGGACCAAGAAAGTACGTCACCCCGGTGAGATGGTGAAGAAGGGCGACGAGATTGAAGTGATCATCCTCGGCGTCGATGTCGATCAGCGGCGGATATCGCTCGGACACAAGCAGATCGACGAAAATCCCTGGGATAAGTTCGGCGACCAGTACCGGGTGGGAACTGAAGTGGAAGGGAAAATCGTCCGCATTATCGAAAAAGGCGTCATCGTCGAGCTTCCGCTCGGCGTCGATGGGTTCGTTCCGGTGTCTCAGCTTGCTACCACGCAGGTGAAGAACATCGCCGAAAAATTCAAGGTGGGCGATCCGCTTCCGCTGAAGGTTGTGGAGTTCGATAAGGACGCCAAAAAGATCGTGCTCTCCGCGACGGAATTCCTCAAGGGGAAAGAGTCGAAGATCCTTGAGGACTACATGGCGGAGCACAAGCTTCCGACGTCCACGATCGGAGACTCGGCGACCATCACCGGGCAAGCTCCCCTGGACGACACAACGATCCCAACCGAAAACTGATACGGGGGTCTGTAGCCAAAAACCGGAGCTGCCTGTCCAGCGGGCAGCTCCCTTTTTTTGACAGCCTATGCCGCGCGTCGCACTCCATACTCTTGGCTGCAAGCTGAACTACGCTGAAACCGCGACACTCGGGCAGCAATTCCTTGAGCGCGGATTCGAACTGGTCGAGTTCGGCTTGCCGGCGGATGTCTGCGTGATCAATACCTGCAGCGTGACCGGGCGGGCAGACAGGGAATGCCGGCAAATGATCCGCCGCGCACTGCGGACGGGAGAGAACCCGTACGTGATCGTGACGGGATGCTACGCGCAACTGCAGCCGGAAGAGGTCGCGTCCATCAACGGGGTGGACCTGGTGCTGGGAGCGAAGGAGAAGTTCGATCTTTTCCGCTTCGCCGGTGAGTTTGCCAAAACACATGTGCCGCGCGTCCATGTGTCGGAGATCTCCGGAGTGAATGATTTTGGCCCGGCCTTCTCGACCGAGGCGAGTGGCCGCACGCGCGCGTACCTGAAGGTCCAGGATGGCTGCGATTACTCATGCAGCTTCTGCACGATACCGCTCGCGCGCGGCGGAAGCCGCAGCCAGTCTGTCGACGAAACTGTGCGGCAGGCCCGGGCGCTGGTTCTGGCAGGGTACCGTGAAATTGTCCTGACCGGGGTCAATGTGGGAGACTACGGCGGGAAGACCGGTTCCTCCCTCGCAATCCTGCTCCGCGCCCTGGAGGTGATTGAGGGACTGGACCGGATTCGAATCAGCTCAATTGAACCCAATCTCCTCTCGCCCGAGATCATCGAGATGGCGAAAAATCGCGGGAAGCTCTGCCCGCACTTCCATATCCCTCTCCAGAGCGGTTCTGACCAGATTCTCCGGCTGATGCGGCGCCGGTATACAGCCGGTCAGTACCGCGAACTCATTGACGCTGTCCGCGATACCCTTCCCGATGCGGGGATCGGCGTGGACGTCATCACCGGATTTCCCGGCGAGACGGATGAGCATTTCGAGAACACCTACCGGTTTCTCACCGAACTCCCTGTTTCCTACCTGCATGCGTTCACATACTCGGAACGCCCCGGTACGCCCGCCGCGGACATGGGCGCGCCGGTCGATCCCTCAACCCGCTTCCGGCGGAATGAAATGCTTCGCCTGCTCTCCCGGAAGAAGCGGGAAGCGTTTTACCGCTCGGCGATCGGACGGAATTTCGATGTCCTGGTCGAAGGGAACGGTGAGCCGGGACGACTGGAGGGGTTTACCGATACCTATATCCGGGTCTCCCTCCCCGCCGACGCGGCGCAGGAAAATGAGATCGTTCGCGTGAACATCTCCGGATCAGACGGTGAACTCTGCACCGGCGCACTCGTGCCGGAAGGCGTCACCAGATGAAGATCATTGCCGTCGAACCAGAGAGCATAGCGAACGAACTGGGCGTGCAGCCCGGTGATGAACTCCTTGAAATCAACGGCCGCCGGATCAACGACAGCATCGACCTCCGGTTCAATGAGGCGGACCGGGATATCTCCGTGAAAGTGGCGCGTAACGGGGACGTCACGATCTATGACATCGAGAAGGAAGAGGGCGAGGCGCTCGGAATTGAGCTGGAGGAGATGAAAATCCTCTCCTGCGGCAACGATTGTATCTTCTGCTTCGTCGACCAGAACCCGGCCGGGCTGCGGCAGCAGCTCTACTTCCGCGACGGCGATTACCGGCTTTCGTTTATGTATGGCAACTACACGACGATGACCAACGCAGGCCCGGCGATCCTCAAACGGATCGTGGACCAGCGTCTCTCGCCGCAGTACATTTCCGTGCATGTAACAGACTATGACGTCCGCAAGCAGCTCATGGGCCTGCGAAAAGACGACCGCATCCTCGAGAAGATCGGCTATCTCAAGGAAAACGGCATCGACATGCACACGCAGATTGTTCTCTGCCCCGGGATAAACGACGGTGCGGTGCTTGAGAAGACGGTGCTGGACCTCTATCAGTTTCGCGAACGGATTCTCTCGCTCGCTGTTGTCCCGGTTGGCCTTACCGACCACCGGTTCGGCCTCTTCCGGCTCGGAAGGGTGGACGCGCAGTACGCATCCGCGCTGATCGACACAGTGGAGGTATGGCAGGATCGATTTCGCAAAGAGATCGGGCGGAACTTCGTCTATCCCTCAGATGAATTCTTCATCCTGGCGGGCCGGCCGATTCCGCCGGGGCGGTACTATGACGGATTCCCTCAAATCGAGAACGGGGTCGGACTCGTCCGCTCATTCCTCATGAATTTCCAGCGGGAAGCGCGTCATTTCCCGCTGAGGTTGCCGCGGCGGACAAGAGTGACACTGGTGACGGCTGAGCTCGCCGCCGGTTTCATGGCAGCATCCGTTGTCCCGCGCTTGAACAGAATCAGGGGACTTGTGATCGAGCTTGCCGTGGTTCCCAACATCCTCTTCGGCCGGAGCGTCACCGTTGCTGGACTTCTTTCGGGGAAATGCATATATTCCAGCCTGAACGGGAAAGACTGTGGCGATCTGGTTCTCCTCCCTCCCGATGTTCTGAACGCCGACGGCCTTTTCCTGGATGATTCGACGGTCGCCGGCCTCGAACGCCAGCTGGGTGTTCCGGTCATGGTTTTCGACGGAAGCTGGAGCGATCTGTTCACCAGGCTCAAACGAAAAGGGAGACCCTGACTATCGGATCCGTTGCTACAGAAGATCGACCACGCAACGAACACGTTTCACGGTTCAAGAGGTCCGAGCATGTCAGCAATCCGGTGGACAGCGGTGTGTCTCCTTTTCCTCACCTCCCTCATGCGTGCCCAGAACTTGGCACACCCGCCGCTCACCAGTGCGGAAATCCGAACAGAGCTCTTCGGGCTGAAGTCGCTTGAGGAGAATCCCGCCTTATTCTTGGACCAGGACTCCACAATTGTGGTAGGGGAGAAGAAATCCACCGGCCTCGCGGCGCTCTATTCGCTGCTTCTCCCCGGAATGGGGGAGGTCTACACCGGGTCTTTCTCGAGTTCCGGAAAATACTTCCTTCTGGCGGAAGGGATTCTCTGGCTCACCTACGCGGCGTTTGACGTCTATGCCAACTCGCTTCGGGATGACGCGAGGACCTTCTCCGCGACCTACGCCGGTGTGAATCTTGCCGGGAAAAATGATCAGTTCTTTGTCGATGTCGGAAACTTCAACTCCGTCGATGAGTACAATCGGAAAAAATTGCAGGATCGTCAGCCGGAGAAACTCTATGACCCGGCGGCGGGGTATGGATGGCAGTGGGATTCCGACGCATCCAGAAAGACGTTCGATGCTCGCCGTGTCTCCGCGGAACAGATGTACAATAACCAGAAATTCGTGATCGCGGCGGTTCTCGTGAACCATCTTGCGAGCGCGATCAACGCGGGACGGGCGGCCGTTGTGCACAATTCGGCGATCGACGCCGCTTTGCGGGATGTGGAATTCGGCGCGCGGGTGCTCGGAGGAGTTGAGAATCCCCATGGAATTATGGTGACGGTTCAAAAGGGGTTCTGACCCTTGACGCGCACGCTGAAAATGATCATCGAGTATGACGGGACCGATTTCGTCGGCTGGCAAGCGCAGGCGAATGGCAGAAGCGTGCAGGAGGAAATTTCGAAGGTCCTTGACCAGGTTCTCCAGGACTCCGTGAACCTGATCGGGGCGGGGAGAACTGATTCGGGTGTCCACGCGCGCGGCCAGGTCGCGAGTTTTCGGACACAGTCCTCCCTCGGGTGCGGGTCTCTGTTTACCGCACTGAACGGGATTCTGCCCGACGATATCTACGTCCGATCCGTTGAGGAGGCGCCCGCGGATTTTCACGCGAGGTACGATGCCAGGGAACGCACCTACCGGTACTTCATCGCTCTGACACCCTCCACCTTCTACCGCCGATATCAATGGCATGTCCGATACGACCTCAACCTTCGCGCAATGAACGATGTGGCCGCTCTGATCGTGGGGGATCACGATTTCGAGTCGTTCTGCAAGTATGCGGCGGAGGTCCACCATTACCGATGCGCGGTGACTCATTCCGCCTGGATGCAGGTGGGGGAGACTATCACCTATGAGGTCCGTGCGAACCGCTTCCTGCATGGTATGGTGCGCGCGCTTGTCGGGACCATGGTGGATATCGGACGCGGGTATATCCCTGTCGAGGAGTTTCGGGCAGTCATGGACGCGCACGACCGCCGACGGGCGGGAATGGCAGCACCTCCCCATGGCCTGTTTCTGGAAGAAATTCGATATTGAGGACGCGAAACGAGAATACGCCCTGACACCAGGTAAGACACCAGGACTATGAGCAAAGGCTTTTTCGGTCTCTTCAGAAAATCCCCGAAGGATGAGCAGCCCCGGACAAACGCCGCACGGAAGCGGATCGCGCGACTGGTTGTCCCGGACGCCACGGGCGAGCATCCGGGCGCGGTGTACAAGAAGGGTGATTTCATCGGCAAAACGTATGAGGTGCTGGGCGTCCTCGGTATCGGCGGCTTCAGTGTCGTGTACCTCGTCTACTCGCATGAGACTGACAGCGCCTATGCCCTGAAGACGCTCAGAGATACCTTCCTCCAGGATGAGGAGACAAGGCAGCAGTTCAGGAAGGAGGCGAAACTCTGGATTCACCTCGAGCGGCATCCTCATGTGGTGACGGCAAACTTCATCGACGAGCTGGAGGGGCGGCTCTACATCGGAATGGAATATGTGGCCCCGAACGAGGAGGGACTCAATTCCCTTGAGGGATATCTCACCCGCTATCCGCCCGACCTCCGTCTCTCTCTGCGCTGGGCGATCCAGTTCTGCCATGGAATGGAGTACGCGCATTCGCGGGGCATCAGGTGCCACCGCGACATCAAGCCCGCGAATATCATGATCACGCAGGACAAGGTGGTGAAAATCACCGACTTCGGTTTCGCCGATGTCATTGATGCGTCACGAGTGCGGAAACGGTTCGACCTCTCCGGCGGGCGGCGGAAGTTTTTGCAGGAAGACAACTCGGGCTTCGGCACGCCTTCCTATATGCCGCCCGAACAGTTCCGCAACGCAGCGCGCTGCGATGAACGAAGCGATATCTACAGCTTTGGGGTTGTTCTGTACCAGCTCGCTTCCCGTGGCAAACTTCCGTTCGGGGAAGCCATGCGGGCTGCCGGAGGAAAGAGTGCCGGCACGATGTGGGGTGAGATGCACCGGCTTCATACGGAAGCGGTGCTCGCACCACTGGCGTCTCCTCTCTTTCCCATTGCGCAGCGCTGCATGCAAAAGGAGCCGAGCCGGCGATACCAGACCTTTAAGGAACTCCGGAAAGATCTGGACGGACTTATGAAACGCCAGACGGGGGAAGTGGTGGTGCCGGAGGAGACGCGGGAGCTCGAAGC
This sequence comes from Ignavibacteria bacterium UBA6906, assembly GCA_002451155.1. GTDB lineage: Bacteria > Bacteroidota > Ignavibacteria > UBA10030 > UBA6906 > UBA6906. The sequence continues at coordinate 16,199 of DKBG01000261.1, forward strand.
CTGGGAACTCTACAACAAAGCGTTCAGTCTTGCCAGCCTGGGGCACCTTGAGGAGGCGATTGCCTGGTACGATAAGGTCCTCGCCCTTGAATCACGTAACACGAACGCGTGGAACAATATGGGCGTGTGCTACCGGAAGCTGGGGAAAACAGATGAGGCGCTGAAATGCTACGGGAACGCCATCCGGGCGGATCATCACAATGCGTCCGCGTGGAACAACAAGGGAAACCTGCTCTACAGCATGGGGAATTTCACGGAGGCGATTGTCCACCTGAACAAAGCGATCGGGATCGATCCCTTGAATGAATCCGCATGGCTGAACCGTGCGATGGCGGAGGACCGTCTTGGACTGCGCCAGGAGGCGATTCATTCATACCAGAAGTTCATCGACCTGAAGCCCGCCCAGTATGTCCATCACGTCGAGTACGCCAGAAAACGCATCACGGAGATCCGCGCCTCACTCGCAGGTCACTGAACATTCAGAACCAGGAGAAGCCCGCCCGACCGGTTTCACTGTGGGGCAACAGTCCGCACAACCGTGTGCGGTGCGGAGGGATCGGCAGGTGGGGAGATCTGGAGTGGGGGAACTCAGCCTTTTTTGGGGCGCCGGGATTTTGAACGTCGCGGCTTTGCGGCCGTTTTGTCCTCGGCGGCGAGCTGCGTGAGAATTGCGGCTTTCAACGCTGAGATTGTTCTCGCAGGCGCTTTCTTGCTGGAGCGGGGAATAGCTGCCTCGTCGCCCCCTGCAATATACATCTTGGAGCAATAGAGCCCGGCAAGCTTGCCCGTTTCCCGGCAGGTGGCATATCCCTGAACGAGAACCTTCATATTGTCAGCGCGTGGGTCGAACGCGAATTCATTCAACTCGTCCCCGCAGGCCGTGCAGAGGAACCGCGCGGATCTTTTTGATTTCTTGCCCATTGCTCTATTCCGGATGACGTGGTGGTAGTCTACGAAATTCGGGACAAAAAAGGAAAAACTTGAATCTCCAATTCGTCCCATTCGGGACGTTCACGTGAACATCTACGGGTGGCCTCGTGATGAAAATTCCCGCCTGCCACCCCCTGCGCACACACCCCCCGGAGGTATCGATGACCAATCGAAAAATTGCGCTTGTCGGTCTATGCCTGCTCTTTGGTGTAACACTAATGCCGGTCCACGCGTTCCCGGCCCAGCCGGGTGATTCCCTGACGGTCGAGTCCGTGGCGGCGGCGGAACGCGTGCTGGGCCTCCGATTCAACGATGCGAAACGGGACAGCATGCTCGAGGGCCTGGCCGAACGTCGGGCGCAGTATCAGATTATCCGCGAGAACAGTCCGGACAACAGCGTCTTTCCGGCCCTCCTGTTCAATTCTCTCCCGCCTGGTTTTCGATTGCCAACCGGAGAAGGATCTGTATCTCAGAGCAAGCAGAATGGCGTTTCCGCACCGGAGACGATTGAGAGTCTCGCTTTCGCGTCCGTGGGAGAGCTTTCAGAACTCATCCGGACAAAAAAGATCTCGTCGGTTCAATTGACTGAAATGTATCTCAAGAGACTAAAAAAGTACTCTCCCCGGCTTGAGTGCGTGATCACGCTCACGGAAGACCAGGCTCTGCGGCAGGCCAGAAGGGCTGACGAAGAGCTGGCACGGGGAATCTATCGCGGGCCCCTTCACGGTATCCCCTACGGGGCGAAGGATTTGCTGGCGACACGAGGAATACCGACGACCTGGGGTTCGGCTGTCTACAAGGATCAGGTTTTTGACCGGGACGCGACGGTCATCAAGCGTCTGGATGAGGCAGGTGCGGTGCTCCTGGCAAAGCTCACCATGGGTGAACTGGCATCGGGCGACGTCTGGTTTGGCGGCAAGACCCGGAATCCCTGGAACATCAAACAGGGATCGAGCGGATCCTCCGCGGGATCCGCTGCGGCGACGGCGGCCGGTCTTGTGGCGTTCGCAATCGGCACGGAAACCTATGGATCGATTGTCTCGCCGTCGACCCGCTGTGGAACAACCGGCCTCCGGCCTACCTACGGCCGTGTGAGCAGGGCCGGGGCAATGGCGCTGAGCTGGTCGATGGACAAGNNTATGGTCCTGACGGCATTGACCCGACAGTCCTTGACGTTCCGTTTACCTACTCTCCGGAAATTTCTCTCCATGGAATGAGAATCGGGTATTTGAAGGATGATTTTGACAGCGCCCGCGTGAACAGGGAGAACGATGCCGCGACGCTGGACACGCTCAGGGCGCTGGGAGCCATTCTGGTTCCAATCGCGCTGCCTGCGATACCGGTTGAACCGCTCTCCATTATCCTCATGGCGGAAGCGGGCGCCGCCTTCGACGAGCTGACGCGGAGCGGGAAGGATGACCTGCTCGCCCGCCAGATCAAGAATGCCTGGCCGAACGAATTCAGGCTCGCGCAAATGATACCGGCAGTCGAATATATTCAGGCGAATCGTCTGCGGACACTGTTGATAGCCGGGATGGACCGGATTATGACAACCGTCGACTGTTACCTGGCGCCAAGCTATGGCGGGGACAATCTGCTCCTCACAAATCTGACAGGGCACCCCTGCGTGGTGCTCCCGAACGGGTTTACGAAAGAGGGCTCGCCGACCAGCATTACGTTCATCGGACGACTCTTTGACGAAGGGAGACTTCTTGCAGTCGCGAAAAAGTTCCAGGACGCGACCACATTTCACCTGAAACATCCGCCGCTGTCCGACTGATTATTTCACTGCGCCATCTTTGGCGGGCGCCTCTGCAGGCCGTCCTGGGCGTCTGCGGCATCCATGGCATCTATGGCATCNNCTGGCGTCCTTCGGACAGCAGTTGTCCAAAATGATCGACGGAAAAGTCGGGGGGAGGCAGTATTACCTGTAGGGAGTCCTCCCGCCCACGAGATGACGTTCGATGACGATTCACCGCACGAGCCCCCGCGGCTCACAAAGATTTTGAGCGGGGCAACCTATGGTGTCGCCGCATATATCATTGAAATTGAAGTTCATATTGAAAAGGGATTCCCCGGTTTCACCATTGTAGGTCTGGCGGATCTGGCGATCCGCGAAAGCCGCGAGCGCGTCAATGCGGCCATGAAGAATTGCGGGTTCACCTGTTCCCGTCGGAAGATTACGGTCAATCTCGCGCCGGCCGAC
>DKBG01000189.1 GCA_002451155.1 Ignavibacteria bacterium UBA6906
GAAGCACTGTCCGTACCCCACTTTGTCGGTGACCGTCGGTGTTCCGGCCCGGTCCGCGACCCAGTACCACCCCCCGTATTCGTTGTCCCAGTAGTGCTCAAGCAGAAATTCCGCTCCCATCCGGGCGAGCTCTGCGCAGCGGCCGTTCCCGTATCCCGCACGGTGGGCGCTCGCCATCGTGTACAGCATGCGAATCTGCATAAGGAATGTCTTTTCGGTTTCTCCGGTAGACCGGCCGTGGCGGTCGAAGTAGGTAAGAAACCCTCCGAACCCAGAGTCCGGAGACCGTTCAATCCAGAAGGGAAGCAGACTTTCTGTGAGGTACGTCCTAGTTCGTGCGAGAGACTCGGCGATGTCTTTCTGCGGGGGCATGGGTTATCCTGCGTGGTCCATGGGGAAGACTCGATTGTAGTGTAATGAGAAGGATGATTGATTTCCAGTAGTCACGAGGACTCTGTTTAAACTCCCACCGTTCCCTCTCCGGCATCGGGCGCATTGCGAGATCATGGCTTCTAACCCAGAGTGGAGAGTACTTGGGGGGCTGGTTTCCCCGCACATCACAATCGGCTCTCACGGGTGAGCCACTCCAGCCCGGCGGGATAGCAATCAATCATTCCAATCAGTCGATTGTGTCTCTTTCACGTCAGAGCGACGGTGTCTTTGATATCGAGAAGTGGGCGACTACAGACATGGGAGACCGTGCGTATTCCCGCTTCCCGGTGATCCGGGACGCATTCGCCGATACGCGGCTGCGGGGTTGTACCCCGAGGGTGCCGGAGTGGCTATTCACTCCGAATTTTGGTATCTTTTGATATGCAATCTCAAGGGAAACTCGTATGAAAATACTCGGAAGGGCATACAAGGGGAGTTGTCTCCAGCTTCCCGTCCCCCTGGAAATTGACAGGACGATTCTGCGCAGGCTCAAGACGACTGAGCAGAAAGTCAGCGCCCTCTACTGGATTGAGTTCTGGCGACTGGCGGTGGATCGTGCGATCGTCATCAATCTCAACAACGGGAGACCGATTCAGAAGCTGAAGCGGGTCGAGAGAGAGTATGCCGCGATCATTCGCGCTCTGAATGAACGGCTTAAGCGATCCTCGCTAAAAATCGGTTAGTGCCGTTGCAGCGCTACTTCCCTCTGGGGAAGATCGTGATGAGCATATATTCAGGCCCGGTGAACTTTGCCCGGGCCTTTGCCGTTCCCAGTCCAAGGACGGGCACTCCAGTTTTGAGGAGCGCCGGACTGCTGTGGTTCCTTCCGGGGCCAGATCATATGGGGGAGCTGTCCTCCGGGCCTCGCCCCGCGCGGCGCTATGAGGGTCAAACGATTGTATCCTGACGTGAGGCGAGGGTTCGGCATATGTCGGATTAGCGCGGACGGGTGCGCTTCCTGACGTGCCCGGAGAAGGCAGAGAGCCGCCGACATATGTCGACGGCTCTTGCAGTTTGAACCTCCACAGACCGGTACAGGTCGTGAGTCAGGACGCGTGCTCAAGTGTTGTTGACTTGGCCCGCCGGGCATAGTATTCGGGGAGATGAATCTTCACCTGCTCCTCCAGCTCTTCATCGGTGACCGAGGACATCCGCCCCTCCTTCTCGTACTGGTTCATCACCCATTCAAAAATCTTCACGACCTTCATCACGCTAATCCGGTCGTCGCCTTTCAGTCCGAGGAATTCATTGACCCAGAGGGCGACGCCGTCCGACCCCGATTTGTCGGTGATCGACACCCGAGGAGGGCGGTTCAACAGCGCCGTGGTGTCAAAGATGTTGTAGATCTGCTCGAATTTCCGGAGGCCGCCAGCGTGGATGCCGGCGCGTGTGGTATTGAAATCTCGTCCGACAAACGGGTAGTTCGTTGCGAGATGAGTCCCGATCTCCTTCTCGTAGTACTCTGCGAGTTCGGTGATCACCTGGAGGTTGACCCCGTTGAGGCCGCCTTTCAGTGCGACGTATTCGATCACCGCCCCTTCGAGCGGCGGATTGCCGGTTCGCTCCCCGAAACCGAAGAGGGTGGTGTTGAGGGCGTTGAGCCCATACAGCCAGGAGGTCGCTCCATTGATATGCACTTTGTGGAAATCATTGTGGCCGTGCCATTCGAGCCGGTCCGGTGTGATGCCGCAGTCGTGAATCATTCTCCAGACCAGTTTTGGAATGGACCGTGGTTCCGCCGCTTGCGGGTACGATATCCCGAATCCCATAGTGTCACACAGGCGAATCTTCACTTTCAGCGCGGGAGGTACCTTTTCGCTCAGCCGTTCCAATTTCTGGACAAACGGGAGCACAAAGCCTTTTAAGTCTGCTCGCGTGACATCCTCCAGATGACATCGCGGTCGAACTCCTGCTTCCCACGCGGCCTCGACGACCCCGACATATTGATCCATTGCCTGTTGCCGGGTCTGTTTCTGCTTGTAGTAGATGTGATAGTCAGAGGAGGAGGTTAACATCCCCGTCTCCTTCAATCCCATCTCCATCACAAGCCTGAAATCTCCCTTGTTGGCCCGGATCCATCCGGTGATTTCCGGATACTTGAGATTGAGTGCACGACACGCGTCGATGGTCTCCCGGTCATTTTTCGTGTACAGGAAGAACTCTGACTGGCGGATGACGCCTTTCGGTCCGCCCAGCCGCGAGAGCATTTCGTAGAGACGAACCATTTGATTCTTCTTGTATGGCGGGCGGGCCTGTTGTCCGTCGCGAAACGTTGTGTCGGTAATGTGAATGTCCCTGGTACGGACGTCCGACGGATCGAACTCGACGTTTTTCCCGTCGATGGTCTCCTGGATCTTTCCTTCAAACTGGATCATAGGCGGGAGAGTGTAGGGGAAGGTATCGGGGAGGAGATTTGGTTCAGCCACTTCGCGAAGCTCGTATGTCTTCATAACAGCCCTCCTGATGGTCAAGTGAAAATCTCTCTCTGCGGGAGACTAAGGAAATCCCCCAAGAAACACAAACTGCCCGTCTCAAAGTTGCCAGTATTGCCTGATTTTGGCGTGTGCTGGCATCAGTTCAGGGAAGGTACGCTTCAGCCGTTCCAGGCCAGCGCTCGGTCGAAGCAGGTCGAGCGGGATCCCCCCCCCTTACGGCGGGATTTTGCCGACATCCTGGAGCGAGATCTCAGAGGGGGAATACACCGGGAAGCGAGGCTGAGGTCATGAGCAAGAGGCGTTTCGAGTCGGGAGTGTTCAACGGGTCTGGACCTCCAGACGGTGAGCGGGTGTCTAAGGTTTTGCAGTCCCCATGGAGTCGATGCTCGCCAAAAGAGGGAGGATGCTGACAATCGATAGTGTAGAGTTTCTCCATATTGACAATCGGTTTGCCGGGAGATAGATTTGGATGATTTGTCAATTACGGTCGGAACCATTCTCTGGACGTTGAACTCTGTCTACGTACCGGATCGTATGTCGTAGGTCCGCGGTTCATTCCTCTGCCAGCGTGACTGGCACGCACATGCTTCGTGCACATTGGTCTAGTCTCTCCTCTCCTATTGTTGTTCCGTTCCCCTCTCGTCCGTAGAAACACCAGCGGGTTATGGTTGCGTGCCACCTCCGTCTGGTGTAGATCATTCCCGTTCTACCTGACTGCTGCTCTGATTGAATATGCCGGGCTCGAACGCGCGCCGGCACCGGGATGTGACGTGGGGTGGTGCACGCTCTGCAATCGAACGAGAAAGGAGTCATCATGTCGGACGGATATGAAATATCACGAAGAGAATTCATTCGGTGGGCGATCGCGGTCCCTGCGGCCCTCGAGGCTGCGGAGGCGTTCCTGCCGCGACTTGCCGCCGCGCTTGGAAATGCAGTCAAGGACTACCCGATCATCTGGTTGCAGGCATCGACCTGCAGCGGCTGTTCGGTGTCGGTCATTAACACGATTCACCCGAGCATAAAAAACGTCATTCTCGAACAGGTAT
>DKBG01000025.1 GCA_002451155.1 Ignavibacteria bacterium UBA6906
CTATGATTTTGACGGTCCGGACCGTCAAAATCATAGACCCCGGGTTCAGGATGGACGGAGTCCCACTTCAACACGTCCTCCGGCGTAACGCTGTTGAAGTGGGCGCGGACAAGTTCCGCTCCCAGGGTGTCCCGTCCGGAGAATTGCGCCGAGCTGAGAGCTGCGCCAACGAGGAACCGGTCCCGGAACGCATCCCGAAGCGGCATCTTCTCCCCCGTGGTGACCGTCTTCCTCGCGCAACCCTGGAGCAGAACAGCCGCGACCACCACCGTTGCGGCTCCCGTGCCCGCCCGTGCAACGCAATTCTTCATTCTGCCACCGGTTCAGGATTTCCCACTCCGCCATTCCGGCGCCGCGCTGTCAACTCTCTCTCTATAGTCTCCATCATCGGATTCGTGAGCGGATAGAACAGCATAAGCAGGACCCCCACGCCCCCGAAGATCGCCGGCGCGAAACTCATCAGGGAGATGATCCCCCCGATTGTTTCGGCTGACTGAGGCTGATTCGCCACAAAGCCGTAGTAGCCGAGCAGCCAGCCGACAAGCGCTCCTCCCAGCGTCAATCCGAGTTTCAGCGTAAACAGTGACGCAGCCATGATGAGCCCCGTTGCGCGCCGATGATTCTTCCATTCGGAATAATCGGCCGTATCGGTATACATCGCCCACTGCAGAACCGACACCGGCCCCCAGGCAAACGAAATGACAATATTCAGGAGATAGATGAGGAGAACATTCGACGGTTCGAGAAAATAGAAGCCGCAACTCCCGAGCACACTGATCAGCAGACAGCCGGTGTAGGTGTTTTTCTTGTCGAACCTCCTGGAGATCCACTTCGTCAGGATGGCGCCGAGGATGGTGAACAGTGTTCCTGTCAGGAGGAACGAGGAGGTGAAAGTTGCATACGGAAGCGCGATCGTCTGTCCGAACAGATCCAGCTGTTGGTCCAACACATAGTACTTGAAATAGTAGACAATAGAAGAATTGCGCATGACAATGAAGATGAGTTGAAATACTGTCGCGCCGCCTATCAACACCCATGCGTTATTTGCGAACAGGTCTTTGAGATCCCCCTTGAGATCCGCCTTCTGGCCACGGGGCGGCTGCACACGTTCCTTCGTCGTGAGGAAGGTGATCACCAGGAAGATCAGGGCTAGGCCGCCCAGGCATCCCATCGCCCACGGCCACCCCACCGCGTCATCCCCCTTGCCGAAGTAGGTGACGAGGAAGATCGTGGAGCCCTGTACAATGAGTCCGCCGGCGAACGCCGCGACGAACCTGTACGACGAGATTTCAGTGCGCTCGAGAGAATTCGGCGTAAGCACAGCCATGAGAGCCGAATAGGGCACATTCACGATCGTATACATCACCATCAACAGGTTATACGTTATGTATGCATAGATGAGTTTTCCCGAGACATCGTAGTCCGGAGTGGTGAAGGTCATGACGCCCATCACCACAAATGGAACCGCGAAGAAAATGATAAAGGGTCGGAATTTCCCGAAGCGCGTNNACATCGGTGTAGAAATTCAGGAGAAAGATAATGAACGTCTGGAAATAGATGTTCGACGCCGCATCACCCAGACTGTATCCGACCTTCTCCCCTAGCGAAAGCCTTCCCTCCGTCGCCGCACTCGATTCTGACACACCTGTCGTTTCAGGGTAGGACATTTGCCGGTTGCCGATTCAGTTGTTCTTGACGCGTCTCATGCACATGTAACACTATCGTCCGAAGATCCTGATCCCGGGAGGAATTGCCCACCATGATATCAAACTCGCCCGGCTCCACGACCCATTCCTTCTCCAGGTTCGTGAACGCCAGGAGGTCTGGACTGATCGCAAGAGCCACGGTCGTTGTCTCGCCCGGCTCCAGATGGATTTTTGTAAAACCCTTGAGCTCTTTCACGGGCCGGGTGGCCGAACTGACCCGATCACGGATATACATCTGGACGACTTCATCGCCCGCCCGGGCACCGACATTCCGGACGTCGACGTACACCAAAGTCGATTCGTTCACCTGAATGTCCGGATTCGCCAGGCGGAGATTGTCAAAACTGAACGCCGTGTAGCTCAATCCATAGCCGAATGGGTACAACGCCGTCACATCGTCGAACAGATACCCGCGCCGCGCCGATGGCTTATGATTGTAATAGCAGGGCAGGTGACCGGCGGATCGTGGAAAGGATATCGGGAGTTTTCCTGAGGGATTGCGATCCCCGAACAGAACATTTGCCACGGCCCGACCTGTCTCCTGGCCGAGATACCAGCATTCGAGAACAGCGGCTACATGCTCATGGATGTACGTGATCGCGTTGGGCCGCCCGCTGAAAAGCACTACGATAACGGGCTTCCCCGTTTGCAGTATAGCGCTCAGCAATTCATATTGCAAGCCTAATAGTTCCAGCCTGGCCCGGTCGCCCAGATGGGCTTTACTCCAGGCTTCGCGGGAGGTCTGTTCGTTTTCTCCCAGCGCCAGGATGACGACATCCGCCTGTTCCGCCGTTGCAACAGCCTGCGCGATGGACTTCCGATCGTCCGCCGGATCGGGGGCAGTCACCGTGTCTTCGTCCCAGGAGCCCCCGACGGTAATTTTGCATCCCTCACTGTAGAGGACAGTGGCACTTCCGCCTATTCTCTCCCTGATGCCCTGCAAAACGGTGGTGTTATATGTCGGCCCCCCGCTGTATCCGCCGAGCAGCGTCCGATCCGCATTCGGGCCTATCACAGCAATAGTGGCCTGTGGGCCCAGGGTAAGCGGCAGGAGGTTGCCCTCGTTCTTCAGCAGGACGATCGCCTCCTGTGCCGCACGCAACGCGAGTGCGCGGTCTTTGTCGAGCCTCTGTTCATTGGCAGCCGCGTTCTCATTGACATACGGATCCTCAAACAGCCCGAGCCGGAATTTGGCCCTCAGGAGCGGGGCGACCAGCTCGTCAAGTGCAGATTCTGTCAGATCGCCGTTCCGGACGAGTTGAACGAGATTCGGGTAGCAGTCCGGATCAGGAAATTCGATATTCACTCCCGCATCAACCGCACGCAACGCGGCGACCGCGGCGTCGTTCGCCACGCAATGACTGGTCGTTTCCTCCCGGTGATGCAGCTCGGTGATGGCAAAATAATCGGAGACGACAAACCCGTCGAACCCCCATTCCGCGCGAAGAATATCCCGCAGCAGCCATCTGTTCGCATGTGACGGGACACCGTCGATTTCATTATACGACGCCATGACGCTCGAGGCGTGCGTTTCACGCAAGACCTCCCGAAAAGGATAGAGGAAGGTATCGCGAAGCTCGCGCTCGCCGAGGCTTATCGGGCCGCAGTTTATTCCGCCTTCAGGCTGTCCGTGCGCGGCGAAGTGTTTCAGCGTGGCGAGAACCCGCTTCTTGTCTTTGAAACTCCCGTCTCCTTCGAACCCTCGGACGGCGGCAATCGCCATCCGTGCGACGAGGTATGGATCTTCGCCGAATGTCTCTTCCACGCGCCCCCAGCGGGGGTCACGCGCGACGTCCACCACCGGCGTCAGTGCCTGGTGCGCCCCGCGCAATCGGGCATCTTCCGCTATTGCGGTGTACAGGAGTTCGACGAGTTCAGGATTGAATGTCGCGGCGAGGCCGATCGGCTGGGGATAACTGGTCGCTTCCTTTCCCGCAAGTCCGTGAAGACACTCTTCGTGAAACATCACGGGGATGCCGAGACGGGTACCCTCGACGAAGAACTTCTGCAGCGTGTTTGCCAGCCGGGCCATTTCGACAGGACCGAGTCCCCCGCCGGTATCGCTCAACCGGGCGATCTGGCCGATGCCATGTTCGCAGCAGACCGGCAACCTGCTCAGGTCCAGCTTCCCCTCCTCATCGAAGAGCACAGTTTTCTTCTGTCTCCAGAGACATACCATTTGCGCCACTTTTTCCTCCAGGGTCATGCGTTTCAGGAGGTCGGCGACGCGGTGCTTGACAGGCAGACCCGAATTCTTGTAGTCGAGCAACTCCTCATGCTCCACAGGCGCATGCAGTGCCAGCTTATCACCCGTCATGTGTTTTGCCATACGCTAATTCCCCGGGGCTGCGGAGAGGGAAGAAGAATGCCCGGCCTTCCCGTGCGGGGCCGTCCCCGCGATCCGGGCGCCCGTCATTGTCCTGCCGCGAACGGCGGCAACAGCCCCCTCCCGTTCCCGACTGATCATGTGCGTTGCAGGCACATCGGACGAACAGCAACGAAACAGTTACCGTAAAGATGGAGAGACGTCAACAGGTGTCTCTTCTTCCGTCGCGGTGAGACGGATCTCTCCCTGCGAAAGGAAGAGACATTCCACCCGACAGGCTGCCGGGCAGGCGGTTGCGGGCCGTACCCGGTTCTCATAGGTAGTCAGAAGCAATAGGAATTGAGAATATTCTCGAGCATCTCCTGCCGCCCGCTCTGGACCTCGGGCAGTCCACTGGTCAGAGCCCAACGCGCGGCTCCCTCAAGATCGGTTCTTCCCTCCATTATGCTGGCTCCGATTCCCGAGTTGAAGGTCGCATATCGATCCGCAACGAACGCCGCAAAGAGATTATCTTCCCGGATCTTCTGGGCAATCAACAGTCCCCGAGCGAAGGCATCCATACCCCCAATATGGGCGTGGAAGAGATCAACGGGATCAGTTGAACTGCGTCGCACTTTCGCGTCAAAATTTAACCCACCGCTTCCCAAACCGTCTTGCCCGAGGATCACCGTCATTGCGATGGTGGTGCTGTAGATATCAGTGGGGAACTGATCGGTGTCCCAGCCAAGCAACAGGTCACCCCGGTTGGCATCGACGCTCCCGAGCTTTCCAGCCGCAGAGGCAACCGCAAGCTCATGTTCGAAGGTGTGTCCGGCAAGAGTCGCGTGATTCGCTTCGATGTTCAGCTTGAAGTATTCGAGGAGGTCAAACGATTTCAGAAAGTAGAGGGTTGTTGCGGCATTTGAGTCATACTGGTGTTTTGTCGGTTCTGCTGGCTTCGGCTCAATGAGGAACTGACCGCCGAATCCGATTTTCTTCTTATACTCTACGGCCATGTGCAGAAACCGCGCCATCTG
>DKBG01000195.1 GCA_002451155.1 Ignavibacteria bacterium UBA6906
CATCTGACGACGAACCGCATTCTCAAGCAACCGCCGGTACTCCTCGACTGCATCCCGGACATGCACACTGTGATTCGTCACCGGGGAAGGGTTCCAGAAGGCTATGATTTCTGGTTCCCGACCACCTTCAGTGAGCAGGCAGTGTCCGGGGTGAAGCTTTCGGACCCCGTCGATTAAGGTCATCGGCGAGGGGGAGTACCGAAGGGTCAAAAACGTGTCAAACGCATCGAGATCCAGCGTGCGGCGGACGCCGGGGTCTTCGAGAATCGCCTTGATTTCCGACCCGAAGACAAGGGTTCCGTCCACAAAGGAATAGTATAACGGTTTAACTCCAAAGTGGTCACGCGCCAGGAGCACCCTGTCCCTGCGTCGGTCGTGAATCGCAAACGCAAAGATCCCGTTCAGCCGGCGAAATGACTCCTCACCGTAGGCCCGGTAGAGATTGAGGATCACCTCTGTGTCCGACCTCGTTGTGAAAGGCAATCCCCGTCCTTCCAGCTCAGCACGAAGTTCCGGGAAGTTGTAGATCTCCCCGTTAAAGACGATCATCAGATCGCCAGACGCATCAGCCATCGGCTGACTTCCACCCGAGAGATCGATGATGCTCAACCGGCGATGAGCGAAACCTACTCGATGATCCTCGCTCTGGTAGATTCCCCCCGCGTCCGGGCCACGGTGCTGCAGGACCCGCTCCATCCGCGTGAGGAGGTCGAGTGTCACCTCACCGTCAGTACGAAAGGAAAATTTTCCGGCAATTCCGCACATGGATCAATCCTTCAGAACCGCAGAGAGGCGGCTGAGGGCGTGGAACATCTGCGCCAACGGCCACCGGAGATACGGAACTTTCACCCGTCTTCCGCCGAACAGAATTCGCGAGGCGAAATACCCCTGTGGCAGGCGGAGTTTTGAGCCGGCAATCGTCGCCAACCCAAGTGCACGACGGTATGCATCGGGAATATCGTCCTTGAGGAGAACTCCAAGAAGTATGCCTTCCGCGACATCATATCCCTCGAGACGAACCGGCTGTACCCTCCGGCCCTCCGCGAACGGTCGCGGAGCGCCGTCTGGGTGGAAGAGGTGTTCTCGGTAGTACCCATATCCCCGGCGAATGCTTTCGGCGACCGCAGGGTCGGCCACATGACGATTCGCCTTGACGAGATTCTTCAACGTGAAGCAGGTGTGAAAGTTGTCTACAAAACTGTTGTTTGCGCTTCCCGGTTCATACACCCAGGAGCCATCCGGACGCTGTGATTCAAGGACAAACCTGAGGTTTCGCATCGCTTTCTCGCGGTACTCATCTTTGCCAAACCGGCCATGCGCTTCAAGAAGCATCATCGCACGGTAGGAATTTGCATTGACGACTCTGCTCCGATCGTGCGGTGTATAGCTGCAGGCAGATGCCTCTGCCGAAATCCTCGTATCAATCAGATCCTGAAACGCAAACCGTGCGGCAGACGCCGCAACATGGAGGTACTCCTGATTTCCAGTCTGATCGTACAATGAGAGAAACGCCTCAAAGCAATATGGTGTCGCTGTAATGAGGGGCGTCCCCTTGGGAATCTGGCCACCACTGGACTCCCATTCGAACGGGAAACCCCAGCAGTGCCCCGAATATCCAGGAATGCTCTCCGCGATGAGATCGCGCCCGAGTTCCTCAGCTCTCTGCAGGTAAGTTGCGGTACCGTCGATCGCGTACCGCTCGAGAAATCCGAGAATGCAGTGAGCATCGGCGATCGGATACCTCTTCTTCCTTACAAGATATCTACGGATACCCGGCCAGACCCAATCGATAGCGACAATCGGCAGAACCAGCGGAGCTCCTGCCAGGTGGTTACGGTAGTAAACCCGCCGCGCCATTCTGCCAGCGGGGGTCGCCCACAAGTCATACGGATCGTAGGATTCGTATCCGTGTCCCTGCAACCAGGCAATGAAATCCGCGATTAACGCGTCAATCTCCGCCCGACGCGGGAGCTCGTCCGGGGAATCAGGAATCATGCGGACGTACCAGGCTTCACGGCTTTGACGTATCGATGCCACCCGGCAACCCGGCCGAGAGAGCGGGCAACGGCGCGAGGCATGAGCCTGCCTGCGTAGCCATAATGATCAGTCTGAAAATAGCGCGAATATGTGATAATCTCCCTGAATCCTGCAGCGGAAACCATCTCGCGTATCTGACCCGCCGAGTAGACCTTCGCGAGGGGGCAGTCCGGACCATCCGTATTGATCGATACCCAGCGCTCATGGGTCATCGACTCACTCAAGAATATCTCCCGGTGACGGCGCAGCTTGTCCGCGTCGAGGCCAAGCACCCGGCCTAGAAACGAGGGAGATCCGGACGGGACGAGAGCGAGCCGGAAGACCTTTCGGAGAAACATGATCTCGAACCAGTAATTGATCGAGGATTTATTGTACACCATCACCGTGATTGTCCCGCCAGGCCGAAGCACACGATACATTTCATGAACAATGGCTTCCGTTCTCGGGCTGTGGTGAATGACGCCGAACGAATAGACATGGTCAAACGTCCCGTCCGCAAAGGTCGTCTGCTCAGCATTCATGTGCAGAATCGTTCCCCGTAAGCGCTCGAGGGCAAACCGCTCCCGTGCGAGGTCCACCGATCCGCTGTCGATGTTGATTCCGGTATAGTCAGCCCCGTTCCGCGCAAACCGGGCTCCGTCTGTCCCAACTCCGCATCCGATCTCGAGGACTTTCTTCCCTCGAAACCGCTCGAACCCCGCCTCAACAGGGATGTGCGATTCCACATCGTACCGCCGCCGCTCAATCTCGTTGAAATATTTCGTCCGGTCCCGTTCCCCGCTCTGATCTGCACCGCATGGGTGCGCAGACCAGTAGCTCTCTACGTCGCGGATGGTGGCTCGATTTTCCATAGTGTCTCGTCGTTGATCTGCGTTTACTTGGTGGCGTAAATGTACAGATGCCATCCCCACTTCCGTTCGAGTTTCCGCTTCAGGCTGCGCGGCAGAATGCTCCGCAGGATCGGAAAATGCCGCTCGTTGAGAAACCAGACTTCATACCGGAGTCCGGAGAATTGCGAAAACAACCTATCGCACATTTCCCTGTTCCATACCGACGTGTAGACATTATCCGGCCCGTCCGTCGCACGATGAATGAAATTCTCCATCCGGAGGTACGCCAGTCCCTCACGATGTAGGATCTCCTTGTGCTTGCGCAGCCGGTCGAGTGGCTCCCCCGTCAGACGGGCGATGAGCCGATCCAGAAACGGAAGGTAGAGCAGGAAGATCCCGATCCGGCGAAGGACCCTGATCGAGAGATGGTAGTTGACAGAATCTTTGTGGTACAGCATGATCACCGCCTTGCCGCCTTTCTTGAGGACCCGGTGGATCTGAGCGACGATCTTCTCGATCCGTGGGGAGGTAAGGAGGACCCCGTTCGAATACACGAAATCGAAACTCTCATCAGGAAGGGTGAGTTCCTCGGCATTCATCCGGTGCAGAGCACGGTATGGCAGCCCGTGCAGCTCGAACCGGGTCTGCAGTCGCTTAATACTTTCCCCGGTCAGGTCAACACCTGTGTAGTGTCCTCCCTTCTCTATAATCTTTTGGGCGTCTGCACCCTGTCCGGTCCCGATTTCAAGTACCTCTTTCCCCTTGACGTCCATCTGCCCCAGCACTGTGAGGAGGTGCGACTCATGGCTGTAACGGAAGGCATCATAATCCCGAAAGAACTGGCCCCAATCGCCCGTCCATTCTACAAATTGCCCTCCGCACGGGTTCTCTTCATAGAACGCGGCAACATCTTCCGGCGTTACAGTCTTTGTCTCTGTCATGGTCTTCCTTCAGCGCTGATCATCAGTTTTTGCTCGCCACGTACGCCACGTCGCGAAAGAGCGCGGCAACCTGTGCGGCAATGAGGTCTCTTGAGTATTCTGTTTCTGCAATCGCGCGGTTTCTCTCCCCGATCGAAACCCGCAATTCCTGGTCGTCCAGTAGCGTGCGCATCGCCTCCGACAGTGACTCCGGATCTCGGGGGCGGCACAGAAAGCCCTGGCGCCCGTCCTGAACCATGTCGGGGACCGCGGCGACGGCCGCAGCAACAACCGGGAGTGCGCTCGCATAGGCTTCGAGGACAACCACAGGGAAAATATCTGCCCACGATGGAAGAACGAGCATGGCCGCCTGTGAAAGGATTGCGGCCTTTTCTTTCCCCGCACGAACGCCGTGAAACGTGGTAATGTCCGCCAGCCCAAGTGTATCCACAGCTGACTTCACCCGCGCCTCTTCCTCTTCGGTCTCGGAAAGCCCAACGATATCGAGGGCAAACCGGCTTCCGCCCTCCCGGAGGCGTGCCGCCGTCTCGAGTAGGACATAGATTCCCTTCCGCTCCGTCACTCGTCCGATGAAGACCACCCGCGCAGGGTCATTTCGCAGCCCTGAGGACGGGTGGAATTCGGCTGGATCGATGAAATTCGGAATTGCAGTCCCCTTGCCCCGACCCAGAATTTCTTCCATCGAATCCTGAAGGCTTGGTGAAAGAAAGATCATTCTGTTGTACGTTCGCGAGGTCAGCCGCAGCAACCCTCGCAGCAGAGCACCGGGGTTCCCGAAAATTCCCCCCTTCCTGTATCCGTGAAAGTGGCAGACGACTTTGGTTCCGAATACCCGTGCCGTCGCCATGTACAGAGCGTTGCGCAGGTAGCTCTGGTCAAAACTTGACGCCACGTAGAGAAGATCGGGCCGATGACGGAGGAGCGCGCGAATAAGTCTCCCCCAGAATACCAGACCCCACGCGATATCCCCCCACTCAAATGTAAAGGTCCTGATCCGGTCGCTGGTCTTCTTCGAGAAGTCGAGCAGGACGAGATCGAATTCCTCCGATAGCTTCG
>DKBG01000081.1 GCA_002451155.1 Ignavibacteria bacterium UBA6906
CAACGCATTCTAGGACGATACAGATAGGGCAGTCAGGCTCAAGTAAAGAGACCCCCAAATGAGACCGTTGAGAGCGATAGATGAGATGGAGAACAAAAGGGGAAAATGATGGACTTGCTTCTTAACTCCCTCCGGATTACAATTCCGGCAGATGCAGGTGCGCCCAAACGCTTCTCCGGTTTGAGGGCCGCCGCCCTGGACCCCGTTTCAGTTCCTCCGCTGTAGAGCCCACCCCGACGACCCATCAACATCGGAGTCAACCACCCACCGTTCGAAGGATGACTTCGAACAGCCTTGCTTACAATTCACGTCGGAGGTTCCCATGGCCCACAAGGAATCTGTCTCGAAAGCAATACAGCGTGCGCTTCATGATGTTGCCCTTTTGAAGGACCTTCTTACAGCTTCGACGCCGGCTGAGGCCAATAATAAGCTCCCTGTCAATGTGCGACTCACGGCGGACGAAGACATTCAAGCGTTCTGGACGAGACTCACAAAGGGTGTGATGACAATGGATGCTAGAGCGCTAGCCGATTATTACGACAGCCTAAGCTCGACAGAACGGGGGGTGGAAGAGGCGGGCAGGGGGAAACCTCAGGAGTGGACGCCATAGATTCCAAAGAGCAGGTTGGCCACATCTGTCGGGCGGCCAGCGTGATTTTGTGAAGTATTGGACCCTTCTAGGTACCGCAAGATCGTCAGCAAGGGTATTCTTTTGGGAAACACGCCGATGCCCGGCGCAGGCATGGGGGGGATCCATCGATTGGATTACCTCCCCCAGTCTCTGCCGTGCAAAGAACTCGCCCAACCCTCACGTTAATATGCTGCTGTTTGTTTGAGAGATCCACAGATCGCTTATGGTTTTCAATATACACGGGTATCCTGAATCAACAGACTTGAGTGTTGGTAGAATAGTGGAAAGACATGATAAGGGAGCTGAAGCAGCAGTCACATATGCTCAATAATTGTTTGAGCAAATAAATAGTGGGGTCAGACCGACAAACTGGGATTGGTGATTCTTGAATCCCCGGAAGTTCTGTCCGGCGAACTGAATATGCCTCCCGACGACACAGGTAGTCTGGGGCCATCATTCCAAAGAACCTAATTTCCTCCGGAGGAAAGACCATGTTGACAAGACTATACTTGCTGGCGGTCGTGATGGTGTTGATGCTGGGCTGTGCCAACGTGAAAATTGTGCGAATCACACCTGAAGACCCATACAAAGAGGGCATAAGGTTCTATCGTCCTTACCCTTATCTTTTGGTTACGAAAGATAGCGAGGGGAAGGATTTGGAAGGCAAGATCATCTACCTTCCGAATATGAATGAGGAGTACGCCATATCAGTATCCTCTGGGATAGGGACCGTAGAGACAAAGTTCACGCTTGAGGATGGCTGGAGACTTACCGAGTTTGGGGAGACAAGGGATTCTAAAACTGTTGAGATGGTCAATGCCCTTACGGGATCGTTAAAAGACCTAACGAGTATATTCGGGGTGGCAAAAACGAAAGAAGAGTTTCTTCCAGGACTGTACGTCTTCATTTTCGATAATAAGACTGGCTTCGTTACAGATTTGAAACCTGTTATCCAGTTTAAGGGGACAAGATGATTTGTTCTACATTCGGTGAGGTTCATCTTCTCCTTGACAAAGCCCCCCCCGGCACGTGGCTGAACATGTTGTAGGGACCTTAGGAAGTGATGCACCAGCGTACGTAGCCGGGATGCAGCTGGTGTATTTTACTGCCGTTTCCTGCACCTTACATTCCACTCGTGACCTGCCCCCAGAGAATTGCTGCGGACGTCAGCTTGCGGGAGTCTTGCGCCTGCAATATATTGCCGTGGGTCAAACCATCCACCGATCCGGCCCCACCCACGGAGGTTCCATGCCAGAATCCACCGCTCCATCCCGTCCGCTAGGGCCTGTTACCCCCGCTGAACGGAATCCCCTCATCGACACAATCCGCGGCTTCGCCCTTCTGGGGATCCTGCTCGTGAACATTGCACTCTTCGCCCATCCCATGCAGCGCATTCTTTTTCCGATCGATCCGGCCGCTACCGCCGTGGACCGACTCGTCGACTGGTGTATCCGGTTCTTCGCGGAGGGGAAGTTTTATTCGCTCTTCTCGTTCCTTTTCGGCCTCGGGTTCGGCATACAGCTGCTCAGGTCCGCGGAACGGGGGACGCGGCTTGGTCCCGTGTACGCCCGCAGGCTCGGGATCCTCTTCCTGATCGGATTGATGCACCTCTTCCTCGTCTGGGCGGGGGACATCCTGACGTTCTACGCCCTTGCCGGCTTCGTCCTCCTGCTGTTTCGGGATGTGAAGCCCAGGACGCTGCTGATATGGGCCGCCATACTCGTGGCAGTCCCGCTGGCACTCAACACGCTCGGGACAGCGGCGGTCGTCGGGGGCAGGATGGTGAATCCTGCGGTTGCCACGGCGATCGACAAGTCACTGGCCGTACAGGACAGCGTATTCCGAGCGGGGGAAACCCAGGCCAACGAGGTCTATGCCGGGGGATCGTACGGTGAGGTGACCGCCCAACGAGCGCGCGACGCCGGTTTAATGATCTATGGCTACTTCGCCATCGGACCGCAGATGGTCGGGATGTTTCTGATCGGGCTCTACGTCGCGCGGCGGGGAATTCTCTCCGACGTGGAAACTCACGCCAGGTTCCTCCGCCGGGTCTTCGTCTGGGGTCTCCTTCTCGGCGTTGTGGGCAACGGCCTCTACGCTACGCTCATTCAGGACCTACCACGCATTGAGCCGAGCCTTATGCTGCTCGTGGCGATGACCGGATACGCCTTCGGCACGCCCGCGCTTGCCCTGGCCTATGCCGCCGGCCTTGCGCTCCTGTTCCGGCATCACTCCCGCGCGAATTGGGTGAAGCCGCTTGCGGCGGCGGGAAGGATTCCGCTCTCGAACTATCTCGCTCAGTCGATCATCTGTACGCTTGTGTTCTACGGGTACGGCCTTGGTTTCTTTGGAAGGACCGGACACCTGGCGGAGATAGGGTTTGCCTTGACCCTCTACGCTCTTCTCGCCACCCTGAGCGTGTGGTACACGTCCCGATTCCGCTACGGACCGATGGAATGGCTCTGGCGGCGAGGGACCTACGGGCGCTCATTCCGGAGCAGGGGGTGAAAGGGGGCTCCCTAACCCCAAGATATTCCCCGCCCGGAGCCAGTGACCTGCGGCTACGTAGACCGGAGGTGTCGGCCTTTCTGGATAAAGCTTGCTGAATCGTTAGTTCGAGTGAAACGAAATGCTAACAGCTCGTCCATACCTTATGAATTGATGGAAGATGTCTATAGCGGCACGGATACTCGCATTCTCTTGACGGGTGTTTACCGCGAAATCATTGTTAGGCGACAGCTCGATCACTTTGTGAGGCTATGTGATGAAGTCGCGTCTCGACCTGGCAGATACTGTCGTTCCCGTATGGAGAACGACCAATCGAATCACCGTCTTCCTAATCGAGAATCTATCCTCCGAACTCTGGGGGGCCATCGTGCCCGGTGCGCCGCATCGGACAGTTCGAATGATCGCTGGCCATATCCATAACTCACGCTGCATGTGGATCAAAACGCTGGGGAAGGAGCACGGGATCGAAGTCCCACACGCCGTCGATCGGCGTCGAGTCGGTCCGAAGCAACTCGCACAAGCGCTCAACCGGAGCAGCCGGGGGATGATTAGCCTGCTGACGTTGGGATGTGAGCACGACGGCACGATCCCTGCCAGTTCTGCATACACCTGGCGCAATCTTCCCCTCGATGTTGGGCACGTCCTTGCGTATTTCGTCGCGCACGAAGGCCATCATCGAGGCCAGATCGTCATGCTTGCACGCCAGTTGGGGTACAGTTTGCCCGCCCCCGTCACGGCCGGTCTCTGGCAATGGTCGATACGTGCAAAGGAGGTGCGGGTCAGGTGAGCGATGCCGTCTAAGCGGCTGTAGATTCGGAATGGCCTTTCGGGTTTTTGAAGTTATTGACCTAGGTGGAATCGTCAGCAACGGTGGTGCGTTCGTCCCCTTATGGTGCAGTGCTCGTTATTATCGTTCATCAACCACAGCCGAGCCAAGGCCGTTTGGAAGCTACGGAAACGTGGGTGTCCCCCAATCCTCTCGTTGTCGGCAGGTTATGAGGCCACCTGTCAACATATTCCAGACTGCTGCTGATACAGGAGATTCGAATTTTGTCAAGGGGGATCGGCCAAGGCTCTGCCTCTCTCTAACAGGTACTTTGCCGGGAGGTGCTGAATGGGTGTGGGGCAAAATGAACCCTGGTACGCCTACCCTTTAGTTTAAAGCGCAGAGCGGAGATCCATGAGTGACAGGATCTCCGCCCTGCTGGTTACTCTTTTCATCAATCTTTACTTGATCACAACCATCTTCTTCGTCTGGACGAAGCCTCCTGCCGTTAGCCGATACAGATACACTCCGCTTGAGATGCGAGCTGCATCGAACTTGACTTCATAACTGCCCGGTCGCATCCTCTCGTTCACGAGAACCGCCACCTGACGGCCAAGGAGATCATATACGACTAGCTGCACCTCGCCTGCCGTCGCAAGCTGATAACTGATTAATGTCGTTGGATTGAACGGATTCGGGTAGTTCTGTGACAACCCATACACCACAGGGAGATCTGCTCCCTCTTCAACGTCAACCGTGATCTGTTCTTCTTGGGCACCCATGTCGGGAGCTTGAGGGCCGAACGGACGATGACGGGGGTCTCCATCAAAGTCGTACGCCGGTCCCCGGTACCAGATGCC
>DKBG01000099.1 GCA_002451155.1 Ignavibacteria bacterium UBA6906
GCGCCTTTGCGTTCTGCCTCTCCCCGCCGAAGACGCAGAGGCGTCGTAGAGAGCGCAAAGACATTCTTCTTCCTGTATTCCAGTGCGTCCGTTGCGGATTCCCGGCGAGTTTGCGTTCTGCCCCCTGCCGCATCCACGCACCCTTGCTTCGGTCACGCGGTGTGAGTAAATTGTTGGCGTAATCTATCTGAATTCAGAGAAGATGCAACTCCCATCACTCGACGCGATGAAACGATGACCGCAATTCTCCGTTCAGTCTGGGCCTGGCTTGCGGTCAGCGTGCTGATCGTCATCTGGCTGCCGTTGCTTGCACTGATACGGGCCTTCGACCGGGATCCGGTCCGTTACACGACCGGTCGCTGGTTCCGCCGGCTCGGCGTGATGATGACAAAGGTCAATCCCGCATGGCGGCTGAAGAAGTCCGGACATCCTGTGCGCGACCCCCGCCGGCCGTACGTCGTGGTCAGCAATCACCAGTCGATGGCGGACATCCCGCTGATATCACATCTCCCGTGGGAGATGAAATGGGTTGGAAAGATTGAACTCTTTCGCGTCCCCTTTACAGGGTGGATGATGAAGCTCGCGGGAGACATACCGGTCGATCGCAAGGACCCGAGGAGCGGAGCCAAGATGCTGCTGCATGCAAAGCGGGTTCTTGAGAAGAAGTGTTCGGTGATGTTCTTTCCCGAGGGAACGCGGTCGCGGGACGGACGCGTGGGGAAATTCAGTGACGGGGCATTTCATCTGGCCATCAAGGCACAGGTCCCCGTCCTCCCGATCGCCATCGACGGTTCGTACGATTGTCTTCCCCGGAAGAGCTGGATTTTCGGGAAGCCCGCCAATATCACCCTGAAAGTCCTTCCACCGGTCGATACGGCAGGACTCACGACCGAACAGACCTCCGAACTGCGAGACCGGGTCCGGCACATGATCATTGATCAGGTTGCAGAATGGCGTGAGAAACAAGCCGCCGAGGTTGACGCGCTCGCCTGACCGACCGATAGGGAGATGACAGCACTGGTTCTTCCCCCCGGCGTGACGCTCAGGAGTCGACTCTCTCAGTCAAACGCTTGAGGAGCGATCGGCAGATCCGGCTGCGATTCAGGATGAAGACCCGGAGAATTCAGCAAAGCCTCGAATTCAGCGGTGATCGCTGCTCCCCGGTTCCGCCCGTACCAGAGATGCAGCCGCTCGAGAATCTGCTCCTTCGGCAGCCCCTCCGCTTTCCCCTTCTGAAAAAGCTCCTGCCCCTCCCGCGGCCGGGGGCCCCAGCGGAAGATCTCGTTCCCGTGCACATTGAATGCAACGATCTTGGGAATCCCCCGGGACCCGTCAGTCAGGTAGCGATCCATCACGGTCGGGTTCTGATCACGGAGAAGGAAGCAGAGCTGAATCCTCTCGTTGCACTCCGCAAATTTGACGAAGTAGGGAATGCATTGCGCGGAATCCGCGCACCAGGGCTCGGTCAGGATCATCCAGAACTGCGGGACGGTCAGCGCCCCGATGCGAGATCGCAGATCGTCGGGGACACTGTGCGTCCGGAGGATCCGCGCAGTTCGCTGTTGGTTGATTGGCAGCCTTGCCATGCGGTTCCGTGAGCGAGCATCCATATCGATCGTCGGTATCCGACGCGACTCATCCTCAAGCAGACCGAGATACTCCCGGGTATTCATCCCGCTACGGCAGATTTCGCGAAGCAGGGGTATTGCGGCGAACGCATCGGTACCACTCATCGCAGCCGTGCCCATGTCATGTGATCGGTTAGTTGACTGCCGGGTTATCAAACAACGGAAGGAACGAGGAAGGTTCCAGGGCGCCCGGTGCACGCTCGGACCGGATGCCGACAATCGTGCAGGGGTATTTACGTAAAGATGCAGTGAAAAACGGGAGTTCGTGTTGGTGCCGGCGGGCCTCATTCAGCCGGGTTCAGCAGAGCCTTCAGGGAAGATTCCGCGACCGGCGGATCGGCCGCGAGCCAGTACAGGGACCGCCCACGCGAGAAGAAGAAATGCACCTGCCCGAGACCCATGCAGACCGAGATGGGCTGTGAGTCGATGGCAGTGCGCCGGAAATGGCCAAACACTCCTCCCCCTTCGCCGGCGGCTATCCGCTCGCCCATCGTATTCCCGTCCGATTCGGCCGCCGCAACGCTGGCGTACCGGGTCAGGTAGACTGTCGCGTTTCCCCCAGGGCCAGAATAGAGTCCTATCCAGTTCCCTGTCTGCGCGACACGTTTCCCGTGCATCCTGTCCACCACAGCCCGGGCTTCCTCTCCGCCGACGATGGTGACGAGGCGGAGCTGGCCCAGCACGGCCGGCAGCGCCGGCGCGGACAGATATTCCAGCAGAAAGGGAATGAACCCTGCCCAGACGGCGAGAAGGATGAGTCCCGTCCACGCGCGATATCGCCTGACCATTCGAGTTTCTCCCGGCCCCACCCTTCCTCCCTTCGCGGGGATCCGGTGGCGCCATCAGCGTTCCCCTATTTCACCGTGAGATGGGGCGTGAGCTTGTCCAGCAGGGCACGCTTGGGGACCGCACCGATGATCTGCTCAACCACCTTCCCTCCGCTGAAGATCATCAGCGTGGGGATGCTCCGGATACCGAACCGCATCGGGGTATCCTGATTCGAATCGACATCCATTTTCCCGACTTTCAGCTTCCCGTCGTATTCTTTTGCCAGTTCTTCGACGACTGGCGCGATCATCTTGCACGGACCGCACCAGACCGCCCAGAAA
>DKBG01000072.1 GCA_002451155.1 Ignavibacteria bacterium UBA6906
GTCCTCAACATGGGCCCCCAGCACCCTGCCACCCATGGGGTCTTGCGCCTTCTCATCAAGCTCGAAGGCGAAACCGTGCTCACGGCGGTTCCCGAGCTCGGCTACCTGCACCGCGGGTATGAGAAAATTGCGGAGAACGGGACCTATCACGAATTCATCCCCCATACGGACCGGCTCGACTACCTTTCTCCCCTCTCCAATAATGTGGCGTATGTCATGGCAGTCGAAAAACTGGCCGGCATAGAAGTCCCGCGCCGGGCGCAGTTTGTTCGCGTTCTGGTCTGCGAAATGGCGCGCATCGCCTCACACCTCGTTGCAACGGGAGCGATGGCGATGGATGTCGGCGCCGTGACAATCTTGCTCTGGACGTTCCGGGAACGGGAGAAACTCCTCGACGTGTATGATGTCCTCTGCGGGGCGCGTTTTACAACCAGCTACGCCCGCGTTGGGGGGCTTCAGCAGGACTGGACCCCACAGCTTACCGCGATGCTGCGGGAGTTTCTCGATCAGTTCGCCGGCAGCGTTGACGAAGTGGAGAAACTTCTCCGGACAAACAAGATTTTCATTGATCGCTGCGAGGGGGTCGGCCACCTCTCTCCGGACCAGTGTATCGCGATGGGTCTGACCGGTCCCCTCCTGAGAGCGGCCGGAATCCCGCGAGACCTGCGAAGGGACAATCCCTACCTCGTCTATGATGAACTCGATTTCAACGTCATCACTGCGCCCGAGAGCGACGCGCTTGCCCGGTTCTATGTCCGCATCGATGAAATGAAGGAGAGCGCCCGGATCCTCCGGCAGGCGCTTGAGAAGATTCCCGAGGGTCCCTACAACGCCTTTGAACCGAAACGCGTCCCCCCGAAAAAGGAACGGATCTATACCAGGATGGAAGAGCTGATCCACGACTTCATGCTCGTCAATATCGGGATCGATCCCCCCGTGGGGGAGGCATACCAGGGGATCGAGTCCTCGAAGGGAGAGCTCGGGTTCTTCATCATCAGCGACGGCACCGGCCACCCGTGGCGGGTCAAGATACGTACTCCCTCAACCTCAAACCTCGGATCCCTCAGCCTCATGCTGAAAGGTGCGATGATCTCCGACGTTGTGGCTACCATCGGCAGCCTCGATCCGGTGATGGGCGAAGCGGATAAGTGAGTGTGAATCCCGGAGCCCGGACCAATCCGCTTTCCGCAGATTTGCTGCGGGCTCCGCTGTTCCAAACGCAGGCGGAAATATGTTCTCGGAACAACAGGTCAAACGCATAGAAGAACTGAAGGCGCACTACCAGCATCCCAAGTCAGTGATCCTGGAAGCGCTCTGGATGTGGCAGGACGAGCATGGATGGGTCTCGGAAGAAGGCATGAAAGCCGTCGCCGAAGTCCTCGGCGTTCCCTATCACCATGTCTACGGCGTCGTTACCTTCTATACCATGTACAACCGGGCGCCGGTCGGGAAGCATAAGATCGAAGTCTGCACCAACATTTCCTGCATGCTCCGTGGGAGCGACCGCGTCCTGGAGCACCTTCAAAAACGGCTCCATGTGAAAACCGGGGAAACAACCCCCGACAAGAAATTCACTCTCGTCGAAGCAGAATGCCTTGGCTCGTGCGGCACCGCGCCGATGATGCAGATTGGCGATGCCTACCATGAGAACCTCGACGAGGCAAAAGTCGATAAGATCCTGAGCGAACTCAAGTGACGATGGAACCCCTGCTCCTCCCGCATATTCACAATTATCACAAGATCGACGTCTATGAGTCCCGCGGGGGATATCAGATGCTCCGCAAAGCGCTCTCGATGAAGCCGGATGAGGTCACCGACGAGGTGAAGAAATCCGGGCTCCGGGGCAGAGGTGGCGCCTGCTTCCCGACGGGCCTGAAATGGTCGTTCATGCCGAAACAGACCGACAAACCCAAGTACCTCTGCGTGAACGGCGACGAAAGCGAGCCGGGGACGTTTAAAGACCGGCAGATCTTTGAGTATAATCCGCACCTGCTTATCGAGGGGATACTCATCGCAAGCTACGCGATGGGAGTACATACCGCCTATCTGTACGTGCGCGGGGAGTACAACCACTGGATCAAACTGGTACAAAAGGCGGTCGATGACGCCGTCGCGAAAGGCTATCTGGGGCAGAATATCCTCGGCTCAGGGTTCACGCTCAACCTCTACCTCCACAGGGGAGCCGGCGCCTATATCTGTGGCGAGGAGTCATCCCTGATGAATTCCCTGGAAGGGGAACGAGGATATCCGAGGGTCAAACCGCCCTTTCCTGCTCAATTTGGACTCTGGGGCTGTCCGACCACCATCAACAACGTCGAAACAATCGCCAACGTCCCCATTATCCTCCAGATGGGGGCGGAGGCGTACTCGAAAATCGGCGCACCGAAACATCCAGGACCGATCCTGGTCGGCGTAAGCGGACATGTGAATAAACCTGGTGTCTATGAGATGCCGACCGGCGTGCCGTTGACAGAGATCATCGAGAAGTATGCCGGCGGCGTCACGGGAGGGAAGACCATCAAGGCGGTGATCCCGGGAGGATCGTCCACCATGGTTCTGCGCGGGGAGGCGCTCGCGGGCGTTACCATGGATTTCGAGGGTCTGAAAGCTGCAGGCTCCTCGGTGGGGACGGCCGGACTGATCGTGATGGACGACGAGACCGACCTCATCAGGGTGATTACTCGCATCACCGCGTTCTATCATCATGAATCCTGCGGCCAGTGTACTCCATGCCGCGAGGGGACAGGGTGGATGCACAAGCTCCTGAAACGGTTTGAAACGTATGAGGCAACAGCCGAGGATATCGACCTGCTCCTCGACGTGGCGAACAATATCGAGGGCAATACGGTCTGCGCGCTCGGCGACGCCGCGGCCTGGCCAGTCCAGAGCTTCATCAGACAATTCCGAGAGGAATTCGAAAAACGCGTCGCTCCCCGGTCCGCTGCGCGCGAACCGGAAACTCTGAGCGCCACTGCGTAACCGACCCGGTCCAGATGCACCTGAAAGAAAAGCCTGACCGAAGGTCAGGCTTTTCAATTGATAATTCGCTGAGGGAGCAGTAATGGAGACGCAACACAGCTTTGCCGAAGAACTCCTCGCCAGCAGGCGGCACCGTGCTCCCGTCCTGCCCGTGAAAGAGGAAGTCGCGCGGTTCGGAGATTCCGTTCTGCAGATCCTCTTTCCTCACTTCTCCGATGAAGAGTACTATGTGCCGGAAGAGATCGAAGGGAAACTCAGACTTCTCCGGCGTGACCTCCACGCAGTCCTCGAACCGCTTGCGGGCCAGATGCCTCGGAGCGGCGAGGAAACTGCCAGCGCTTTCTTCCAACGTCTGCCGGATATCTACCATATGCTCTGGAAAGACGCGGAGGCAATTCAGGCCGGCGATCCGGCTGCCGAATGCGTCGATGAGGTCATCTCGGCCTACCCTGGTTTCCCCGCGATCGCCTTCTATCGCATCGCGCACGTCTTCTATGAACTCGATGTCCCGATCTTCCCGCGAATCCTCACGGAAACGGCTCACCAGCGGACCGGGATCGATATCCATCCCGGGGCGAAAATCGGGAACTCGTTCTTTATCGATCATGGGACCGGTATCGTCATCGGGGAAACGACGGTGATTGGTGAACAGGTCAAAGTGTATCAAGGGGTGACGCTCGGCGCGCTGAGTG
This sequence comes from Ignavibacteria bacterium UBA6906, assembly GCA_002451155.1. Lineage (GTDB taxonomy): Bacteria > Bacteroidota > Ignavibacteria > UBA10030 > UBA6906 > UBA6906. The sequence goes on from DKBG01000072.1 coordinate 3,672, forward strand.
TCAGCAAAGCAATGAGCTCCTCGAAACGACACCCGACCATCGGGGACAGGGTGGTCATCTATTCGAATGCAACGATCCTGGGCGGGGACACTGTCATCGGACATGACAGCGTGATCGGAGGCAACGTCTGGCTGACAGAAAGCGTCCCGCCCTTTTCCGTCGTCTATCATACGAGCCAGGTCAAGGTCCGGAATCGTGAAGAAACGGACGTGATCGACTTCGTCATCTGAGGCATGAGCATCACAAATCACTACTCAACACATAGGAGGGAAGGACGATGAGAGCGACGACGATCCTGGAAACCATCGGCAATACACCCCACGTTCGCCTGAACCGGGTCTTCGGCACGCGAGCCGAGGTCTGGATGAAGCTTGAACGGGCGAATCCGGGGGGCAGCATAAAAGACCGCATCGCCCTCTCCATGATAGAGGATGCGGAGCGAAAGGGGATACTCGGCCCCGGTTCTGTCATCGTCGAGCCGACCTCGGGCAACACCGGCATCGGCCTCGCTATGGTCTGCGCGGTGAAGGGATACCGGCTCATCGTGGTGATGCCGGATTCGATGTCTGTCGAGCGGCGAATGATCATGGCGGCCTATGGTGCCACCCTGGATCTGACTCCCCGCGAAAAGGGGACGAAGGGCGCGATCGACCGCGCCATGGAGATTGCGCGCGTGACACCGAAGGCATGGATGCCCGGCCAATTTGATAACGCCGCGAATATTGCCATCCATAAGTCGGCAACGGCGATGGAAATTGTCCGGGATTTCCCCGAAGGCTTCGACTGCCTGATCACCGGTGTGGGCACGGGAGGCCATCTTACCGGCGTGGCGGAAATCCTCAAAAAACAGTTCCCCTCCCTCAAGGCCTTCGCCGTGGAGCCAGCCCTCTCTCCGGTCATCAGCGGAGGCGAGCCGGGACCGCACCCCCTCCAGGGTCTCGGGGCGGGATTCATTCCCAAAAACCTGCACACCGACGTACTGGATGGTGCGATCACCATCTCAAAAGAGGAAGCCTTTGACTTCGCCCGGCGTGCGGCGAAAGAGGAGGGCATCTTTGTCGGGATCTCCTCCGGCGCGTCACTGGCCGCCGTAGCCAGGAAACTGCAGGAAGATCCCGCGATAAAGCGGGTGCTCACGTTCTGCTATGATACCGGCGAACGGTACCTTTCAGTGGAAGGACTCTTTTCATGAGCCGGGGTTCCTGTCCCGCTGCAGCTGTTCCATCGACGAATAGGAGATCGGCAGGTGAATAAAACCGTCCGCGTAGAAATCACCCGCGTGAGCGCAACCGTTGACGATATCCCGTTGCCCCGGTATGCAACGGACCACGCTGCCGGAATGGATCTCTGCGCCGCGGTCGATGGTGAAGTCACCCTGAAGGCCGGGCAGACCGCGCTTGTGCCAACAGGGTTCGCCATCGCACTGCCGGTCGGCTTTGAGGCGCAGGTGCGCCCCCGCAGCGGACTTGCGATCAAGCATCAAATCAGCGTCATGAATTCGCCCGGCACGATCGACGCCGATTACAGAGGCGAAGTGAAAGTGATCCTCACGAATTTCGGAGACCAGGATTTCGTGATCCGCCGCGGCGATAGAATCGCCCAGATGGTGATTGCGAAGCACGAACGCGCCGTCTGGGAGGTGAAGGAGTCGCTCGAAGGAACCGGACGAGGATCGGGAGGCTTCGGACACACAGGCCGGTAGCGTACGAACTATCACCCCGAGGCGGTCCGCGCGGACAGGCGGGATTCCTCCGCCTCCCAGAGGGAATCCACGGAACAGAGACGATGCCCGGAACACTCTATCTTGTCGCGACCCCTATCGGGAACTATGAGGACATCACGGCACGCGCTCTCTCGGTGCTGCGCTCGGTGGATCTGATCGTATATGAGGAGCGGCGCGAGGGGGAGCGCTTGATGCGCCACTTCGGCATCGACAAACCTGTCGAGACGCTCAACGAGCATAACGAAGCGGCGGCGACCCATGTGATACTTCGCCTGCTGGACGGAGGCAACTCCGTTGCGCTCGTGTCCGATTGCGGAACGCCCGTGTTCTCCGATCCGGGACGACTGCTCGTGCGGAAAGCCATTGGACGGAACATCACGATCGTCCCGATCCCCGGCGCCTCCTCACTGATGCCCGCCCTGACGGTCTCGGGCTTTCCCATCGACCAGTTCCTTTTCTATGGCTGGCTCTCGCCGAAACGGGAACGCCGTCGCGCCGAGCTTCGTAAGCTCGTCAGCGAACGCCGGACAATTGTCCTTATGGATACGCCGTACCGGCTGCTTTCACTTCTCGCTGATCTCGCCGAGGCGTTCGGCGACGCCCGGAGAATCTGCATCGCCTTCAACCTCACGATGCCCGACGAGCGGATATTTCACGGTACCGCAGCCGGGCTGTACAAAGCACTCTCCGCGAAACCTCTCAAGGGGGAGTTTGTCGTCGTGCTGGAAGGCGCGGCGCATGACTCAAAACACGCGGGATGACTGAACACCATCCCGGTCCCCGATAGCAAATTGGCCCATGGAACTCTCCCTCTGGCATTATCCGATTCTCTTCCTGGCCGGTTTCGCGGGCGGATGGGTCGACTCTATCGCCGGCGGGGGAGGACTCATTACCATCCCGATCCTCCTCCACTTTGGACTGTCACCCCAGTTTGCCCTCGGTACAAACAAATTCCAGGCAAGCTTCGGCGGCTTTAGCGCGACACGCCACTACGTGCGAACCGGGGTCGTGAGCCTGAACGATGCGCGTCCAGGCATCCTGCTGACCGCCATAGGCGCGGCCGGCGGTTCGTGGGCGGTCCAGCAAATCGATCCGGGATTTCTCAATCTCCTCATCCCGGTTCTTCTCATTGCAATCGCCCTGTACCTGCTCGTTGCCCCCGAGGTCAGCGACAGGGATGGAATCGCACGAATGCGCCGCATGACATTTTATCCCGTCGCAGGCCTCGCATTGGGCTTCTATGGCGGGTTCTTCGGTCCGGGCGTCGGATCCTTTTGGGCCTTTGCGTTCGTGGCCGCCCTTGGCTTCAACCTGACCCGGGCTACCGGCTATACAAAACTGATGAACTTCTCCGGAAACCTGGTCTCGCTCCTCATCTTCGCAATCTTCGGGAATGTCCTGCTGGTTCCCGGGCTGGTCATGGCCGGCGGCCAACTTCTTGGGGCCCGGATCGGGTCCGGACTGGTCGTCGCCCGCGGAACACGATTCATCCGGCCGATCCTCATTGCCGTGGTCATCCTCACAACGCTCAAGCTCCTCTTTGACCGTCTGACATGATCGGGAAGAACCAACGCATGATGGGTATTCTCTGGTTCAGCGCGGCAGTCCTGGCCGTCACGCTCCTTCTCTATGCCATACAGGACCGACTGATCTATTTCCCTCGCCCGTATGGGAGCCTCGATGACCTTCCCGAACGTGTCTCGCGGATCGATTTCCAGACGTCGGAGGGGAACCAGACATGCTTCTACCTCTCGCCCCGCGACTCATCCAGTCCCCTCCCCCCGGAGCTCTGGGTGCTGTTTGGCGGCAATGCCTCGCTGGCGCTGAACTGGCTCGAATTCGCCGGCCGGTACCCCGATAGCAGCACAGGGTTCCTGCTGATCGACTATCCAGGGTACGGTCTCTGCGAAGGAAAGCCGACGCCGGCAACAATACTCGAGTCGTCGCGCAAGGCCCTGACCGGACTTGCCATGCACCTGAACACACAACGCGAGGAGCTGGAATCACGGACCTCCGTGCTCGGCCACTCGCTGGGCGCGGCGGCGGGTCTGGAGTTCGCTGCCACATTGCCGGTCCGCCGCCTGGTTCTGATCTCACCGTTTACAAGCCTCCATGATATGGCGCGACGAAGCGTGGGCGTCCCCCTCTGCTACCTGCTCCGTCACGACTTCGACAACCGGGCCCGGCTGAGAGATCTGCTCAATACGCCCCTGCCTCCGCACGTGACTATCATCCACGGTGAATGGGATGAGGTCGTTCCGGTGGAAATGGGAAGGGAGCTCGCCGGACTATTCCCCGGCCGCCTGGAGTATCGGGAGATCCCCCGGGGCGACCACAATTCGATCGTCTCGCAGGCGGAACCGTATATCGTCAAGCAGATGCAAGGGGAATGATGTCTGCTCCCCTAACCCCGCCAAAGGCGGGTCTGAATGAAGATATCTCGCGTTCGTTCTATGATCGTCTTTGCCTCCCTTGCGATTGTTGCGCCGTTGCGCCTTTCTGGCTCTTCTGTGGTCAACCGGCCGCCAGGCTGCAATCCATGAACCGTTGCCGCCCGTCTCGGGTCGCATCCAGCCGACGCGGCGCCCTCTGTTGAAATTAAGGCCACATTCTCATAGATTTACCGCATGACCATACGTGATATCGAACGGGGCCTGGTCCGGCCGCACGAGCTCTACGGAGACCACTGGTTCAATTCAGATCCGATCTCGATTCTGAACCAGAAAGGGAATGTGCTTCTGCTGGACTTCTGGGACTTTTCCTGCGTGGGGTCACTCCACACGGTACCCTATATCAGGGATTGGCATCGCAAATACGCTCCAGAAGGTCTCATCGTGGTGGGAGTGCACACGCCCCGCTTCTCCTTCGGGCGCGACGAGACGAACCTGGACCGAGCGATCAAACGGCTTTCCATCCGGTACCCCGTTGTGATGGATAACGATGCGACGATCTGGTCCCGCTATGGCAGCCGGCAATGGCCGTCCCAATACCTTATCGACAGGGATGGGTTCATCCGGCTCGCAAACACGGGAGAGGGGAGTTATACGGCAATCGAGCACATGATCCAGACCCTTATGCTCGATGCGGGTCTGCTCACCACGGTTCCCGAACTGACGGAACCCATGCGGACAGCCGATATGCCCGGCACCGTCTGCTTCCGGGCGACGCCCGAACTCTTTGCGGGATACCTCCGCGGAAGCATGGGGAACGTGGAGGGCTCTGTCCCGGAAGCCGAAATGCACTACGATGACCCCGGGATCTATCTTGAAGGGAAGTTCTACGTCGCCGGTGATTGGTCAGTTGACCGGGAAGACCTGACACTCATCGGCGAAACTGAGGGAGAAATTCTCGTCCGCTATGCGGGACTTGAGGTCTATGCGGTCGTGGGCGCGGTCCAGAACGAACCGGTTGAGCTCGAGGTGCTGCAGGATGGCCACCCGCTTACCGCGGAGGACCGGGGATCGGACGTGAAAATCCTCCAGGATAAGAGAAGTGTGGTGCGGGTTGCGGAACCGAGGGCCTATCAGCTCGTGCGCAACAAGGACCATGGGGACCATCTCCTGAAGTGTACTGCCCGGAAAGGGGGCATCGCACTCTATTGCCTCTCCTTCACCCCGGGCGTCATCCCGGAACTCATTCCCGGCTAGTCCCCCACCGATTATCAGACGATACACATTGAGGGGCAGGGTGCCGGCTCCAGTTGCAGAGACCCGGCGTGGTCGTCTGCGGAGGGTGTTGGAAAAGTACTGGCGTCGACTCCCGGAAGCGCCTTTCAGCCGTTGTCACCAAATATTCGCTCCGGTATGTTTGCGAAATCCTGCTCGTCAAGCTAGATAATCTGTTCGGAGGCGAGACGTCAACGATGCAGCATCCCTTTCAGGGCTGGCCCCCACCCCTCGAAACACGGGTTAGCCGGCTGTTCGGGATCCGTTACCCGATAATCCAGGGCGGAATGGTATGGACGGCGGGCTGGAAGCTCGCCGTCGCCGTTTCCAGGGCGGGTGGATTGGGACTCATTGGCGCGGGTTCGATGCAACCCGACCTCCTGCGTGAACATATCCGCCAGGCGCGGGGAGCAACCGATGCTCCCATTGGCGTCAATGTCCCCCTGACCCGCGGGGATGCCGAGGAGTTGATCCAGACCACAGTTAATGAGGGGATAAAGATCGTCTTTACATCCTCTGGACACCCCGGGCGCTTCACCGGGCAGCTCAAAAAAGCCGGTTGTATCGTCGCGCATTTGATTGCGGCGGTCAAACATGCGCGGAAAGCTGCGGAGGCCGGTTGCGATCTGCTCGTGGCGGAAGGGTTCGAGGCGGGCGGACATAACGGCCTCGATGAGATTACCACCCTGACGCTCGTGCCGCAAGTCGCGGATGCCGTTCCCCTGCCCCTGCTGGCGGCAGGAGGGATCGCCGATGGACGTGGAATGGCGGCGGCTCTCGCCCTGGGCGCAGCTGGGGTGCAGATTGGGACACGGTTCGCGGCGACTCTCGAGTCGTCCGCTCACGAACGCTATAAGAAGCTCCTCGTCGATGCTGGCGACGGTGATACGGTGCTGACACTGAAAAGAATCGCGCCGGTCAGAATGGTCAAAACCCCGTTTGCTCTCAGGGCGGAGAAGGCCGAACGCGCAGGCGCCGAACGCGAAGAACTGCTTGCCCTGCTCGGACAGAAAAGAGAACGGATGGGAATCTTCGAAGGGAATCTTGAAGAAGGCATGTTCGAGGCCGGCCAGAGTTCGGGGCTCGTCCGCGACATTCTGCCGGCTGCAGAGGTGGTGCGGAACATGATGGAGGAGTATTACGAAGCGAAGCGAACATTACCCTGACAGCAGGGCCGGACATCAGACGGAATAATCATGAGATCGTTTCTCGACATCCTCAAGGAAAAAGTCGTCGTGTTCGACGGGGCGATGGGGACGCACCTCCAGGGACAGGGACTGAGTGCGGATGATTTCGGTGGGGAAGCTCTGAATGGATGCAACGAGTACCTGGTGGTCTCCAGGCCCGGCGCCGTGGAACAGGTGCATCGCGACTACCTGGACGCTGGTTGCGATGTGATCGAGACAGATTCGTTTGGCGCTACACCCATCGTGCTGGCAGAATACGGGATCGCCGACCTTGCCTACGAGCTGAATCGAAAGGCGGCCCGCATCGCGAAAGAGATCGCCCGCGCGGTGTCCACGCCGGCCCATCCGAGATTCGTCGCCGGATCGATGGGGCCCACCACCAAACTCCCCTCGCTCGGCCATATGCGGTTCGCAGATATGGCGGAAGGCTACCGCATCCAGGCCCGGGGTCTCGTTGAGGGAGGAGTCGATCTCCTCTGTGTTGAAACCGCCCAGGATATGCTGCAGTTGAAAGCAGCACTGTATGGGATCTTCAAATATTTCGAGGAGGCACGCACCCGCGTTCCGATCATCGCATCCGTGACCATCGAGACGATGGGGACCATGCTCCTTGGAACGGAAGTGGCCGCGGCAATGACGACGCTGGAACCGTATGATATCGACGTGGTGGGAATGAACTGTGCCACAGGGCCACAGGAGATGTCCGACCATGTCCGCGTCCTCTGCGCAGGAAGCCCGAAGCCGGTCTTCGTTATGCCCAACGCGGGAATGCCCGAAAACGTGGGGGGACACGCACACTACAAACTTTCCCCGGAAGAGTTCACAGGCTTCCTGAGTCACTTTGTGAAGAATCTGGGAGTGAGCGTCGTGGGAGGTTGCTGCGGAACGACGCGCGAACATATCCGCCAGCTGGTGCAGGCAGTCGGCGGGAGCGCGCCGCGGACGCGGGAGATTGACTTCGTGCCAAGCGCGTCGAGTCTCTATCAGTCAGTGCCGATGCACCTGGATCCGCCACCCGTCCTGATCGGTGAGCGCACCAATGCCAACGGGAGCAAGCTCTTCCGTGAACTGCTCGCCCGGGAAGACTGGGAGGGCATCGTTGCCATGGGTCGCGAGGCGGTAAGGGAAGGGGCGCATATGGTGGATGTCTGTGCCGCCTACGTCGGCCGCGATGAAGCGGCTGATATGCGTGAGATCGTCAGCAGGTTCAATACCCAGGTTCCCCTTCCCCTCGTGATCGATTCCACCGAATCCCCCGTGCTGGAAGAGTCTCTGCGCCTCATCGGCGGCCGTGCGATCATTAATTCAATCAACCTCGAGGATGGAGAAGAACGAGCCGGAAAGATACTCCGCCTCTGCCGCCAGTATGGCGCGGCAGTGATCGCGCTGACGATCGACGAACAGGGAATGGCGAAGACGACAGAGAGGAAACTTGCCGTCGCACGCCGGATCTATGACCTTGCCACCACCCGGTACCACCTCCGCCCGCACGATCTTATTCTCGATACCCTTACCTTCACCCTCGGGTCGGGCGATGAGGAATTCCGGTCCGCCGGGCAGGAAACGCTTGAAGCGATCCGCCGGATCAAAACGGAATTGCCCGGCGTTAAAACCATCCTGGGCGTGAGCAATATCTCGTTCGGACTGGCGCCTGCCATACGCAACGCCCTCAACAGCGTCTTCCTGCACTATGCGATTGACGCGGGGCTTGATATGGCGATCGTGCACGCAGGAAAAATCATGCCCCTCTATAAGATCGATGAAAAGGGACGGGAACTCTGCCGCCAGCTCATCTTCGACGAACGCCGGTTCGAAGAGGTGGCAGGATGAGCTCCGGCAAACAGAAAACGCTGGTCTTTGACCCGCTCGCGGAGCTTCTGGCTCACTACGCCGGGAAGAAAGGGGAGAAGAGGGAGACAAAGGAGCGCGCCGGCACCGTCGAAGAGCGGTTGAAGAATCGGATCATCGACGGAGAGAAGATCGGACTTCAGCAGGATCTGGATGAAGCGCTCCGGACGCACTCAGCGCTGGATATCATCAACACGATCCTTCTCGATGGGATGAGGGTGGTCGGCGACCTTTTCGGGAGCGGACAGATGCAGCTCCCCTTCGTCCTGCAGTCCGCGGAAGTGATGAAGGCGGCGGTCGCCTACCTCGAACCCTTTATGGATAAGGCCGAGAGCACATCCAAAGGGGTGATGGTGCTGGCGACGGTGAAGGGGGACGTGCATGACATCGGGAAGAATCTTGTCGATATCATCCTGACCAACAACGGATACCGGGTGATCAACCTGGGCATCAAGGTCCCGATCGAGACGATGCTCCACAACGCGGAAGAGCAGGGGGCCGACGCAATCGGCATGAGCGGCCTGCTCGTGAAATCCACGCTCGTGATGAAAGAAAACCTGGAAGTGATGAACGAGAGGAAGATCACGATCCCGGTGATCCTCGGCGGTGCAGCACTTACCAGAAGGTATGTCGAGCAGGATCTGAAAACAGTGTACAGCGGCAAGGTTCTCTACGCCAACGATGCGTTCGACGGCCTCCGCCTCATGGGACAGATTGTCTCCGGTACCCTCGACGGGGGAGCGGACAATGTCCCGGTCGGGGAGGAGGAGGAATCGCTGACGGGGACAGAAGCCAAGATTGCCCTCGCACAGCAGGAAGACGAGCGCTCCGGAACAAGATCCGGCCCGGCACAAAGATCCTCTGTCCGGCCCATAGACAGGATCCCGGAGCCACCATTCTGGGGCAGCCGGGTGCACGATGATGTACCGCTGGAAGAGGTGTTCCGATTTGTCAATGAGGTGGCGCTGATCCGCGGGCAATGGCAGGTGCGAAAAGGCAGGATGCCGGAAGAGGAATACCGCCGCCTCGTTGAGGAAAAAGTGCTGCCCGAGTACGAAGCCCTGAAAGCGGAAATTGTCGAGAAGAAACTGCTGCAACCCCGGGTGGTCTATGGATACTTCCCCTGCCAGTCGGAGCGGGATGACCTGATCGTCTACCGGGAAGACGGGACAACGGAATGGGTCCGCTTCACCTTCCCGCGACAGAAGGCTGACCGGTTCCTCTGCCTGAGCGACTTCTTTGCCCCGGTGGAGTCCGGACGCAAGGATGTCGTTGCGTTCCATCTGGTGACGATGGGCCGCGTGGCCGCAGAGCACTCGGCAAGACTCTTCGGGTCGAACAGGTACCGGGACTATCTCTATTTTCACGGTCTGAGCGTCGAATCCGCCGAGGCTCTGGCCGAACTCTGGCACAAACGGATCCGGACCGAACTCGGAATCGCGGGGAAGGATGCAGGAGAAATTAAACGGCTCTTCTCCCAGGGGTACCAGGGTGCCCGCTATAGCTTTGGCTACCCGGCCTGCCCCAGCCTCGAAGACCAGACTAAACTCTTCACGCTTCTCGACGCGGGGCGAATCGATGTTCAGCTCACCGAAGAGTTCTCCCTCGACCCCGAACAGAGCACGAACGCGATCATCGTCCACCATCCCGACGCGAGATACTTTACCATCGCGTGAGGGCTCCGGGCGGGATTCCATACGTATCCCTGACCTCCCGTTCCGTCCCCGTGCGTTGCTTACCCCGTCCCTCCCGCTGCTGCGAACCCACCCCTCAACCCACTGCTCATCAACTGGTGCACGCGGAGCCGCAAAAAGGGGGGGCACGCCCTCAGGCTCCTCGTTGGGACTCCCTCCAGGATCTTGCTCTCGGCCTCTCTGATGGCGTAAACGACCGCCGTTCATGCGAGAATCGGCCAAAATGGGCCGATTTGCTTGCACTTCGGAAGGTTTTTTCTTAGGTTGTGAGAAGTGCTCTCACTGCTCTCCACGTGAATCGACCAGTGTAACGCCGGAAACTTCTTCGAGGCACATGGCCTCTGTGAGGAACTCTGGCGCGGTGCCCGGGGGGAGCACGGGCTCTTCCTTCAGGGATTGATCCGGACCACCGTCGGTTTTTTGCCATCTGGGTGCCGGAAATTTCAGCGGTGCAAAAAGCCAGATGGGGAAATCCCTGAATATGTTGCGACAGTATCGATACAGCGAGACTGATCCAGGAACTGACGGCCAGGCTACAACNNGGAATGCATCAACTGCGGTGCGTGTGAACCTGAGTGCCCGAACACTGCCATCTATGCGGGCGGTGTGCAGTACGAGTACAACGGACAGATGTTTGATGCGCTCTCCAATGACTTTTATTATATCGTTCCCGAGAAATGCACGGAATGCGTCGGTCACTTCGACCAGGAACAATGCGCGGCGGTCTGCCCTGTCGATTGCTGCGTGCCGGACCCCAACCGCGCTGAAAGTGAGGAAGTCCTCTTCGAGCGGGCGAAGAAGATCCATTCGGAGAAAGCGTTCCCGGAACTGAGCGCGTCCACCTCGCGCTTCCGTAAAGGATAAACAGACACTGGACTTCTGGTGCCCGGGGTCGGGTCGCCTCCCTCCGTCAGACCGGCGCGGGATGCGCCCCGGCCCCATTTCTTTTTTTCTGAATACACCATGACCATCGGACCCTATACCCTGTATCCGGTTGAGACCGGACGATTCGCGCTCGACGGCGGAGCTATGTTCGGCGTCGTCCCGCGTCCCCTCTGGGAAAAAACCAGTCCCCCCGATGAACGAAACCGGATTGATATGGCCGCCCGTGCGCTTCTTCTCAAAGGGGGCGGTCGGACGATTCTGATCGACACCGGAAACGGGTCAAAGTTCGATCAGAAACTCCGGAGCATCTACAGGATCGACTCCAGCCGCTGGAACCTCGTTGCCTCCCTCGAGGCGGCCGGGACCCGACCCGAAGACGTGACCGACGTCCTCCTGACACACCTGCACTTCGATCATGCGGGCGGAGCGACGGTGCGGGAGAACGGAGAGATCCGTCCGACATTCCCCCGGGCAACCTACTATGTGCAGCGGGAACATTGGGAAGCGGCTCTGCATCCGACGGAACGCGACCGGGCGAGCTTTGTTCCGGAGGATTATATGCCCCTCCATGAACGGGGGATTCTGCAGTTCACCGAAGGGGAAGGGGCAATCCTCCCCGGGCTGTCAGTGAAGATTCTTCACGGTCATACCACGGCGCTGCAGTGCCCGCTGATCAGTGATGGGAAGACCACCCTCTTCTATTGCGCGGACCTGATCCCCATGACACCCCACCTTCAGCTTCCCTGGATCATGGCCTATGACCTCCGCCCCCTCGTGACTCTTGAGGAGAAACGAACGATGCTCGCACGCGCGGTCGATGAGCAATGGATCCTCTTTTTTGAACATGACCCGACAGTCTCCGCTGCTCGGGTCCGCCGCGGAGACAAGGGGATCCAGATCGATACGGTGGTCGATGTCAGTACCTGAAGGATTCGTGCGCGTCGCGCGCCTTGCAGATATCCCGGAACGCCGGGGATTCTGGGTCCTCGTCGCAGGGGAGGAAATCGCTCTCTGGAAAGTCGATGGAACCGTGTACGCGGTCAACAATCTCTGCCCGCACCAGCACGCATCCGCGATGCACGCGGGACATCTGGTCGGACTCACGCTGACCTGTCCGATGCACGGCTGGACCTTCTCGCTTCGTGATGGGAAAGAAGAACGTGGACTCGGACGGCTGAAGGTTCATCAGGTGCTGGTCGATGGAGAGGATGTCTGCATTGAGGAGCCGCACGCAGCCTGGGAGTGAACGGCAGTGACCCCGACAGAACGAGTGAAATCGCGCGTGCTGGAACTTGGCTTCTCCCACGTGGGAATAGCCCGGGCAGGAACGCTGCGGGAGGAGTCCGCCCACCTCGAAACCTGGCTTGCGCGGGGGTTCCACGCAGCCATGCGGTGGATGGCCGATCGGAAGGACCGGAGGCAGGACCCGGGGCTCGTGCTGCCCGGTGTCCGGAGCATCATCTCCGCCGCATACAATTACTACACGCCGGCTCGCCATTCGAGCGATCCCGGCGTCGGGAAGATTTCAAGGTATGCGTGGGGAGCGGACTACCACGCGATCCTCGGGAAGAAACTCCGGGATTTTGAGAAATGGCTGAACGATGAATTCCCCGGATCGAACAATCTCAGCTATGTCGATACAGGACCGGTGATGGAAAAGGCGTGGGCGCAACGCGCGGGCGTCGGCTGGGTCGGGAAACATACGAACCTCATTACGCGGGACCGGGGTTCTTGGGTCTTTCTGGGGGAAGTGCTGACAACACTCGACCTCACACCTGATTCTCCGGAAACCGATCACTGCGGGACCTGCACGCTCTGTATCGACGCATGCCCGACGGACGCGATCACGGAGCCCTATGTTCTCGATTCAACGCGGTGCATTTCCTATCTGACCATCGAACACCGCGAGGCACTCCCTGATGAACTCCTGCCTCACTTCGAAAACTGGGTCTTCGGGTGCGACATCTGCCAGGATGTCTGCCCGTGGAATGAGAAGTTCTCGATCGAGACAGACGATGAACGGTTCGCTCCAGTGCCGGGGAACGCTGAGCCTGATCTCAGCGAGTGGTCGCGGATGACGGAGACAGAATTCAACGGGCGGTTTGCAGGCAGTCCAGTCCGCCGGGCCAAATGGACCGGACTCCTTCGGAACATTCGCGCCGTTCGAAGAGGCAGGGACGGGACGGAACGACAGCGATGACCCCGGACCGGTTCGGCCGGCATCATATGAAAATACAGAACTTGGAGATGCGTATGCCAGAGCACCACAAACTCATTATCGTCGGGTCCGGACCTGCCGGGCTGACGGCTGCTCTCTATGCCGGCCGTGCCAGCCTTGAGCCAATCGTCTTTGAAGGGGTCCAGCCGGGTGGACAGCTGACCATCACGACTGAAGTAGAGAACTTCCCGGGATTCCCCGCGGGAATCCTCGGACCCGAGTTGATGGACCTGATGCGTCAGCAGGCCCAGCGCTTCGGTGCAAAATCGCTCTACAAGAATATCACCGGCGTCGATCTCTCCGTTCGTCCCTTTGCGCTCGCGAGCGACAATGAGGAATACAGGGCGGATGCGCTGATTATTGCCACCGGCGCCTCGGCAAAATGGATGGGACTCCCGTCCGAAAAGACATACATGGGGTACGGCGTCTCCGCGTGCGCTACCTGCGACGGGTTCTTCTTCAAGAACCTTGAAGTCATCGTGGTGGGCGGCGGGGATACGGCGATTGAGGAGGCGACGTTCCTTTCGAAGTTTGCGGCCAAGGTTTCCATTGTGCACCGCCGGGATGAACTGCGCGCTTCGAAGATCATGCAGGAAAAGGCAAAGAAGAATCCGAAAATCGAATTTGTCTGGGATTCGGTCATCGAAGAGATCCTCGGCAAAGAGGAGAACGGCAGGAAATCGGTGACTGGCGTGCGGCTGAAAAACACAAAGACGGCTCAGACCTCCATCCTCAAGACGGACGGCGTCTTTATGGGTATCGGGCATAAACCCAATACCGAACTTTTCTCCGGTCAACTCGAAATGGATTCGGTCGGGTATCTCGTGACGCGGGAAAAATCAACCCGCACAAGCGTGCCCGGGGTCTTTGCGGCAGGGGACGTGGCTGACTCCGTGTACAGACAGGCAATCAGCGCCGCAGGGACAGGGTGTATGGCCGCGATCGACGCAGAGCGCTGGCTTGAAAGCAGGCACGACTGAGATCAGCTGACTAGAGGTCAAGACGAAACCCCGGGGATCCCACCTCGGGGTTTCGCGCTTATGTGCCGGAAGCGGAACGTCTGGTAGTTCCAACAACTTTTGGAAGCCTGACTGATTGTCAGCATATGTGTCAATATGGCCTGCCATGGTGACAAATGTTCACNNTATAATATTGATATATAACGAGTTACAAGGTTTATTCGAGAATTGGCACGTCTGTTGATCTTAAGGACCTCAGAGGGACAGAAAACTAATCGAAAAAATAAGGAGGTTGAAATCCATGAACGTGCGATTTGAAAGATACCCGGTTGCCCGCAACGCCTTTGGCGATGTCTTCGATTTCGAGCGGGAAGTCAATTCTCTCTTCGAGAATTTTCTCGGAACCCCGTGGGGTCGAGTTGCCGGCTCCGGCTATCCCCGGCTCGATATAGCCGAATCCGGGGATGAGACCGTGATTGCCATGGAGCTCCCCGGCGTGAAAAAGCAGGATCTTAAGGTGCTCGTCCAGGACGGCTTGCTGACCGTGAGCGGCGAACGAACGTCCCCGGCACTACCGGAAAAAGCAAAGTGGATCAGGAACGAGGTTGAGAGTGGATCCTTCTCCCGGACGATCGAGCTTCCCCATCCGGTGAAGCAGCAGGAAATCTCGGCCGAGCTGAACGACGGGATCCTCAGGATCCATCTGCCGAAAGCGGAGGAAATCCGCCCGCGCGAAATTCGAGTGAAGTGAAGAAAAGGAGACGAGAAACCATGGAAAATAAGAACATGACAGCACGGGTGGAAAAGAACGGTGGGTCCACGCTGACTTCCCCTTACAGGCAGGAATCTGTCACCGTGCCTACGGCTGATATCTACGAGACACCCGACGCGTACGTCCTCAGCCTGGATATGCCGGGTGCGACAAAGGAAGGAATCTCCCTGAAACTCGACAAGGGCGTCCTGGCGGTCGAGGCAAGCGTTGGATCGATCCACGCGGAGAGCGCAACGGTGCTCCGCCGGGAGATCCGGACAACGGGCTACCACCGGGCGTTTACGCTCGGTGAAGGCATCGACCGGGAGAATGTCGACGCGAAGTTCGAGGAGGGGGTTCTGACAGTCAAGCTCTTCAAGAGCCCCGCTGTGAAACCGAAAGAGATCCAGATACACTGACACTGTACCGAACAAAGGAGGGATGAACTATGTCACTGATTCGATGGAATCCAAACCGTGAACTCGGCTGGTTCCCCTCTGACGTACTGAACATGCAGAGGGAAATTAACAAGATGTTTGACACGTTCTTTCGCGGGAGCGAGCAGGAAGAATCCGCGCTGCTCCCCTCTATCTGGTCGCCGGCCACGGATATTGCCGAACACGACAATGAATATGTCGTGAAGGTCGAACTACCAGGTGTGAGCAAGGACGAGGTGAAGATCACGATGGAAGAGAATGTGTTGACGATCCGCGGTGAGAAGAAGCAGGAAAAGGAGTCGAAGAACTCCAGCTTCCACCGGGTGGAACGTAGCTACGGCGCCTTCCAGCGATGCTTTACGCTCCCCACGAACGTGCGAGCGGAGAAAATTGATGCGTCGTTCAACAACGGCATGCTCAGCATCGTGCTCCCGAAATCGGAGGAGTCGAAGCCGAAGCAGATCGAAGTGAAGGTGAAGTAGCTCCGCGGTCACCGGCGACACTGGCGCGGGCGGGAGACCCCAGAATGGTGGGATTTCTGCGGGACCTCCCGCCCGTGCGTTCTGTTCATAGAGAGGAAGTGTGCCGCGCCGGCCTGCGGGCTGGCACGGATTAGCGAAAGGAACATGTCATGACGAAGTCTTCTGTCCCCCAGGCCCTTGCAGTTTTGCCCCTCCGCAATGCGGTGTTCTTCCCCCACCAGGTGATGCCCCTGGCCGTTGGGCGAGAAAGCAGCCTCAAGGTCATCGACGAAGCGATGGAGAACGATGGTCACCTGGTCATTGTTGCCCAGACGGACGGGTCGATCGAAAAACCGACCGAAAAGGACATCCACTGGGTAGGGACCCTGGCGAAAATCCTGAAGATCTTTACGCTCGCCGATGGCACAAAGAGCGTGCTGACACAGGGCCTTCGCCGCGTGCAGCTGATCTCCATACTGCATGCCGAGCCCTATTTCCGCGCGGTTGTCCGGGAGGTCGATGAGACTGCAAGACCAAACCTCACAACCGAGGCAATGGCGGCGAACCTGAAAAGCCTCTTCAAAAAGGCGTCTGAACTCTCGCCCACGCTGACCGAAGAACAACTGACAATTGTCCTTAATATCGAAGATCCCGGAGCCCTCGGCGACATGGTGGCGTCGATGAGCCCGCTTGGCATTGAGGAGAAACAGGCGATCCTGGAATCCTTCGACCTCGGCGAACGCCTGGGACTCCTCACAAAGAGCCTCACGGCGCTCGTGCAGAAACTCGAGCTCGGCAGCAAGATCCAGTCAGAAGTCCAGGAAGGGATCAATAAATCCCAGCGGGAGTACTACCTGCGGGAACAGATGCGGGCGATCAAGAAGGAACTGGGCGAGGACGAGGGGAACGCCGAGCTCAACGACCTGAAGAAGAGAATCGATGAGGCCGGCCTCCCTGAGGAGGCCCGGAAAGTCGCCGAGAAGGAGCTGAAACGCCTCGGACAGATGAATCAGGCCTCTGCTGAATATATGGTCAGCCGGACCTACCTCGACTGGATGTGTGACCTTCCCTGGAGCACCAGTACTGACGACACGCTCGATATCGGCCACGCGCGTGAGATTCTTGAGAGAGACCACTACGGACTTGACAAGGTGAAGAAACGGATCCTGGAGTACCTTGCTGTCCGGAAACTGAAGAACGACATGCGGGGGCCCATCCTGGCATTCGTGGGACCGCCGGGAGTCGGCAAAACCTCGCTCGGTCGCTCGATCGCCAGCGCGCTCGGGAGAAAGTTTGTCCGTCTGTCGCTTGGCGGAGTGCACGACGAAGCCGAAATCCGCGGCCACCGCCGCACCTATATCGGCTCACTCCCCGGACGCATCATCCAGGGATTGAAGAAAGCCGGAGCGAACAACCCGGTCTTCATGCTCGATGAAGTGGACAAGATCGGGATGGACTTCCGCGGGGATCCCTCGTCGGCGCTGCTTGAAGTCCTCGACCCTGAACAGAATTTTTCATTCAGCGACCACTACCTTGAGGTCTCCTTTGACCTCTCGAAAGTGATGTTTATCGCGACGGCAAATATGATCGAAACCGTTCCGCCCGCGCTCAGAGACAGAATGGAAATCATTGAGATCCCCAGCTACGTGGAGGAGGAGAAGCTCCATATCGCCCAACGTTTCCTTGTGCCGAAACAGGCGCGGGAACATGGGCTCGCTCCGAATCAACTGGCGTTTGAGGACGACTCCCTCACCGCGATGATCGCCGGGTATACGCGCGAAGCGGGAGTGAGAAATCTGGAACGGCAGATTGCGACGGTTGCGCGGGGAGTGGCAAAGGAGGTGGCGGAAGGGAAGATAAAGAGCGGCGGAATCATTCGGACCGACTCGCTCAGCCGGTATCTGGGGCACCAGAAGTTCTTCCCCGATGTGGCCGAGCGAATCAACCGTCCCGGCATCGCCGTCGGTCTCGCCTGGACCCCGACCGGAGGCGATATCCTGTTCATCGAGGCGACAAAGATGAAAGGGAAGGGGAACCTCCTCCTCACCGGTCAGCTGGGCGATGTCATGAAAGAGTCTGTTCAGGCCGCCCTGAGTTTCATCGCGGCAAACGCGGCACGGCTTGGACTCCAGGAAGATTTTCGCTCGGATCTGGATATCCACGTCCACGTGCCGGCCGGCGCCGTCCCGAAAGACGGACCCTCCGCAGGAGTGACCATGCTCACGGCCCTTACCTCACTGCTCACGGGACGCCTGGTGCGGAACGATCTCGCGATGACAGGCGAGATCACATTGCGCGGGTCAGTCCTGCCGATCGGAGGAGTCAAGGAAAAAGTCCTCGCGGCGCATCGGGCAGGAATCAAAACGATCATTCTCCCGGAACGGAACAGGCTTGACCTCGAGGACGTGCCGAAATCCGCACTCGAAGGAAGCGATCCAATCCGGTTCCAGTTCGTCAGGGAAATGAGTCAGGTTATCGACCTCGCGCTCCTGAGCGATGGAGAGACGCGGGCGATTATGGACGGAAAGGTGAACACAAGCGCGTTTGCGGCGAACTAGGTTCGTCGCTCTTTCCTGGGCCCGTGCTGGAGGGAAATCCCCCCCCGGTACGGGCCTGATCATTTTCGGGCGATTGACATTGGCCTGTTTCTTTCGTATAATCTCACGATAAATCAACGACTTACGGCTGTTCTCGGGACGTGCCAATGTCCAAATCCACGAAGTGGTTTCTGATCATTCTCGGCTTCCTGCTCGTCGCCGGTCTGTTCTTCACCATACTCTTCCTCTCATTCTCGTCTTTGCCAGGCAGCAAACTCGACACAGTCGTGGCGGGTTCCGGTGAGAAGATCGCTCTGGTCGAACTGAAAGGGGTGATCGAATCCTCCGAAGATTTTGTCCGCCAGGTAAAGAAGTACCGTGAGGATTCTTCCATCAAGGCACTCCTCATCCGCGTCGACTCACCGGGTGGCGCCGTCGTGCCGAGCCAGGAAATGTACGAAGAACTCAGAAAGACCCGCGACGGGGGGAAACCCGTCGTCGTCTCGATGGGATCGCTGGCGGCAAGCGGAGGGTATTACGTCTCCTGCGGCGCGTCGCGGCTCGTTGCCAATCGAGGGACGCTGACGGGGAGCATCGGCGTGATCTCCGAGTTTCTCCAGTTGCGGCAGGCGATGGACAAGCTGGGAATCGACGTGCGAACAATCAAATCGGGGAAATTGAAAGACGCCGGGTCACCGACCAGAAACATGACGGAGGACGATCAGCGGTACTTCCAGCATCTTACCGACGACATTCACCGGCAGTTCGTGACCGTCGTGGAACGGGAGCGGAATCTCGGCCACCGGACCGTGCTTGAGCTTTCGGATGGACGTGTCTTCAGCGGGGAACAGGCGGTAGCGGTAGGGCTGGTGGATACGCTCGGGACTTACGAGGACGCTATCGCGATCGCCGCGGATCTGGCGGGAATTTCCGGTGAGCCCGCGCTGGTGAAGGAACGCAAACGGACGAGCTGGTGGGGCGGCATCCTTGGGGATGTCGACGAGACGCTCGGGAATTTCAAAGCCGACCTGCTCTCCCGCCCGGTCATTTCGTACAGGTACGTCGGCCCCGGCGACCATTAGCCAGACCGATTGACACAATCTGATCCGAGAGTGAACGTATGAAAACATCAAAGGAGATCGCTCATTGACGAAGGCCGATATTGTCGACACCATCGCCACCGCGACCGGCTTGACCAAAGTGGAGACCGAAGCGGTCGTTGACGGGTTTATTTCGACGGTCATCAACGCCATGAAGGAGGGGAAGAACATCGAGATTCGGGGGTTCGGCTCCTTCAAGGTGAAAAAGCGGAAAGGAAGAGTGGCCCGGAATCCGCGGACAGGCGAACAGGTGATGGTTCAGGAACACTGGGTCCCCCTGTTCAAGGTGTCGAAAGAAGTCAAGAGTCTGGTCAACGAAAATCTGAAGAAAGTCCTCTGATGGCGGTTGCGAAGTTGGTGTGCGGTGCGTGCGGGGCGACTCTCGGATCCGAAGACACTCGCTGTGCGGCCTGCGGGGAAACCGTTGAACATGCCTCCGCGTCATCCAAAGCGGATATCAGATGTCACGTGTGCGGCCACAGGAATGCAACGGCCGCGGAGCTCTGTCAGTCATGCGGTGCCCGTCTGGGAACCGAGACGGCACGGACGGCGCGAAAGAAGAAGCAGGCGGTACCGGCCGGTCGGGCAGGGAAGCCCGGCGGATTGCCCTGGCAGTGGATTTCCGGGGCCGCCGTTCTCGCGCTCGTCGGGTATCTGCTGATAACGTCGCTGTCGGAAAAGCCTGCCTCCCAGACTGCCTCCGGCGTGGGAACGTCCGCTGTCGGTCCGGCCCCCATGATATCGGGAGCGAACAAAGTCGATGTGACCCCGTTCGAACTCGCCGTCAGGAACAACCCGGAGAATCTGGACGCCCTGCTGAGACTGGCTAATGTTCTTCATGACAACGGGG
>DKBG01000345.1 GCA_002451155.1 Ignavibacteria bacterium UBA6906
GACAGGGACGCGACAGCTGCAACGCCTGCGCTGTTTGCCCAAGGGTCGTCGCTCCTCGCCTGGGTGCGTTCGGGCGGACATCTGGTGGTACTGTCCCAATCATCGACTCCGAACCCCGCTGCGCTTCTCCCGGGCGGGATGTTCAGTCTGGCGCCGCAACTGCCTCCCACCACCCCTGTACGTATCGATTCAACAACATTGCTTGCCCTCCGGCCGAACGCGCTGGCTCGCGCTGACTGGGATGGATGGGTGGTAGCGCGATCCCTCTGCTCCGTTCGTCCGTCGGCTGACAGGAAGGCGGTGGTCCTGGTGCGGAGCACGCCGGACAATATCCCGCTCGTCGTCGACCTGCCGGAAGGGAAAGGCCGGATGACGCTCGTCGCCCTTGATCTTGAATCACAACTCCAGAACGTACACCCTGGAGCTCATCGCTTCCTGGCAAACCTTTTGTCACCCTGATCGGCATTATGGTCCGCATACCTCCATTGACGTACGCATGTCTTGCCCGATCCACGACCGGAGGCCGAACCTCATCGTCGGTGGCTCTCGTCATCCTGATCCTCTGCTTGCAGGTCCTCTCCCTGGATCAGTCCTCAGCCCAGACGAGCGTCCGGGTACAATCGTCCGGCCTCGACGTCGATGTCGCCGGAAATGTCTATCTCGTGAACTCCGAACGGTGCACGGTCACACAGATGGATCAGGATCTGAAAGTCTTGGCAGAAATCGGCGGGCCCGGATGGGGACCTGGATCCTTTGACCGACCGCTCGGGATCTGGGCCCGCAATGGGCTCGATATCTATCTGGCGGACTATGGCAACCACCGCATCCAGCGGTTCGACAGAACACTCAGCTTTGTCTCACAGCTCTATACCCGTGATAGCGACAATCCTGGCGAACGGTTCGGCTATCCGACAGATGTAGCCCTCTCCCGAATGGGAGCGCTCTTTCTCTGCGACTCCGAAAATGGACGAATCGTCAAACTGAACCGTCAGAACCAGGTAGAAACCACGTTTGGCGGCATCGGGGGCGGAAAAGGACGGCTCCTGGCTCCAACCCGGCTTGAAATCGGACCGGCCGACAAAGTCTATGTGCTCGATGGTCCCCGCATTGCCGTCTTTGATATGTTCGGAAATTTTCTGCAAGAACTGTATCTACCTACAGCGGGGGAGCCAGAAGATTTCTTCGGTACTGAGGAAGCCTTTCTGGTTCTCGGCGACAACGTAATTACCTGTTTCGATGCGGCCGAACACCTGGCCGGAACGCTCGACCTTTCCACAGTACAGGCCCTTCAGGGATCCCCGGTGACGGCGATTGCCGCAAACAGAGCCAGGCTGTTCCTGCTCACGGAGGACCATCTCATCGTCATCCCGAATCCTTTCCCGCCCGCGGGAAGTGATCAGGGCTCAGTTGAAAGAGACCGAAAAAATGATTAGGATGAGCATTACAAATTTCCACGAGGTCAACAATGGCTAAAAGCCTCAACAAGGCGATGCTGATAGGGAATCTGGGACGAGACCCGGAACTACGCTACACACCCAGCGGGGTTGCGGTCGCCACGTTTACGCTGGCGACAAATGAGTCCTGGAAGGACCAGGATGGAAACACCCAGGAGCGGACAGAATGGCATAACATCGTGGCCTGGCGTAAGCTTGCGGAAATCTGTGGCGAATACCTCAAGAAGGGGAAGAAAGTATTCGTCGAGGGGAGGATTCAGACTCGCAGCTATGATGACAAAAACACTGGGGCAAAACGGTATATTACCGAGATCGTCGTAGACAATATGATCATGCTTGATGGAAGGGGAGGGGCTGGAAACGGGGGAGGTTCGATCTCATCTGCGCCGGCGGAACCGGGCGAAGCCGGATCGGGCAAGGTCGATGATGATCTCCCGTTCTGAGATGCTATTCCCAGGTTATCAACAAAGAAATCCACATGTTGATAACTTGAAGCGTGTTAGAAGCCGGACTCTTCAACTCGTTAAACAGTAAGATATTGACCTGATTTGTCCGATTTTGGGAACATCAGAATTTCGGTATTCGCAAATCCCTGTGAAGAAGTTGTGCTAAGCCTCGGAAGAAGCTTTTTGACCTTGTCGGAGAACCTCCTTTTTTCCCCATTAATGTCCTTCGGTCCAGTATTCAGCCGAAAACTTGGGAGTTGAGACACCTTTGATCGCCAAGCTTGCACTTGAAAACGGCGTCGTCTTCACGGGCCAGTCATTTGGCGCTCCCGGCGAAATAGCCGGCGAGGTGGTGTTTAACACAAGCATGAGCGGATACCAGGAGATTTTTACCGACCCCTCCTATGCCGGACAAATTGTCACGATGACCTATCCTCTGATTGGGAACTATGGGGTCAACCTTGACGACATCGAGTCCGCGAAACCACAGGTGGCCGGCGTCATCGTGCGGGAACACTTCGAGTTCCACAGCAACTTCCGGGCAACCATGAGCCTCGGTGACTGGCTCAGGAAGTTCGGCATCGTGGCAATCCAGGGAATCGATACCCGGATGCTCACCAGAATGATTCGCACGCAGGGAGCGATGCGAAGCATCCTCTCCACCACCGACATGAATGAGGCCTCTCTCCTGAAGAAGGTCGCGGGCTCACCAGGGATGACAGGCCTCGACCTCGCAACGAAGGTGACCTGCAGCGAACCGTATGACTGGAATTCTGTCGACCAGACCCCCTTTGCGCTGCCAGCTCTGGGAGGGAAGGAGTCCCCGGGAGTGCCCTTCAAGGTCATTGCGTACGATTACGGGATCAAGCGGAATATCCTCCGCCGGCTGGTGAGCTATGGATGTGATGTTACAGTCGTTCCCGCGGACTTTCCGGCATCAGAAGTCCTCGCCCGCAACCCGGACGGCATTTTCCTTTCGAACGGGCCCGGCGACCCGGCAGCAGTGCGCGTGGGAATCCGGAATATCAAAGACCTGCTCGGCAAGAAACCGGTTTTCGGGATCTGCCTCGGCCACCAGCT
>DKBG01000337.1 GCA_002451155.1 Ignavibacteria bacterium UBA6906
GTCTGACAATCCGTCGATCACCTGCGTCCCCGCATCACTCACGATCCCGGCCGGGGAATCTGCAACCGACACCATACGGTTCAGCCCGGCAACAGGCGGCAGCGTCACCGGGAACCTGGAGTTCGTCGGGAATGCCATATCTTCACCGGATACGATAGCCATTGCTGGATTCGGAGCAACATACGGCTTTGCGGTGAGTCCCCAGATCATGAACATGGGCAATCTACGGATCGGACTGACACGCGACACGGTAGTCACCTTGACGAACACGGGAAACCAGGATATCGTTATTTCCAGCATCACTTCCAGTCTCCCCCAGTTCACCGCAATCCCTTCGATCCTCACGATTCCAGCCGGAGGGACAGCGCGTGACACCGTGCGGTTCTCGCCGCTCGTTACCGGGCCGGTGACAGTCAAGATTGTCTTCGTGAGCGATTCCCTCTGGACGGACACGCTGACGATAACGGCGAATGGAACATTGACAGGTGTTGCCGAGAAGGAAGAGATCCCGCGGCAGTATGCCCTGTCGCAGAATTACCCGAACCCGTTCAATCCGTCAACGACAATCCGGTTTGCCTTGCCGGAGAGGGGAGTAGTGTCTTTGACGGTCTACAACACAATTGGCCAGGAAGTGGCCCGGCTGGTTGAAGGGGTAAAGGAAGCGGGTTACCACGAGGTGAAGTTTGACGCTTCACGTCTTCCCAGCGGAATCTATCTCTACCGGCTGAATGCGGGCGAAAACAAGTTTGTCCAGACGAAGAAGTTGATTCTGTTGAAGTAACTGTCATCGGGGGGGACGGAGATGTCGATGTACAGCGCGCCCGGGGGGTGAGTGGCGGCACACTGACTGACATCAGAGATGATCGAGACCCATCCGGCACCGGGGGTTCGCAGAGGCAAGCGTCCGCGCGAGCCGTTGCCTGTTTTCTTCAGACACGCGGGTGAGAGGATGCCAGAGATGGTACTGAACGGCCAGATTACGCACAGATTTGCCGGTCACGCCGACAAGCGAAAGTCGATGCTGGATATCCGAATCTTCCCCGCACCCGGGCCCCCTGTACTCTTCGTCAAACCCGTTGACGGCCACCAGGTCTTCCCTGGCAAGGGAGAAATTGCTGCCGAGCATACCGGTGACTTCCCGTAACAGCAACGAACGAACAGGCCGGCTCGGTATTCGAATGCCATCCTCCAGCCGCAGGGCTTGCCCCCTGAGCCCATCGATCAGCTCCTGCCAACCATAGCGCTCGAACTTGCCGCTCCGAACATCGTCAAGCGTCAGCGATCGAGTCCAACGCCCGCTAGTCTCAACGCGCCTTCCAAGCAGGACTCTTTTCTCTTCTCGCTCGTTCCAATGGTCGTGGAGAAAATGTCTCGATGGGAGGCAGTCACCGTCGGAAAAGACAATGTAGTCCGTTCCCGCGGCGCGGACAACATTGTTAAGCATTACATTTTTCCTCCACCCATCATCTTCATGCCAGAGGTGAGTGATGGGAAAGAACGCTGTCTTCCGTGCCTGTTCAATCACCTCCTTCATTTCAGGGCCAGATCCGTCATCGGCGATGAGGAGTTCGAACTCCCTGAAGGACTGGCGCTCCAGTGCTGCCAGAGCGAAGAGGAGAGAGCGGGGATGATTATAGACAGCGAAGCTGACCGTGAGTTTTGGTGTCACCTGGTTCTCGGATCCCTGCTTCCGTGACGGAGATCGTGTAGTTCTGACCACTGGCACGTGCTTCCGATCGCGGCAGTGCCTGAAACAGCGACAATATAGAACCTCCATAGATCGGACGCAAGACGGCGGGGCCCTCTGGCAGGTCACATCGAGCGGACCCTGCGCATGCTCCTGGGCGGTTCGGACCGGCCACATCTGATCAGACTGCAGACAAGTATTGAGATTGCATTGCGAGGTGTGTACACTACACTGGATATCTCGGATAAAGGAGATAGACAGATGACGCAGACAGTCCAGATCAGGAACATCGTCAAACAATTCGGAAACCATGTTGCGGTCAACAACCTCACGCTCGACGTTCCGCAGGGGAGCATCTACGGGTTCATCGGACCGAACGGCTCCGGCAAGACGACAACCCTGAGAATGATCATGAATATTCTCCTCCCGGA
The DNA here is from genome assembly GCA_002451155.1 of Ignavibacteria bacterium UBA6906. Classification (GTDB taxonomy): domain Bacteria; phylum Bacteroidota; class Ignavibacteria; order UBA10030; family UBA6906; genus UBA6906. The sequence continues at coordinate 2,119 of DKBG01000337.1, forward strand.
CCAGGGGGAGATTCGGGTCTTTGGAGAACCATTGAGACCCGCCACCTGTGACAGGATCGGGTACATGCCGGAAGAACGGGGACTCTACAAGAGAATGAAGGTCCGGGAACTCCTCATCTTTCTTGGAAGTCTCAAGAATGGCAAAGATATCGGCAAGAAGGTTGACGGATGGCTTGCACGACTGGACCTTGTCAGCTGGGCAAACAAGAAAGTTGAGACGCTGAGCAAAGGGATGAGTCAGAAGGTGCAATTCATCGCAACCGTCGTGGCGAATCCCGAGCTCGTTATTCTGGACGAGCCGTTCACGGGACTCGATCCGATCAACACCGAGGCAATCAAGGACGCGATCCTGAAGCTTCAGGCAGAGGGTACGACGGTCATCTTTAGCACGCATGACATGAGCATGGCCGAAAGGATGTGCGACTTCATCTTCATGATTTTCAAGGGGAAGAAGGTGCTCGACGGAACTCTGGATTCGATTCAGGATCAGTATGCCACGGATACGATCCGGATTCGGACGATTGCGGGGATGAGTGCGCTCGCAAATCTGGAGGGGGTCGATAGGATCAACGACTACGGACAAACCCAGGAACTCCGCCTGAACCGAAACGGGAACGCGCAAGAGATCCTGCAAACCCTGGTGAGGCGGACCGAGGTGCACGGCTTTGAGATCGCCAAACCTTCTCTCCATGACATCTTTGTGAGAATTGCGGGCGCCGACGCCGGGGAGGTGGCCCATGCGTAGGACCTTACTCTTTGCAGCCCGAGAGTACTTGGCGACTGTTAGGACGAAGGGATTCGTGATCGGCCTTGTCATTGCCCCTCTGATGATGGGAGGGAGCCTGATTGCTTTCTTGCTCCTGAAAGACCGGGTGGACACCGAGGACAAACAGGTGGCGATCGTTGACCGATCCGGCGTGCTTGCCCGCGCGCTGGTAGACGCAGCCGAGCAGAGAAACGCCAGGGACGTGCTCGATGAAAAGACGGGAAAGAAGATTCGCCCTGCGTATCATTTCGAAACTATCGAGCCGGATAATGCAAACCCGATGGCACAGAGGCTGGCGCTTTCCGACAGGGTTCGAAACGGCGAACTACACGCGTTTGTGGACATCGGACCCAAGGTAGTCCATCCCGGCGGGGAAAGCGAGGAATATCGCATCGGGTACTACGCCCGAAACCCGGCGGTGGATGATCTCCGGCGATGGATTACAGGTCCGATCAATATCCGCCTCCGACAGGTGCGCCTGGCGGAAGCCGGGATTTCGGAGTCACAGGTGCCGGACCTTTTCGATTGGATCGCTGCGGATGGTCTCGGCCTCCTCTCCGTTAACGACGCAACTGGAGACATCAACGACGCCAGGTCCTCCACGCCTGTTGAAGCCCTGCTGGCCCCGATCGTCATCATGATGCTGATGTTCCTGATGATTATGATGAGCGTGCCGGGAATGTTGAATTCCGTCATGGAAGAGAAGACACAGCGCATCGCAGAAGTCGTGCTCGGCTCGATACGCCCTTTCGAATTCATGAGCGCGAAACTGCTTGGCGGTGTCGCGGTCTCTTTGACAAGCTCTGCAGTGTACATCATCGGGGGCACGCTCACAGTGTACTACATGGGATACGAAGGGTATGTCCCGTTCCACATCCTACCCTGGTTCTTTCTCTTCATGGTACTCGCAATTGTCATGTTCGGAGCGCTCTCGGCGGCTTTAGGATCCACATGCAGTGAACANNCCTAAAGACGCTCAGTCTCTCAGTTTTGTGACCATTCTTCCCGTACTCTTTCCCATGTTCGTCTATTTTCCCGTTGTGAAGGAGCCGATGGGGAATTTTGCCACCTGGATGTCGTTGATCCCGCCGTTCACACCGGTGTTAATGGTACTCCGGATGGCCACCCCGGAGCAGATCCCTCTCTGGCAGCCATGGCTTGGACTGGCCGGGGTGCTCTTGTCTACAGTGTTCTTTGTATGGGTTGGTGGGCGGATATTCCGGATTGCGATTCTGCTCCAGGGGACTCCTCCGAAACTGGCGAACATCGTCCGCTGGACGCTGCGGGGATAGATGAAGGCCAATGGAATATCGAGGATTGAATGTCCCGGCTTGAGATTAAGTCCAAGATCTTCGATTCTCGATCTTCAATCGACCCGTGCCAAACACGGGGCGGGGACCCACACGAATCGCACTAACGCTGGTCCCCCCGGAGATCAATGATCTCGCATTCGACAAATCCGGAGGCTCGTGTCGCCGGTGGTCTTGGGAGCAGTTGTTGCGGGACGACAATGATCTCTGATGGTCGAAGGGATTCGGAGGCAAGATATCCGAGCCCGAATCCGATCAGAAGCATGGCTGCAATCCGAAGCCAGGTCTGGCGCGTCTGCCTGAACACAATGGGGACCGGAAGCTCTGCTGGCAGATCCGGCGTGACACTCTGAAGCAGGCTCACTGTGCGGTCTGCCTCCCCTCGCAAATCCCTGCATGCAGCACATCGTTCGAGATGATGACGTACTCTGAGCTCCGATTTCGGGTCGAGGAGTCCGAGCGTCATTTTCAGCAGCGTCTCTTCACTGACATGCCGTGTCATAGCATCCCCCTGTTTTTCAGTCTGATTCGTGCCGACTTCACCGCGTGGAACATCCGAGACTTCACTGTCCCGACGGAGACTCCCGTGATCTCTGCGATCTCTTCGTAGCTATGGTTCCCGTAAAGCCTGAGGATGAGGATGTCCCGATGGTGGTCAGTGAGCGACCGGAGCACCCGCATCACCTCCCGCTGCCGTTCGTCAGCGAGGGTTTCGTCAAGAGGGGATGGATCAGTGGATGGGGGTTCAATTGCTTTGGCAGAAGCACGCCGATTCTGCCGCTGAATCTCTTGTAGTGCCAGGCGATACACTATTGTGCTGAGATACGCACGCAGGGATCCACGCTGGTGGCTCACAACGGAGCTGAGAACCCGTACAAAAGTCTCCTGAACGCAATCACGTGCCGCATCCGCCGATCCGGTCATCAGGGCAGCCATCCGTAGCAGGGAAGGGGAGTGCTGCTCGAACAGCAGCCTCCACGCCTCCTGGTTTCCGCTCCTTGCGCGGGCGAGGTCGTCCCAGTCCGATTCTATTTCTGGAGGTTCCTGCTTCGGCACCACTCGCGAATCTCTCCGATGTCATCGGAACGTACCCACATGCGGTTCATCTCATCGAGCATATCGCCGGGAAAACCGGGCACCACGTGGTCCCGGTACCATTGAAAAAGTCCGAGGCGGCTGTCTGGAGCATACTCGAGGATTCTGTTCATTTGCGAAATCAGCGCGCCTGGATAATTCAGCATGAGTCTCTTCCCTGCACGGGATCTGTTGGCGTACCGGAGAGCCCAGCCGTCAAGGCCCCCCGTCCGGAACTCTCGCACCCAGGTATTGAGAATCCGTCGCAGCTGGGTCGCGTCAGGCTCTCGGGGCGCCGTGACCAGCGTAACCAGTCCCAGCTCTCTGCCGTCGGATAGAAGCCGCTTCACCA
>DKBG01000197.1 GCA_002451155.1 Ignavibacteria bacterium UBA6906
GCCAACGCCGGTCCAGAAACATATTCCCGAAATCTCCTCTGAGCTTGTTCACATTCTTGATAGAGCGCTCGAGAAGGATCCGGAAGATCGGTACCAGACGGTCCATGACATGGTGATCGATCTGCGCAGGATGAAGAAACACACTTCTCAGGTTTCCCGGGTGGCTCCGGTACAGCCTCAGGCCGAGATTCGAGCGGCGAATTCGGAGAAACCTTCCAAGGGTCCCCGATTGGGTCTTGCCTGGATGGGATCAGCACCGAGAACGATCAAGCGGGTGCTTGCCGCTCTGCTGGTTCTCATCATGTGCATCATTATCTGGTTGTTTTTCCGGGCTGAGCCACCGCACGCACCGTTCAAGGTGGGGCGTTCTTCACAGATTACGTTTGACCCCGGGATAGAAATCGACCCGGCATTGTCGCCAGACGGAAAAATGATCGCGTATTGTGCCTATGTCAAAGGGAGCATACGTGTCCACGTGAGACAGGTGGCCGGCGGTCGCACGCTCTGCCTCACACAGGAATTACCAGGCTACCAGAGGTATCCCTCCTGGTCATCTGATGGTTCATACATTGCGTTCTGTTCCAGTGAATCGGGGGAAGCACTCTACGTCGTACCGGCCCTCGGGGGATCACCGAAGAGGATAGCAGAGGGGGTAGGGGGCTTCGCCTGGTCTCCTGATGGCAGCCAGATTGTATATCAGGGTGCGCGGGATACCATCTACATTCAGGCTGTGAATAGTCGAGATCGCAGGAGGCTGGCAGTGGTTTATGAACCGCACTCCTTTCGCTGGTCGCCCGACGGGTCTCTGATAAGCTTTGTTTCGGGGAATGCAGGTTATGTTTCAAGCAGGGCCATCGCCAATATTGCTCCAAGCTCGCTGTATGTGATTTCCCCTGCGAACGGAGGTTTAGTGCAGATTACCGACCATGCGTCGTTGAACATGAGTCCGGTATGGGCAAACGACAGTCGGCATCTGCTCTTTGTATCGGATCGAGACGGGACCCGGGATATTTATGAGATTGCAGTCGGTGAATCCGGGCGACCGGAGGGGACGCCGCAGCGCTTGACCACCGGCCTCAACGCATACACAATCAGTCTTTCGGCTGATTCAAAGACGCTGGCGTACTCCGTACTCTCTTACAGCGCGAATGTCTGGTCGATCCCGATACCGCGACAGAGTGTGGTGTCAGTTACAGAAGCAGTTCAGCGTACGACCGGGAACCAGGCGATTGAGGGACTGGCAATCTCCCCCGATGGTCAGTGGCTTGCGTATGACTCGAATCGTGAGGGAAATCAAGACATCTACAAGATGTCACTGAAAGGCGGCGAACCGATTCAGATGACTACGGATGCGAGCGATGATTTCCTGCCGTCCTGGTCACCCGATGGAAAGACGATAGCGTTCTACTCGTTCCGCAGGGGTAACCGTGATTTATTCGTGATGTCGAGTGACGGAGGCCCCCAGCAGCAGATCACGAACGATCCAGCGCACGAGCGGTATCCGGATTGGTCGCCTGACGGGAACCAGCTCGTATTCTATTCTGACAAGACAGGACGTCAAGAGCTGTACATTGTTTCAAAAGCTCCGGGCGGCGCAGGCTGGGGAGAACCTCGACAGCTTACAGATGAGGGAGGAGAAGACCCGCGTTGGTCGCCTGATGGCGCGCTCATTGCATACATCAGTGGAAACAAACTCTGCGTTATCCCGCCCAAAGAAGGCAGTCCGAAAGTGCTTGTCGAATCCACTGCCCCCAGCCAGATCCCTACACCCATTTTCCCCGCATGGTCCAAGGATAGCCGGATTGTGTACTACAAAGCATATGACGGGTCTTTGCAGTCAAGCATCTGGGCGGTTCCAGTATCGGGAGGAGCCCCCAAGCTTCTGGTGAAGTTTGATGACCCGGCCAGACAGTCGAACAGAGCTGAATTTGCGGCCGGAGCAGGATACTTCGTCTTTACCGTCAGCAAGTATGAAAGTGACATTTCGACAATGGAGCTGATCGCAGGAAACTAAAGATGGGCGGTCAGGAATATCGAGATTAGGCTTCAGAACACAAAGTCTCGGTCGGCCTCCTGGGCTTTGAATCCCGCCCAATAATCGGTCAGTAAGCATTGCCGCTGATATCCTTATGCACCCCATTAACGGCGGCGTGGGATGTCGTCTCGATAGGGTGGGGGAGCGATCTCCAGGCCTTTCATTCAGTGAATTGACCATCCCCTGGTTTGAATGGACTTCCCGCCACATGTAGTTTGGCACAGTCCGGTAAGCGCAGTTAGAGCGAGAAGAGATGGATAGCGAACGAAATCGGGTGTGTCCGGTTGAATGTGCAAACTCACTGGACAATAGGGTCAGGCGATGGCTGCAAAATCCGCGAACGATATTGGCTCCCTACATTAAAGAGGGAATGACGGTTCTTGATGTCGGGTGCGGCCCCGGATTCTTCTCCGTGGAGATGGCCAAAATGGTCGGAAAGAGCGGAAAGGTCGTGTCGGCCGATCTACAGGATGGAATGCTGCAGAAACTCAGCAGGAAAATTTTGGGGACCGAGCTGGAAAAAAGGATCAAGCTTGTCAAGTGCGACAAAGACAAGATCAATGTGTCAGACAAAGCTGACTTCATTCTGGCCTTCTACATGGTTCATGAAGTTCCAGACAAGGATTTGTTCTTCAAAGAACTCAAAGCCATCCTGAATGACCACGGGCAATTGCTGCTGATAGAACCGAAGCTGTTTCATGTATCCAAAGAAGAATTCAGATCAACAACCGCGCTGGCGGAGATGAACGGGTTCACANNTCTATCCGGGCCCGAGGTTGGCATTCAGCTGGTCTGCGATCTTGAAGAACACCTGACACGTCGTTCGTCCTGAAGGCTGACAGCAGCCGTCTCGTTGCCCGCGGACGCTACTTTTTCAGTCAATGGCGGAGCTCTATCCATTGAAATTCACGCGACAGGTCCCAAACTGAAGGGTCCTGGATGAATGTTCAACCAATAAAGCAGCCGAGCGCCATTCTTCCACTGGCAATGTCATTTGCCGCCCTCACCATGGTGATGGTTCATGCTGCCATTTTCGGAGTCGTCCATGAAGCTGATGAGGGGACCCCTGCGCATATCTTTCAGCTGCTCATGGTTGCACAGGTGCCGGTCGTAGCGTTCTTCGCGATCAAGTGGCTGCCACGGGCTCCAGGAAAGACGCTGTTGGTGCTCGCACTCCAGTTGGCTGCCGCGCTCGCTGCAATTGCCGCCGTCTTCTTTCTCACGTAGCGCCCGGTCCCGCGATTGCGAGGTTCGTTCAGGCGATGCTCCCTCGTACGCGGATGCCGAACGGGACATGTGATCCAATAGACACAACCAGAATGACCATTTGTTCCAGGGTCCCTCATTTGGCTGCATCTTCCGAAGGAGGCGTTCATGCAGATAAAATTCATCAGTGTAATGGTTCAAGACCAGGACAGTGCACTTCGCTTCTACACCCACGAATTAGGTTTTGAGAAAATGGCGGATATCCCTCTGGGAGATTTCCGCTGGCTGACTGTCACTTCGCCGGATGGCATTGAGGGAGTGGAGTTAGTGCTTGAGCCCATGGGTTTTCCGCCGGCCCAGGTGTATCAAAAGGCACTGTTTGATGCCGGCATACCGGCCACTGCGTTCATCACGCAAAACATTCATGCTGAGTACCAGCGCCTCAGAGAGCGCGGCGTTGTCTTCCGTGGCGAGCCGAAGAAAATGGGCCCTGTTACGGCGGTTCTGTTTGAGGACACTTGTGGAAATCTCATCAACCTGGTTCAGCCTGCCGCGTAGTCTATCGCTCATGCTGACGGCGGAGGGCAGTTATTCCGGCCAGTCCTGAACGCTGACCTGCCTTGCGGGAGAAGCTTGACGGACGGCATACNNCCCGACCGTCCCATCCAAGATCTCACATTCCGCGCGGTGCCCGACATTCGGCAGTGCCGGTTTGGTCTGGCCCCGTATCTCGGCACGGAATAGCTGACGCATGTTCAGGAAGGGTGGTTTTCACACCCGGACTGGACGTGGTGGGTGTCCCTGAAGGCAGTTCTGTCGCGGCCCGGACAGCGATGTCCGGGCGCGCTATTTTTGCTCTCTTGAAACTCCCCTCCACCCGGCCTATATTGCTCCACGCTCATTCAGGACAGGCTATGCTCCCTCCATACATCAGGACAATTCAGGACGAGATCCTGTACGAATTTGCAAAGCTGATTTCGCGGACTGCATATGGATCTCTCCGTCCCGGTTTTATCAGTGATCGATTTGAGAAGCTGCGCGATGGCCGGATCACCATAGCTGATACGATCCGGGAGTGGGAGCGAGAGCAGGAGGTGCCCAAACACTGTGTCTTTTGCGGGGCGCTGGAGGGGCTCGCCACAGGCTACTTGATACCGAGGAATCGAGGGGGGGATGATTCCTCCGATAATCTGGTCCCTGTGTGCGCTTCCTGCACTTTGGCACGCGGCGATAAGGGGATATTTGAATGGCTTGGGCTCAGGAAGAAGGAAGAGTTGCATCCACTCGTGGCGGGCAGGTATCTAAGGCGATTGTCAGTAGTTCACGAGAGAGCGGCGACGCTTGAGATCTCCAGAGAGGAAATAGGAGGCATGTGTGAGCACTGTCCCACGCCCGGGCTCTGTGAGGAGTGGGATTCAATCGGGGAGTTGACCTGCTTCTGTCTTGAAAGCGTGCTCCCGCGGCACCTGTAAGTTGTGGTGCATCGGATCTATCTTCCGGCTGTGAATGGAAATGACCCACGCTCAAATCATCTCGCACATCTACTCCAACCAGGATCACTACCACGAGCTCTGGAATCGACACGCGGAGGAAAGCGGTGAGATCGGGGCCTTTGTGTTTCTCCCCGGGAAGGGACTTGACTGGGAATGGTGGGCTGTCTCCCATATCCGGGAGTATATCCGGCAGGGAGGGCTCAATGACGTGGAGCTGCTGGATGGACTGAAGGTCTTCAATCGGCGGGATGAATTCCTTGTGTTGGTTATCGAGCATGTGGGCGGGCCAGGGAAGCAGGAAGCGCATTTCCATAGGATGTCGAAGGCGAGGTTGAACTAGATCGGAACCCAGAGACGCCACGATGGCGTAAAGGCAGTGAAGACAATAGAAAGAAACCCATAGCGATGGAATCAGGCTGGAGCAGAAGAATGGGTGGCCGGTCCGTCGCATATTCACTCGGGAGCACGAATGCCGAAGCCCAGGGACGAAGCACCCATCATCATTCGATGTCCAAATTGTAGGCAGACCGGTGAGCCGGACTTCAATGAGACAACCAGGCGGTATGTGTGTCCAATCTGCTCAGAGCCGGTCGATGCTCAGGTGTTTATTGAAAAGAAGAAAAGGGGCCTGAAGTAGTCCGGGAAGCCCATTGCATGGAATCAAAGACGTTTGCGATTACGTCGCAGGGTCTTGTCGCCATCGGGACCGCCGCCGGTATAGCCATTGCTGCCGTGGATAATTTTGCATTCGGGGGTGAGGTCAGCCCGATCGTTATTGTGGCCATGCTGTTTGGCGTGACTGCCATAGCCGGGGGTCTCTTCATGTGGCGCGGATGGATCGTGGCCGCCTGTATCTGGGTCTGTTTGCCGCTGGCTCATCTTATCAAACACCTGCTCGGGTTGCCGGACACTCTGAATCCAAACACCTACGCGTCGATTATCATGCTAGCCGCATTCAGCTTCCTGGTTGCGGCAATCGGTGTTGGGGTGGGTGTCTTGGTTAGAAGGATCACCGGGGGCTCTGCAATGCATGGGTCCTGACGGCCGCCGGCCGGTGGCTGCTGGGCGACAGCTTCCCCGCGTTGAGGTTCCTGCCGGCCCTTGCGGGAGGCGGGACTGTTTCCCTTGCTGGCATGATTGCCCGGCGCCTCGGGGGCGATTGAATTGTGTGGCGACCAGTGCGGGCTCCCCTGTGTCGAGAGCCTGCATAACACATATGCTTTCTGGGGTTCTTGCAGCGATTCATCGCGAACGTATATCTGTGTTCTTACGCAGTTGAGCGACATGCAATCGGATTATGAGAGCGTGGAGCAGGCCGGCCTCCACGCGTGCAATCTGGCGATGGAGCATGAGAGCCGTGTGCCGGTGTATGTGGCGAGAGGTCCGAAGTTCTCCATGCGCGAGGTTTGGCCCCGGATAAAACACTACGAGTAGACTGCGAGGGTGGGGGAAGTCGGGGCTACCCCATCTTTCGTCCGATCATCAGGTCCGTACCGAAGGGTGTCTTTTTCTTCCGGATCTGACTGAACCCTGCCACGTTCATCCANNGTTGCTGTGGATTATGGCGGAGAGGAATACGAGATCATACCCACTCCCGAGCGGATCGACGGTGTAGTCCCCGACGCGAGTATCGATCAGGCCGTCGAGGTGTTCGGCCCCGATGTACGTTTTCGTCAGCGGTACCACGTTCGGGAGGTCGAACACAACGGCGCTGATCCCTTTGCGGGCGCGGACGAAGGCCATAGAAAATGCCGCGGAGCCGCCGCCCACGTCAAGGACCCGGCTGACTCCCTTGAGATTGAGCAGCTTCACCACGCGCGGAGCCTGTTCGACCGCACGTGCATGCATGGCAGCGATAAAGTGAGTGAGCCAGTCTGCCCCCCGCTCGTTCGTGTGCCCGCGCGCGAGGACTGATGAGCCCTTCCGGACCGCGTCGGTGAGTGTGCTCCAGGTGTGCCAGAGATTTGCCGTGTGCATCAGTCCAGCGAGATATTCTGATTTCCCTCTGACCAGATATCGTGAGGCAAGCGGCGAATTGCCGAACCGCCTGTTCTTCTTTGTCAGCAGTTTCATTGCGCAGAGAGTGTTCATCAGCCTGTCCGTTGCACGTGGGTCGGTTCCCAGCTGCTGTGCAACCTCTGTCGAGGATTTCGGGCCGTTGTTGAGGCCCGAAAACAGGTCGAGTTCATATGCTGTGAGAAGTATACGCGCCTCCCGGAATGCATAGACTGCGTTCATGATTCGGGAAACGGATGAATTCGCTTTCTTCTTCGGCTGGTTCTTCATAACTCAGTCCCCCCGGGGGAGCATTTGGGGATGCACGGTGATGAATATGGAGGAACGTATCGATTTGGTGGGGGAAAAACAAACCCGGACAGGGCGCCCAATCCCCGGTCGATCAGCGGGCATTGATATTAGCGGAATCCAGCTGCCGTTGTCGGTGTTCATATTGGGGTGAATCTTCGTTGTGTACCGTGCGAGGCGAATGAAAGTAGCCGCCAAGGACGCAACGAACGGTTTATTGTTCTTGTGCTCACCCCATCGTGGATATTTCATCTTGAATCAGAGGGAGGAGGTGTATATGTTGAGCGGGGTCTGTTCGAGACTGAGAATCCCCCTGGCAGCCATCCTATTGCAGCTTCTTGTCCGGGTGCTTGCTCTTTCCCAGGGGACGAATGAGCAGGTGGAGGAATCGCTCGTTGTCTTTGGACGACAGGTAGTCTTTTACGGCCCGAATCAGGCAGAGATCGACAGCCTGAAAGGCGTCGAGTGGGAAGCCATGAATGAAGTAGTGAGCGATTTTCAATTCTATCTGCCGGGCGTCAACCGATGGCTCGAGACGGCAGGTATTCCCAGTCAGTTTTCCGTTGCGCGTTTCATCCGGTTCCGGCTGGCAGGCGACCGGTGGCGGGATTTCGACCGGCTGAAAGAGAAGGCTCCTCTAGGAATGATTCTGACCGATGGGGTTTGGGACCCGGCCTGTTTTCCAGGCGTCAATGTGGAGAGCGGGTGGATCGAGGAGATCAGACATATTTCAAGCTCAATTAGGGTGGTTCCTGGAGTTTTACAGACGTTGCAGCGAGTCCCTGCCCTTATCTCCGCGGTCTTTTCTCTCAGGACCTCCAGGTCAGCAGAATACCAATGCAGATGACGATGAGGCCGACTGCCTTCTGAACTGAGATCGGCTCCTTGAAGAGAACAAGAGAAATGGTCGCTATCAGGATGATGCTGGCGGCGGAGAAGAGGGAATAGGCGATGGCCAGATCAATCTTCTCAAGTGCCTTGATGTAGCAGATGGTATTTGCCAGTCCGATTAGAAGACCCAATCCAAGCAGCATCCCCTTTCGCATGGTCAGGGTTTCTATTCCTGAAACCGCCTTGAAGAATCCGTTGGCGACGGAATTGAAGGCAATCGCGAGCGTCAAGAACAAGATTCCCATGATCTGCAATCCTTCCTCGTGCTTTATGTTATCAGTATTTTCATCTATTTTGGTGTAACAATCAATATCCGCCCGTTCCTCCGGGAACGCAACCTGATGCTCTGAGGTCGCGTACCTGAAGAGAACCTTCCACTGTCATATCCGGGGAACACCATGGTACCACGATTGCCGGCACTCCTGATGGCTCTCCTGACCGGTACGCTCCTCTCGACCGGGCAGCCTGCTCACTTGAAACTTCCCGAAACAATCACAGGTAAGCGGGTTGCTGCCTACATTGCCGCTTTCAACAGCACCGATGGGGCAGCGTTGAAGAATTTCTTCCAGGCTAATTTTGCGGAGAAGGCCTTACGTGAGCTGCCTATCGAGCAACGGCTTTCACGGGCCCGGCAATTCCAGGAGGTCGTCGGGACAGTCGGTCTTTACCGTGTGGTGGAGTCAAAAGAAAACCGGCTGCAGGCCATCTTTCAGTCAAGCAAGGAAGGCTGGCTAGAGTTCACATTCGAGTTTGAGCAGGAGGAGCCGCACGGGCTGCTCTATATTATGGTGCAGCCGGCGGATGACCCAGATGCACCGGCGCTTAAACCGTTTGCTGATGAGGCAGCATTTCTCGGGGCAACCAGGGGCTTCCTCAACGGGGAGGCCGAGAAGGATGAGTTCTCAGGTGTTGTTCTCCTGGCAAAGGGAGACAGCGTGTATTTCCTTGAGGCCTACGGAAACGCTGACCGGCAGACAGGGGTACGCAACACCACCGGAACCCGATTCAACGTCGGATCAATAAACAAGAGTTTCACGCGCGTGGCGATCCTTCAACTTGAGGCCGAGGGGAAACTCTCGCTCGACGACACAATCAAGAAGTTCCTTCCTGATTATCCAAACCGGCAGGCGGCGGAGAAGGTTACTGTGCGCCAGCTCCTTGATATGCGGTCCGGCATCGGGGATTTCTTCGGAGAACGATATGCCGCGGCGAAGAAAGAGAATATCCGCTCGCTGAAGGATTACCTCCCTCTCTTTGCGGACAAGCCATTGGAATTTGAGCCAGGCCAGGGAACGCGCTACTCAAACGGTGGATACATTGTTCTCGGCCTTATTATTGAAAGTGTNNATCGGGGTGGTTTGAGAAATCAGATCTCCCCGGCGATATCGCGAGGGGATATGCGGGCAGGGGACGGGAGTTGAACTACGAGACACTCCCTCAGAGGGGAAGCTCGGCCGGGGGTGGATACTGCACGGCTGAAGACCTGCTGCGATATGTGCAGGCGTTGCGTACCGGCGTTCTTCGGTTGCCGGGAAGCGAAGGTGGACTGGGCATCGCCGGTGGGGCGCCAGGCTTGAACGCGGTGCTGGACTGGGTGCCCGCGCGAGGGTACGTTGTGGTCGTCCTGTCGAACTTTGATCCTCCATCGGCAGAAAGGATTGCGAGAAGAATCCGGCGAACTCTGCCCGATACCCCGGACTCTCAGTGATATTCCCAAGATGCAAAATGATTTGGGTGGTTTGAATGCCCTCCGCTGTGATGGGCAGATTTGACCAGCCCAGGATCCTATCGTCTTCCGAAGATGACAGAGCCTGCGTGCTTTTTGTATTAGCCCGGACTACAAGCAAGGATTTCCCGTATGTGGGTTGAGATCTCGAAGGCAAGCCTGTGCGCGACCGCCGGCCGATGACGACTGCCGAGCGGCGGTTCGCCGAGGTACGCGACTTGCTGACAGGACGATCGGCGGGTGAGGTGTTCGATTTTATCTATCACACCAATCTCTGGGGGAGTCCCGAGTCCCGTTCGGGGGTCGGTTCGGAAAGTGGGGCAACCGCAACGCTTCGGACGAAACTTCCGGAGTTGCTCAGGCGCCTTGGCGTCCGGGTCCTGGTTGATGTTCCCTGCGGTGATTTTTCGTGGCTCGGTGGCATGGGGCTTCCTCTTGACCGGTACATTGGCGGCGACATCGTGTCTGCCCTTGTCGCACGCAACGTCGGGCTCTTTGCGCGATCCCATCCTCATGCGGATTTTCGCCTGCTCGATATTTCCACGGATCTTCTGCCGGCCGGCGACGCGTTGCTTTGCCGCGATTGTCTTGTTCACCTGCCGGAGGCGATGATTCGCGCCTCGCTCCGGAACATCGCACGAAGCCCCATCCGATACGTGATCATGACGACCTTTCTTGGCGATCGTGAAAACGCCGATATTGAAACGGGAAACTGGAGACCGCTGAACCTGCAACGCCCGCCCTATTCGCTTCCCCCCCCGCTGGAGTTTCTCCTGGAAGAATGCATGGAGGAGGAGGGCGCATACGCCGACAAGGCGCTTGGTGTCTGGTCCGCAGAGCAGATTGCCCGAGCGGCCGGTGCCAGCCGCTGAGGCGGATTCCGGTGCGCAATGGTGCTCTTTGACGATGACGATGTTCGATCTGAGGAGCTGAATTTGATTGTGCGAATACCTCTGCTGCTGTGTATGGTCTTTGCCGTTTCACCGTTCGGGTTCAGCGCGGACGACGAGGACCTGGCACGGGTGTTTGCAGCATACCATGTGCGCGGCACGATGATCATTTCCACCCTCGGCGGGGACACAACCTACTGGTACGATAGCGTTCGGGCGCATGCGCGGTTTCTGCCTGCATCGACGTTCAAGATTCCTAACACGCTCATTGCTCTTGAGGAAGGAGCCGTGAAGAACGGCAGTGAGGTGATCCGGTGGGATGGGAGGGACAGGGGAGTTGCGGCCTGGAACAGGGATCACTCCCTTGAAACAGCCTTTCCGGTCTCCTGCGTATGGTTCTATCAGGAGTTGGCCCGGCGGGTGGGAAACGCGGTCTATGAGTCCTATCTCGCGTTGCTCCACTATGGCAATGAGAAGACCGGTCGGGACGTAATGACGTTCTGGCTTGACGGTGACCTGGCAATAAGCGCGACAGAACAGGTTGAGTTTCTCCGGAACATCTACCGGCGGAAATTTCCCTTTAAGGATTCATCCTATGCGTTTCTCAGGAGGATTATGATTGTGGAATCGACGCCAAGGTGCGTTGTGCGGGCGAAGAGCGGGAGGACAGGCAGGGCAAAGCCTGAAATCGGGTGGTATGTTGGTTATGCCGAGTCTGCGGGCAGAGTCTGGTTTTTTGCGATGAATATGGATATCGCAAAGGATGAGGATGCAGTGCTCCGGCGGGACATCGCGCTCGAAGGGTTGCGCGCGAAAGGGATCCGTTGAGAAGTGGTCTGGTCAATGAAGAGTGAGCATGGTGCCGGACATTTCGTGCTGGAGCACCGGCGGGGAGGGACGATCCGGACATTCCGAATGCAGACCGGTTCACCTATCTCTCCGCCCGTGCAGTGTAAGGTGCCAGAGAGCTTTCTGCGCCGACACACCGATATGGACTTCCGGTTCTATCACGCGGAGCGAGTCAAGCACCTGCAGTAGTTCCGGAGAGAGGAGCTGTTTCTGCTCCATGCCATGCAGGACATGGTATGCGCCCTCGCGGAGCGACTGGGAATCAAAGTCTTTTTCCAGTTGTATCAAAAGCGGGGTGAGTGACTGGTGACCGAGGGCGATCAGCGCCTCCGCGGAGACCCACCGTACTTCATGTCGTTCGTCCATAAGCGCGCGGACAAGGGCGGGCGCTGCAAGTTTGTCTTTCAGGATGCCCAGAATGCGTGCGGCTTCCCACCGGATGTAGTCACTGTCATCTTCCAGTCCCTGAATGAGGTCAGGGACTGCCTGGTGGCCGATCTCAGCAAGCGCATGTCGGGCATGGACCCGTGTCCGGATATCTTTGCTGGCGAGCTGGGCGATCAGTCTGGCGATCTCTTCGAGGTTGTCAGAGGCGTTCATGCGGGGGAACCTCCTTCCGTTTGCCGTACGTGGCAGGAATTCAGGTGCCGGTCTGAAGCACTATCCGGTTTGCGAGCTTTGGGGTCAAGGAACCGACCTTCGTTCCCAGAATTCCCAGAAGTGCTATCCGGAGGTGTCGTCGAGTTCCTGCGCATATTCTGGTGCGCGAAGCGCCGGGAGAGGGGCAGTCTGTCCGTCCCTGCCGGACGGTCAGGCCGGAGGTCTATCGGACGCGACCGCATGCGGCGGGTACTCTCAGCGGGGGTTGCCGGTTGAGCCGAGGTGAATCTCGTCCGGATCTCCGGGTGTCTGGATGACCTTCCATTCCTGCTCTGCGGCGTCGAAATCGGCGATTTTTTCCAGGGGCAGTTTGAGGTACTTCCCTTGCCCGCTGGCGCCAATCTCGCCGCCTGGGAGGAGGATTTCCCCGGTTCCCTCGAACGTCCTTCCCGAATCGCTCACAATTCTTCCCACCACCTTCAGTTCGACACCGAGCGGGATAGGCTTTCGAAACCTTGTGGTGAACTCAATCGTGACCCCCCAGTAATTTTCCTGGTGTCTCATCATGATTGCACGGCCGATCGTCTCATCAAGGAGCGCGGTCGCGATCCCGCCGTGGAGACGGCCGGGGTAGCTTTGGTGCTCATCATGCGCGGTAAAGAGTGCAACGAGTTCGGCGTTTTCCAGCTCATAGAAGAAGGTCTTGAGCCCGTACGGGTTCTTCATCCCGCACACGAGACACATTTTCGAATTGGGCTGCTTTCCCAGGACGCGATGCTTCATGGATGTTGTTCCAGCCTTCCGGGGAAGGCGTATCAGTCAGTGAGAAAGTATTCAACCGTTGTCACGACTCTGATGATCTTCATCTCAGGAGAGTTCGCGTCACGGTTGCTGATGGAAAAGTAGCCCTGGGTTGCGCCCCTGATCTTTCCCACTTCGCTCCCGGAGTCCGCGGCGAATTTCTCCGCCGCCTTTCGTGCATCCTTGGTTGCCTCTTCGATCATAGCCGGCTTGATTGAGTTCAGCGCCGTAAAGATGAATTCTGTGGGTGTCTGCCAGTTGTCGGCGGAAAGCGCGACCCCTTTGCCGACAAGCTTCCCCGACTGCTCCATGGATTTCTTGACGAGGTCGACGTTTGTTGATCGTGTTGTCACGGTGACGTCGGCGACGTACCGGTACAGGGTCCGGACGTTTGATCCAAAGGCCTGCGTGTCGTTGATTCGGGGGACGGAATAGGAGATGACATCGTCCGGGAAACCTGCTTCGTTGAGGTACTTGGTGACCGTATGTCGTCCCGTTTCAATGTCCCGCTGCAGGACTCCGAGGTCGTTTGCGGTCACGCGGAACGTGACCGGCCAGATTGCCAGGTCAGCTTTCACCTCTCGTTCAGCGAGTCCCTTCACGGTCACGTATCGGTCTGCGGCCCTTCCTTTGTAAAAGCCGACCCCGATGCTGATTCCCGCGATTGCAAGCGAGACCCCAAGAAGAAGAGCAGGGATGAGGTTCTTATTGTCCATGTGTGGTGCTCCTCGGGCGTTGAGGGGTGGGACCTGTGGAGAGTCACTCCTTTTCAGTATAGCAAAAATTCCCGATTTGTTCCGGTGCTGGAGTGAAAACCGGCCGGCGTGCCTGCATCCAGACGGTGGGAAGGGGGGCGGTCGTTGATTCGAAGTCCCCGAATTGGTATACTAGAGACTTGTGGACGGGAGGGTCGGCAAAGCCCGGGTTTGCCGTTCCCCTGATCGGAACAGTAGTGTATCATGCTCTCAGGAAAGGGGTATTACATGAATCGTGGAGTGATGGTTGGCATTGCCGCAGCGGCACTTCTGATCCTGGCCGGGTGCGCGAAGAAGGTGGATCAGGGCGGTGAGCTTGGAGACAAAACGGGAGCAGTTGCGGGTGTCAAATGGGCAGTCCCGGCCCGGTGGACTGTAATGGCGGAGCGCCCCATGCGGGTGGCCACCTATGGCATCCCGGCCATGGATGGGGATGCCGAAGGTGCAGAGTGTGCCGCTTCGTTCTTTGGTGCCGGCATGGGCGGTGACGTTGACGCGAATATCGCCCGATGGGTGGGTCAGTTTGAAAACGCGTCCGAGCCCGTGCGAGCATCGAAGCAGGTGAATGGGATAGCTGTCTCGACTGTTCAGATCAACGGGGACTTCCTTGCGCCGGGCGGGCCGATGATGCAATCGAGCGGGATCAAGAAGGGCTATGAGATGCTCGGGGCCATCATTGATGCGCCGGAAGGGGTTGTGTTCTTCAAGTTGACAGGACCCGCAAAGACCGTTGAAGGGGCAGCAAAGGAATTCGATGCCATGATTGGATCGCTCACAAAGTAGACTTACGCGAGCCCCGGCGTATCGCGCCGTCCCTCAGGGGACGGCGCGTCTGTTTTCAGGGGGTGACCGTGCCGTGTCACCATCCACACGCCGATGAGGATGATCAGCCCCGAGGCGATGGAGACAATGGTGACAGCCTCGCCGAGGATCAGAGCGGCGATGAGGACTGTGACAGGCGGTTCCAGAAAGAGAAGTGATCCGGCCTGCGATGCCGGGATCGCCTGAAGCGCATTGTACCAGAAGATGTACGCAATCCCGGAACAGAAGACCCCCAGAAAGACTAGTGCCATCCACCCTTCGGTGGTGATGGCGTCGAACGAAGGAACGCCGCTGACGAGGAGGAACGGCGTGGAGAGTGCCCAGCCGGACCCCATAACAAAGAAGAGCGACAGTGTCACGTCCCTGTCTCTGACGGCGTAGCGGGAGAGGACGGAAAAGACCGCCCAGGTCATTGCACTGCCCATGATGAGCAGGTTCCCCGGGGCGCCGAGAGAGAGGTGCATCAGGAGGCGCAGCTCGCCGTCCGTTGTCGTGAGGAGAACGCCGAAGGTTGCCAGGGCGATTCCTATGACCCGACCCCTGCTCAGCGATTCGTTGAGAAATACGCGTCCCAGGAGAGCGATGAACACCGGGGATGTGGCGATGATCCACGCAGTGGTTGAGGCGCGCGCAGTAAGGAGTCCTGTCACCTGGAGCCACTGGTGGAGAGTGATACCGATGAATCCGAGAAGAACGAGAAGGGACAATTCGCGAAATCCCGGGAATGCAAAACTCCTGCGAACAACCACCGTCGTGCCGAGGACCAGCACTCCAAGGCCGAAGCGGATCCAGATGACGGTGAAAGGATCAATATCCGTGAGGGCGACCTTCGTGGCGACAAACGATGCCCCCCAGAGGGTCACAGCGGTGACGCCCTGGGCGATCGCAAGACGTCTCCGGGAGCGGTTCACGGGATTCGATCAGGGAAGAAGATCGTTGATCCGGGAGGCGAATTCGATGTCAAGGGGGCTCACGCCTCCCAGGTCGTGCGTGGAGAGGTTGATGACGACTGTGCCGTAGACGTTGGACCAGTCCGGGTGATGGTTGAGTTTCTCCGCGATCAGCGCGACGCCGCTCATGAAGCTGAATGCTTTGACAAAGCTTTCGAATTTCAGGTTCCTATGAAGATGGTCCCGTTCCAGCGTCCATCCCGGGAGTTCGCTGAGGGACGCGTTGATCTCCCGTTCCGTGAGCCGCCGTTGGTCGCTCATGGGTTCTCCTTCCTCACAATTCTGGGTCTTGTCGGTGCGCAATACACACCCGCTACGAAACGAAATAGTGTTCAAAAGAGAGCTGAGAGTCAAGGCAGCCGGGAAAGGTAGTCCGGCGTGGGTGCGGGCTAAGGTGAAGCCGAGCGGAGAAGAGACGCGATTGCGTCCGCGTCCGCTTCGGTTGAAAACGATCCGAGCAGCGCCTGGTATCTGGTCTCCGTTGCAGTTACCATGACAGGACGCACGCGGGTAGGCAATCCGAGAGCCTCTCCGAAACGGGACGCGTCCCTCTCCGCCTCGGCTTTGCTGGGGTAGGAATCGATCAGCACGGTGTATATCGAGCTGTTTTCCAGATACAGAGCTGCCGCCGATTCAGCCCGCGGAATTTCCGGCGGAGAGGACCGTACCGGTGGTGCGTCCAGGACCGTCGAGTCCGTCAGTATCCTTCCCTGATCGATGATCTTGATTTGTCTTTGCCTCGGGATAGCCTTGAAGTTGCTTTCATAGTGGTCACCGGGTTGGAGGATGAATGTCGCGGTATCCGGTTCAATGCGATAGCCGTCGAGGTGATCCGCTCCGAGGACGCGAAGATGCCACTGGCCGGGTGGGAGTCCTTTGAAGTGGAAATGCCCGCGGGAGTCGGTCCTCTGGCGTTGCTGCCTTGGACCGCTCGTCAGCTCGATCAGCAGGTCGTTCAGGTCGGGATTCTCGCCAGCGTCAGAACGCATCTGCGTGTGTCCTTCTGAATCAGCGGGTGGGATGGGCATCACGGCGCCCTCCACGGCCGCGCTGCGAACGAGGGAGATATTGAGCTCGATTGATTCTGTCTCCACGTTGAGCTCAAGCGGGAGGGAGGGAACCGTTACGTACTCCAGACCGATTCCTGCCTGATCGAACTGCAGGTAGTGCGGTCCCGGTTGCACATCGGGAAAGAGGAATTCGCCCGACGGATCGGTGAGCACCGCGGCGCCATCCAGCATGAGGATCGCGTCAGAAACGGGTGAGCCGTTCTCGCTGTTCATGAATTGTCCGCGTATCGTTCGGGAGCGAGTCGAGAATTTCAGGGGCAGAGAAAGGGGCACTGAATACTCGGCGACGAACGATAGGTCCTGGGCCACGGAAGACGGGCTGAATGTAGACTGACGGACGTGAATTGCAGCGAGATGACCGAACGGGAACCGGTGCTCGAGGGCCATATCGAGGTATGTATACATCTGTTCAAACCCGGTCAGCGTCTTGCTTCCGTAAAAGTGGATCAGCGCGCGGGTTCCACCGGGGAGGGTGAGAGCTGCCCGGATGCTTCCGGAAAACCGGTCCGTGGACGGTTGGCTCAGCAGTCCGCGCCGCTGTTCGAATTCCAATGTTGCCCCATAGCTCTGCGCGGGGGAGGGGGAGAATGAAGAGATCAGTGCGTACCGCCGAAAGGGGTACGCATATCCCTGAATGTCATCCGTCTGCGTTCCGGCCTCGAACTGGCCGAGGACCCCCAGGCGCGGACCCGGGTACCCGGCCTGGATAAGAACGGAATTATCGCTCCGATCGTAGATCGGATGTGGCAGTCTGTCGGCGTACCGGTTGCTTCTGTAGCGCACACTGAGAAAACTTGAATATCCCAGACCGAGTTCATAGTACCTCGCCCGGGGGGCAGAGAACCTGCTCGTATCCAGATCGAGATTCCGTTTCTCATCCCGGTAGTTCGCGTCCAGCCGAAACGGGTAGAGCGGATAGACGGTCATGCCAGCCGAGAGGAAATCCATATCGGTGTAGTATCCGTGGTATCCCGGCCCGGCATGAAGGTAGGTCGCTGCGACTGACCCCCACTCCCGCCGGGCCCGCCATGAAAGGGAGATCGCATTGTCTGTTCCCTCGCCGAAATCGTGGCCCAGCTCGAGATCGGCCTCTGTTCT
>DKBG01000230.1 GCA_002451155.1 Ignavibacteria bacterium UBA6906
AGAAGTCCCGGCAAAGAGATTCATGCCTGAAACGGTCAGGGCACGGATATTGATGCTCGTGAGGCCGGTATTTACCGGTGTCCAGCTTGTGCCGTCGTTGGTGGAAAGAAAGATGCCACCACCCTGAGTCCCCGCAAAGAGATTCGTGCCTGAGAAGGTAAGAGCAGGGACGTCCGCCCCTCTCGGAAGACCGGTACTCGCCGGAATCCAGCTAGTTCCATTGTTCGTGGAACGAAACACCCCGAGATGATACGTCCCGGCAAAGAGGTTCGTGTCTGACACGACAAGCGCCCAGACACTCGTGTTCGTCAGGCCGGAATCCACTGGTGTCCAGCTTGTGCCGTTGTTGGTGGATAGAAAAACACCACCACCAGAAGTCCCGGCAAAGAGATTCATCCCCGAAACGACAAGAGCAGGGACATTCGTCCCCGTCAGGTTTGTATTAACCTCCGTCCAGGTTGTACCGTCATTCGTAGAAAGAAAGGCACCTCCACCATACGTCCCCGCAAAGATATTCGTGTCCGAGACAATAAGAGCGCGGACGTCTGTGTTCTTCAAGCCGGTGTTCACCGGTGTCCAGTTTGTGCCATTGTTGCTGGAAAGATACACTCCTCCACCATACGTCCCGGCAAAAAGATTCGTGCCGGAGATGGTAATAGCATCGACAGCCATGTTTGCCAGGCCAGCAGACACCTGTGTCCAGGTTGTGCCGTTGTTGGTGGAAAGAAACACGCCAGCACCATTCGTCCCGGCAAAGACGTTTGTACCCGAGAGGGTAAGCGCCAAAACTCTCGTGTTCGTAAGGCCCGTATTCACAGGTATCCAGCTTGTGCCGTTGTTGGTGGAAAGGAAGACCCCCCCATCAATCGTCCCGGCAAAGAGATTTGTGTCCGAGACGGTAAGAGCGCGGACGTCTGTGTTCGTCAAGCCGGCGTTCACCGGTGTCCAGTTTGTACCATTGTTGCTGGAACGAAACACGCCACCACCATACGTCCCGGCAAAGAGATTCGTGTCGGCGGCGGCGATAGCCTCGACAGCCATGTTTGTCAGGCCAGTAGACACCTGTGTCCAGGTTGTGCCGTTGTTCGTGGAAAGAAAGACCCCTCCGCCGATGGTCCCTGCAAAGAGATTCGTGTCGGAGACTGTCAGAGCAACGACATTCCTGTTCAACAGCCCGGTGTTCGCCTCTGTCCAGATTGTGCCGTTGTCGGTGGATAGAAAGACGCCATCACCATAGGTCGCGGCAAAGAGGTTCGTGCCCGAGACGGTAAGAGCATAGACAACCGTGTTTGTCAGGCCTGTGTTCACCGGTGTCCACGTCGTACCGTTGTTGCCGGAACGAAACACGCCACCGCCATCAGTCCCGGCAAAGAGATTCGTGTCTGAGACGGTTAGAGCAGTGACAAAGGCAGCATTCGGCCCGTCAGTTTGTATCCACTGGGCAGAGGCTGTGGCTAGCCCCGCCAGCACCAGACATCCAAAGAGAGTTTTCATCTCACACCTCACGCCTGAAAGTCTACGCAAGGCTGAAATGCGGTTAAAGTTCCGCGGGAGAGAAGGGAGTGCAGATGAAGGCAAAAACCAGGTGCTCTTCCAGGTCCAACGCGGGGGGGGCACCGCATTCGACCTATGTTCGTTTGCAGAAATGTACTTCCGGAACCGGGTTTTGTCAAGAAAAACCCAAGCGGTTCGTCGCAGGGGCATGGAGAAGTCACCTGCCCCGGTAGGTGGACTATGTATGGGAATTTTCCCCCGCCCCAGTCAATTGAGAGTGACAGAGAGTCTGCTCACCGTGCCGTGCATGCAGTCTGGTTGCATGTGGCTGTAAATTTTAGTCACCTTCTCCGAGGAATGCCCCAAAACCCTCTGGACTTCATATGAGGCAGATAATAGAAAAGGGGGCCTCCTCGGCCCCCAACGCCCTTCAATATGCCGTACACCAACTTACTTCATCAACACCAGCTTCTTCGTCGCCACATACTCCCCCGCCTGGAGGCGATACAGGTAGAGTCCGCTCGGTAACGTGGACCCGTCAAACGAAACCTGGTGAAACCCTGCGTCGAGCAACCCTTCAACCAGCACCGCTACTTTCTGGCCAAGGGCGTTGAACACCTCCAGCCTGGTCTGACCAGCCTTCGGCAGCGCAAAACGAATCATCGTTGCAGGATTGAAGGGGTTCGGATAGTTCTGAGAGAGTCCATACTCCTCCGGAATGCCACTCAACTGATCCGCAATTCCGGCGACTACTGCAGCCTGGGTTATCTTCACGTCTTGAGCACTCCCCACAGCTCCCGGTGCCGCAATGGTGATCGTTGCGACCCGTTCGGCGCTCGTAGTGTTTGCCGTGAAGCTGACCGTGATCGATCCGGCATCAGTCCCTGGACTTCCGTCTGTGATCGTGGCCCATGCATCCGCGCTGCTTGCCGTCCAGGTCATCGTCCCGGTCCCGGTATTCCGGACGGTAAACACTGCCGTACCCGGCCCAGCCGAGACTAAGCTGTCAGAGGGCGTGACCGTCAGAACAGGAACTCCCGCTGCCTGGGTGATGGTCACCTCCCGGGGGCTTCCCAGAGCCCCGTCAGCCGTCACCGTGATCGTTGCAGCCCTCGCCACATTCGTAGTGTTCGCTGTGAAACCGACCAGGACCGTACCGGTATCGGTTCCTGAGGTTCCGCTCGTGATAGTGGCCCACGCATCCCCACAGCTCGCACTCCAGCTCATCGGCCCCGTGCCACTGTTTGACACCTTGAAAGTCGTGCTCCCCGCGTCGGCTCCAACCGCACTATCCAGGGGCGTAATAGAGAGAATCGGCTGCTGCGCCGCCTGCGTAATCGTCACGGACCTCGGGCTCCCGGTTGCACCGTCGGCCGTTACGGTGATTGTTGCCACCCGTACCGCGCCGGTTGTGTTCGCCTCATAACTCACTGTTATCGTGCCGGTGTCAGTCCCGGAACCGCCGCTCGTGATCGTTGCCCACACCGCTGCGCAGTTCGCGGACCAGTCCATCGCTCCCGTACCATCATTCGTAACAGTGAACGTCGCTGTTCCGGCATTCGCCGAGACTACACTGTCAATCGGTGATACCGCAAGGTAAGGCTCAGCGGCGGCCTGTGTAATCGTCACCGATTTCGGACTCTCTGTCGCACCGTCAGCCGTAACCGTAATTGTTGCCACACGCGGAGCCATGGTTGAGTTCGCGGTGCAGCTGACCGTGATCGTGCCCGCATCGGTGCCGGAATTGCCATCCGTGATTGTCGCCCACGCATCTCCGCTGCTGGCCGACCAGCTCAACGTGCCCGTCCCCGAGTTTTCTACAGCAAATGCCACCGTCCCGGTACCAGCCGGAACCGCGCTGTCCGACGGCGACACCGACAGGACCGGAATACCAGCCGCCTGGGTAAGCGTCACCGGGTGTGGACTGTTAGTCGCTCCATCAGCCGTGACCGTGATCGTCGCTACCCGCACCGCATTTGACGAGTTCGCCTCGTAGCTCACCGTGATCGTGCCATCCCCTGTACCTGAACCTCCCTCCGTGATCGTCGCCCACGATTCTCCGCTACCCGCCGTCCATGTCAGCGTGCCGTTGCCTACATTCGTCACGGTGAATGTCGCCGTCCCTGCCTCTGCCTCAACGGCACTGTCCGTTGGCGTAACGGCGAGGATGGGTTGCTCGCCCGCCTGTGTGAGGGTCACCGATTTCGGACTCTCAGTCGCACCCTCAGCCGTAACCGTAATTGTTGCCACACGCGGAGTCGTTGTCGTATTTGCAGCGTAACTGACAGTGATCATACCCGCATTCGTTCCAGAATTCCCGGCAGTGATCGTTGCCCATGCCTCCCCACTGCTTGCCGTCCAATTCATCGTCCCGGTACCGGTGTTTTCCACGGAAAACGTCATTACACCAGCACTTGCTGAAACTGCACTATTGGCAGGGGTTACAGAAAGGATTGCCAGCTCAGGAGCCTGCGTGATTTTCACTGATTTGGGGCTTCCCGTCGCGCCATCGGCGGTAACCGTAATCGTTGCCACACGCTCAGCGCCTGTCGTGTTTTCCGTGTAGCTGACCGTGATTGTGCCGGCATTCACTCCCGAAGTCCCGTTCGTGATCGTAGCCCAGGCTGCATCGCTGGCCGCCGACCAGCGCATCGCGCCCGTCCCCGTGTTCTGGACGGAGAATGTTGTGGACCCCGGGCTGGAATTCACCGGCCGGTCTGCGGGGGTCACACTGAGCACCGGCTGAACAACCAGAGTGGATGCCGCATTTGGTTCAGGAGCAGCGCCTGGAGCTTGAGCGAACGCCGCAAATGCAGCGATCGAAAGGACAGCAACCACGATAGTGCGCATACGAATCTCCGAATGGTCGAAACGTTGTACTTGTCACTTATGAAGAGACAACAAGTCTGCCAATCCAGAATTCGTATGTTTTTGGGCGGTAAGACTCGATTTCATGCTCAAGCGGCCAATGTCACAGTGGTAAATTCTACCGCGCAGTGTAATGAACTGTGCCCTTCCTGGCATTCGATTCCAGTCCATTTTCATGGTTTTTGGGGGGGAATGGGTAAATTCGACTGTCGGGTGCTTCCCAGGCCGCAGCAGCGGGGCGATGCGAGGGACCGGACTTGAGCGCGAGCGAATCAGGTCTCTAAACTCTGGAAGCGGTCAACAGCCGTTCGATACAGGACTCGGGCCAGGCTGTCCCGACTCGCGGACCAGCAGGAGATGAGGGTACGAAGCGCAACCTCGAACGGACGCGGGGAATGAGCGTGCAATGGATTGGTGAGCAGGAGCAAGATTGGGGGGGGCAGGGATTCCCCTGTTCACATCCGAATGAGCGAATNNCTGCACTTTGGCATCGCCCCGAACCGGCGTGATGGAATCGGTCTTCTGGTTGGCAGGAGAAGATTTCAGCCAAGAGTTCACCAATCCAAAGCTCTTGCAGTCGTGCACTCTCCGAGACTCTCTTCCCGGCGCAGAAGTGTTAATCCCGATGTTCATCGACATTCAGCGAGGAGAAGCCGTTGCGCGCGCGAACAGCATCCGTGGCTATGTAATCAAGACTCGCCCCAATTCAACAGGCCCAGACATCGCTGCCTGGGTCTCCAGAAGTATCCCCTTAATCGCGGGGGTCATTTCAAACGCCTCCCCTGCTCCAGTTCTCGTTCTCAAAATCCTGCAATTCATTCATCTCCTTCAAGACCTTCATCTCCTGATCATTGCCCACCTGTGCCGGCTCGTCCTGAAAAAGAAAGGCCCGGAATTCCGGGCCTCCTATTGTGATCAATGCTCTCGCTTACTTATCGTTAGTATCACCTGATACCTAGGCAAAGAGTGGTTACTTTCACTGTCTCATTGCCGGAGGTATCACATGCTGGATCAACCGCTCTCGGGTAGACTGCAGTCGAAGTCGGTCAAGCAGTCGATCGTATCAACCATCGCCAGAGATTTCAGCCTCACTCCCGTCTTGGCAGAAGCATACTTTTCTCAGATCAGCAACTACTTTCTGCATTATGCCGAGGTGGAGCTCGGCGCCGGCCAGTTCCCCTATCTGGCTGTCGATGAGAACGAACCCGCCGGCAAGCCCATCGCCCTCTGCAAGAAAGTCTCCGTCAAGCTGACGTTGCACAATCCGGAAGAGGACCTGCCGGTCTACAAGAAGTTCGGGCTCCGCGGTCTGCGGCACCACAAGATCATCCGCATCACCAATGAAGCGATTGACCAGGGTGGCGTCCTTTCCTACGAGGATATCGCCTTCAGCCTGACCACGAGCGTCGTCACCGTCAAGCGCGACATGAGCCAGATGCGCAAGAAGGGAAACATCCTCCCCTCTCGCGGCTGGCGCCATGAGATGGAACGCGGGCAGAAGCACAAGACGCAAATCCTAGAGCTCTACCTCTCCGGCTACCAGTTCTCCGATATTGAGCGCCGTACCAAGCACTCCGAGAGCGCCATCAATCGTTATCTCCAGGACTTCGCCCGAGTTGCCCTGCTGCACAAGAAGGCCTTCACCATTGACCAGATCCGCATCTCCACCGGCTTCTCCCACCGCCTGATCAATGAGTATCTCCAGCTCTTCGCCCCCCCACAAGAGGAGCTTCCGCCTCCACGTCGAAGTCTAATGCAGATGCGAATGACAATTCCGGTGCCGATCACAAGAATAGCGAGACAAGACAGCAATGCCAGATTGTCGTTCACGATGTATGCCCCTCGCGTGTGTCAACGTCTACAAACCATTCGTCACGGAACGACTGGCGGCCCACCCGCGGGGGGAACTGGTACCGGTCACCTCATCAAAAGCAACTTCTTCGTCGCCACATTCCCCCCCCCGCCTGGAGGCGGGAGAGGTAGACACCGCTGACCAGACCGGATCTGTCGCAGCGAAATTCACGCGAACCAGACCCCAGATCTTGAAGAGCGAGAGCAGCAACGTGCAGGCCAAAGGACCAGAAGATGGCCATCCATGCCTCCAGACCAGCCGGAAGGATCAAGTTTCTTCCCGGAGGTCTCACCAGAGAAAAGAGGCACAGAGAAGGATTCCAATGCCAATGATCGTGCTCGTCATAGACAGACGGAGAAGTTGCCTGTTTGCTTTCACAAAGTCTTCAGAGGGGGGAGATCCTGGTGCCGGCGCTGCACGCTTGAGGCGGGGAACAGCCACGAAGGCGATAAGGAGACCGATCACGATGACAAACACGATCAGGATATGCTTCACGAACAGTGCCAAACCCATACTTGAGGAAGTGTCGAAAAGCATCTCGGCAGGTGTTTTCAGGTAGCCCGTGATCAGGAGAACGATAATCGAGCTCCAGGCGGTGATTGTGAAGCGTTTCGCAATGACGCCCTGAAGCTTCCCCGCCTCGCGTGGATCGATTTGCCTGGTCGCCGGCTCAAGGATAGCCTTAATGAAAATGGCTCCGCCAAGCCACACGGCTGTGGCCAGTAGATGGAGGAAGTTGATCAACGAATCTGCCATAATGACCCCATGGTTGTTTGTTGGAGGGTTCGGGTTGCTGCCTTGAAAGATTTAGACGGATGCTCCCGGACTTTGTTTCATGGTATCAACCTCCCGCCTGTGCCGAGACGGGGCAAGGAAAGGCAAATCAACCCAATCCGTTAACCCGGAACGGGGAGCGCGGATACCCTTTTCCACGAACTATTTCTTAGATCACCTCCGGGGGCACAGATGAACATCTAGATTAACAGTCTCTCTGGTCTGTCATCACCTATACCTCTGTCTGACCAATCAAGTTGCTGGCTTACCGGGACAGCATATGTCGCGCAGTAGGAAAATGAATCGCATAGAAAAGCAATTTCCCTAGCAGCACAAACCCGAGAACAAATGCAAGAGATATAGCCAGTGGATGATAGCAGTCGCTACAAACGGCGTTGTGTGCGGCGACATTCACGAGATGGAAGATGAGTATCATTTGATTGACAACGAGAATCGCAAATAGGTAGACATAGCCATCTTTCAGGAGCGGACGTGTCAGATACTTGCCAGAACGAGTGGAAAAGTGGAGCAGCCACATAAGAAGCAGGTGTATGAATGCCACATGAAACCACCCGACAAACAGGAAGAAGTAGAGGATATACAGGATACCAGTCGCAGCTTCGAGGGCAGGATTGAAAAGAAGATGCAGTATCCTGTAGTTGAAGTCGAAAACGATGTCAGAGTTTGTCCTCAAGGCAAGGGCCTTGAAATTGCGTGTGGTCTTTATGACGTCCAAAACGGGAAAGGGAATAACGAGAATAATAAACACAAGCACGATGTATGGCAGAAGCTTCGCCGATTCAAGCGTGCCTGCGACGGTCCATACCAAGAATGATGATAGGAGCAGGAGAAGGGGCACGACAATGGCCATGCCTATGCTTCGCTTCAGGATGTCTTTCTTGATGAACCGAATGTACTCGTCGTTAAGACCCTTGCGCCGCAGTACCGAAGTGTTGCCCCTGTAGAGTACTACGACGAGCAACAATAGCTGACCCGCCCTCGTTGGTGCTACCAGGTGCTGTGTAGTTGAGTCCGCTTCATCAAGGCAGGCGGGGCTGGCCGGGCTTTATGCAACTCAAAACATCGTTTCCCTACGACTGGAGCAACAGAAGCTTTCTCGTCTGAACGAAGTCCCCCGCCTGAAGTCGGTAGAGATAGACGCCGCTGGCATGTCCAGAGCCGTCGAAACGGACTTCGTGGTAGCCGGCCTCGTGTTCTTCGGCACTGTCGAGGTGATGATCCAGCTCGACATTCGGGACCCGCTCTGCCAGGGCCTTCTTCAAGTCACCCAGCAAACCCTTCGGGGACAGAAACGCCTGGGGATCCTGCCCGGCAAGCAGCTAATCCAACAGCGCAGGATCGATCGGCGTTTGTCTCTTTGCCAGACGCTACCTCCAGCTGCAACATACGCGTATGGCCAACGACACAAGACTATTCATACCCTCGGATTTCAATGAATCACTGCCTTGACAAAAATACCTAAAATGAAGTATTGCCCCGGATTCATCTTCCTCCTTACATTATGTGGCAATTTTCAGACTGTATTTCCATTCATTAGGAGCCCATCTCCGGGACGCACATGGCTTCATCGGGTGTTGGGAATTCAGCGTTTTCGGTTGCTCAGGAGCCTTCGCACCTTTGTTGCCCCGACGTCGGTGCGGTGATTTCGCCCTTAGACGATCCCTCTGTGGGACTCAATCATCTGAACAAATAACTGATCCCTCTCATTTCGGAAGGGTTACCAATGCGAAAATCCTTTCTGCTGCCAATCGCCTTCTTTGTAGCCATCACGTTGGAAAGCTGCTCCAAGAACGAAAGTATCACCGAGCCCGCAGCGAATTCGTTCGCCGTCCCTTCAAACCTTTCCGGGGGATGGGCAGTTCTATCGGCCACGCTGGATGGCGTTGACACATCATTTGTGGCGCTTCTCCACCGGCCGTCTGCCACTACTTCTGAATACGTTACGTTCGGGGAGGATGGATCTTATTACGTCGGTGATTACGGTCCGCCCAGCCTCTACGATGAGATCTATTCTGAAAGCGGCCAATTGAGGGTCAATGGGCAACGTTTCACACTGACGATCACATATGTAAACGGAAATTCCCTCAACCCTGTCATCCAAAGATCCGGCCAATGGGAAGCAATCGGGGACAATCTGACGCTTACGTACAGCGAAGGTGGGGAACTCGTTGCGATACGCTACATCCGTGTTACCGGTCGCTGGGACTATTGATTTTTGCGAGCGAAGGATCCCCGCATACAACAAGTAATGTCATGTGGTCTGTGTAAGATTAATCGGGTGATTCTTCTAGCTGTTGTTTGGCAGTCCAAAGACGTCGTGGTAGATGCGTTCGGCGTTCGCCGGCCCTTGCCTCTGATCTGCCCGCCTTGGTGATACCAGGGGCTGTGTAGTTGAACCCTTCATGCCCTGGCCTCTTGAAGCGGAAGAATGGCTTCCGGTGCTGGTGGTCGATAGCCTAATGCACTGTGTGGTCTATATGTGTTGCCTGCCGGCAGGCAGGTACTCTCGCTGGTATCTCTGCACAAG
>DKBG01000308.1 GCA_002451155.1 Ignavibacteria bacterium UBA6906
CGGACACGGCAGATCACGCGTTCGTGACCGCGATGCTGTATTATCTGACTGAACGTTGCTGCAAGGCGCTCCGGAAGCGCCGGCAGCTGGCTTCCACGGTGACGGTCAAAGTCCGGTTCGCAGACTTCGTGACGGTGCAGAGACAGATGACTCTCCGGGCCCCATCGGCGCATGAGAGGGAGCTTTTCGGTGCAGGCAACCAGCTGCTGCGGGAGCTCCTTCCGCCGGAGGGTGTTATCCGTCTTGTCGGGATGAAAGCCTCCCGCCTGTCTCCGGCTGAAGGGGCGGGAAGTCAGATGAATCTGGGTATGGGTCCGTCGGAAAAACTCGACCTGCTGCACTGGCGTCTTGACGCCCTGCAGGAAAAGCATGGNNGGGATTGCCTCCGTTCTTCAGCGCTGTGCTGGCTGTTCCGGAACAGCGCTCATCGATTTCGATGATCTCCGTCGCTGTCACCGCCCGGCCATGGAGGAGATGCGGGGAATTCTGCCCCCCGACGTCTGTTGTATCGTCGTTGTCGAGAACGGCGTCACGACATACCGTTTTCCATACCGCCATCAGGAGAGGAAAGAGCGCGGCCAGTTGAGTGCGCACTTTCTGGATGCGGACGAAGTTCTAGGAAAGATTCTTCCAGTGCTCCGGGAATTCCTTCGCCCGGGAGACGTTCTGGTTTTTCGCTTTGCGCCAATTGCGCCGGGGGAGGGGCTCCCGGCCGCGGCTTTTCTCTCCGGGCTGGAACGCCTGTGTGCCGCTCTTCCCACCGGGGTCCGGTACGCGGTCGATCTCAATAATCCACGGTATCTCCTGCCGGATTATTTCGCCTGTCTGCGGCAGCACCGGATCGCGCATATGCTGCGCGATCATGGGCGTGGCTGGTCAATCCTTGACCAGGCGTTATTGCCATGGGTCTTTCCTGCCGGGTACGCGCTGCTGCAATGTGATGACGGTTTCCCGTTTCCGTCGCGCGATTGTGCGCCGGGCATCCTGGAGCTGGTTCGCCGCTGTCTGGAGGAGAAGGTTACTCTCTACGGACATGTGGAGGGGACAGGAGGCGATGGAGGGGGGGCGGAAGCGTTCTTCTCCGCTTTCATGGAGATGCTGGACCCGCATCTTGCGAACCTCTCGCCGATCAGGCAGAAGGCGGCATAGGTCGTGGGAGCCGTCGTTCCATACACGATGCTTGTTGAGCAGTTCCACTCCGCTCCGCCCGGCAAGCTCTACTGTCTTCACGGCGGGCGCGCTGTCTTCAGGCTCTCGCTGGCCGCGGCGTCGCGGGCGCTTGCCTCAGGAATTCCGATGACGCTGGTGGACGGGACAAACCGGTTTGATCTCTACTATATTGCCGACTTCGCGCGGCGGCTGGCGGACAGGACGATGCAGGGCCCCCGGAAAACTCCAAAGGATTTTTTGGACAACATATTCATCTCCCGCGCGTTTACCTGCTTCCAGATGGAGGCGGTGATCACCGACCGCCTGCTTCCCTTCATGCAATCACGGGAATCCCCTGTGGTGATCATCTTCGGCCTGCTCGACACGTTTTACGACGAACAGGCTCCGTTGCATGAGGTGCGCGCAAGTGTCGAGCGCATCCTCGCCGCCCTGGCAACGTTGAAGCGAGAAAAGATCTCCGTCCTGCTGGCATCGATGGATCTCCATGCTGCCTCGAAGGAGCGGGAGACGCTCTTTCCCCGTCTTGCGTCGGCGATGGACAGGGTCTATGCCGTGAAGGAAGAAGGGGAGAAAGGGCGATGGGCGATAGAAACGGAGGAATGGAAAACGGAGACCGGAAAACGGAGAATGGAGAACAGGGACAAGGGAAAGGAAAACAACACGTGGTAACGGTGAACACATGTATGGAGGAACTGCAATGGGACGAACAGTACCGACATTTACGTTAGTGCTACAGCAGGAGATGGAGAGCTGGACGAAATTCCGGCGCGGGCTGCGGAAGGAGGACCAGGAGGCGCTGGACGATCTGTTTCGCGC
The DNA here is from genome assembly GCA_002451155.1 of Ignavibacteria bacterium UBA6906. GTDB lineage: Bacteria > Bacteroidota > Ignavibacteria > UBA10030 > UBA6906 > UBA6906. Next base: position 1,987 of record DKBG01000308.1, read on the forward strand.
GGCGCGGCTCCAGCTGGCCGGCAGCGCCTATGCGGCGCGGCCGATCCCGTTTGAGAGCATCGTCATGTCGATGTTGGTGATGCAGCATCGGATCATACGGGACCTTGACCGGAGGATGAACGTGCTTGAAGGCCGGAAGGAACAGACAGCGGGCCTTCCGCTGCTGAAACAAATACCGCCGCGCGACCACGAGATGGAGGCTGTCGGGAATGAGCAGACGGACGATCACCGGCTGGCTGTTTGATCTCTATCCGTCCGCGCAGGGGATCACGCTCTGGATTATTGACCGGGATGGGGCGAAACATCGCTGCCGCGCCGCATTTATGCCCTTTTTCTACATGCACGTGAGCGGGGCGGAGGCCAGGCGTGCTGAAACAGTGGTCGGGTCGCTTTCCATCCCTCTGACGTTCGAATGGGACCGGCAGAGGGAAATCTACACTGACAGAGAATTGACCCTCCTCCGGGTTACCGTTCATGATACACTCCGCGTGAAATCCGTGGTCCGGCAGCTCGAACGACACTTCCCGCATTTTGTCTTCTTCAACTCGGATGTTCCGGTGCAGCAGATGTTTCTCTATTCCACAGGGCTCTTTCCACTGGCGTTCGGGGAGTACGAGATTGACGCCGACGGCACATTGGCAGGGTGGCGGCTGGAGGACAGCCGCGAGGCGATGGAGTACCCGCTGCCCGACCTGACAACCATGACGATCCGGAACCGGCCCGATATCGTCTCGCCAAAGTACAGGAGGGTGCTGCAGCTGGAGGTCGGGTATGACGGTGCCACCTACCTGCTGGAGCATCAGGATGCGGCTGAAGTCCTGGGATCACTCAACAGACACCTGCTGCGCTGTGACCCGGACATCATTCTCACTGAATACGGGGATGCCGTCCTTTTGCCCTTCCTTTCCCGTCTGGCAGAAGAGCAGAAAATGCAGATCAGGTTCAATCGCGACACAGATGCGGGCTATTTCCGGACTGCCGGATCGAGCTACTTCTCCTATGGGAAGATTGTACACAAGGATGGCGCATTCGAACTTGCCGGACGGTGGCACCTGGATACGGAGAATTCGTTCATGATGGGGGAGTCCAGCCTGGACGGAGTGGTGGAGATCGCCCGGTTGACCCAGCTTCCGGTTCAGCATCAGGCACGGCAGACGATCGGCTCCGCCCTCTCTTCCATGCAGCTTTCCTGGGCTTTCCGCAACGGGTATCTGATCCCCGCGCGGAAACGGGAGCCGGAGGAGTTCAAATCGGCCTCGACGCTTCTTCTCGCCGATCGGGGAGGGCTAATCTTCCAACCCGTGATGGGGTACCATGAGCAGGTGGCAGAGCTGGATTTTGTGTCGATGTATCCGACGATCATGGTGGAGCACAATGTGTCCCCGGAAACAGTGAACTGCCGCTGTTGCAGCAATGCCGCGGTGCCCGAGCTCGGGTACACGATCTGTGAGCGGCGCGAAGGCATTGTTCCCGCCACGTTGAGGACGGTTGTGCGAAAACGGGCAGCGTACAAAAAACTCAAAAGATCCCTGAAAGCTGCCGGCGATGAGCGGTGGCATCTCTATGACCGGCGGCAGAACGCTCTCAAGTGGATGCTTGTGACCTGTTTCGGCTACCTCGGCTACAAGAACGCGCGCTTCGGGAGGATCGAAGCTCACGAGACCGTTAACGCCTATTCCCGTGACGCGATCCTACGGGCGAAGGAACTTGCCGAATCGCGCGGGTTCGACTTTGTGCACGCAATCGTCGACTGCATGTGGCTGAAAAAGGCGGGCGCCACGGAACAAGAGTACGAGTCGCTCGCCGCTGACGTGCGGCGGGACGTCGGGATTGACATCTCCCTGGAGGGGATCTACCGGTGGATCCTCTTCCCTTCCTCCAAGATGGATCCGCGAATCCCAACTGCCAACCGCTACGTCGGATGGTATACGAATCATGAAATCAAGATCCGGGGAGTGGAGATCAGACGCCGCGACACGCCGGTCTTCATCAAGAGGATGCAGGGGGAGATGCTTGAGATTATGGGACGGGCGGGGACCGTCGGGGAGATTCAGGATCTGTTGCCGGCGTTACTGGAAAAAACCGGAGAGTTCGTCACTGCACTCCGTGAGGGGCAGGTGGACCCGCTGGAGCTGGTAGTTCGCCGGCATATTTCGCGTGAACCGGAAGAGTATACGAATGCAAGCACGAACGCCGTCGTTGCCAGAGCGCTGGAGGAGGCAGGGATTAAACTTTCGCCGGGAGAGATGGTGGAATATATCATTGTGGACGCGTCAGGCAGGAAGAAACCGGACAGGGCGAAACCGCTCGCACTTTATTCATTCGAAGACGGGTACGATGCGGCGAAGTACACGGAGATGGCCCTGAAAGCTGCGGAGACGCTTCTCCTGCCTTTTGGATACACGTTTGACGTCCTGCAGGAGATGTTCTGCCCGAACCCCGCCCCCGCGCGCGCCGGGGCCCGGAAGCGGACCAGGCGCAGTGTCCCGCTTTTCCCCGATGAGGATGACGTCAAATCCGACGCGGCGTGACCCGGGATGCCTGGACATTCTGCCTGTTGCGCGTACGTCATGGGGTCGTTGTCGGTGCCCACTGTTGTCATTCCATATCGACACCTTCCTCTGCGTCTCTTTGGACAAGTCTGATTCAATCCCTATCTTTCCATCCGGGAACGGTACACGTCTTTGACCACTGATTGTGAAAGGTGCATCAATGGAAAATCTTGCTGAACTCTACTGGAAGCCAATTCACACGATTGCGGAACGAAAAGCCAGGAATGTCATTCCCCGTCTTGAACGGCGCGGGATGAAGGGTTTCTATGCAGGAACGTCGGTGGAGGCTGTCACCATGATCAGCGGAATGATCCCGGCCGGTGCGGTGGTGGGACTCGGGGGATCCATGTCGGTAACCCAGTCGGGATTGCTGGACCGCCTTCGCGCGCTTCCGATCACCCTGCTTGACCGGTACGCTCCGGGTCTCAGTCCGGAGCGGATGGACGAGATGCGGACGCGTGCCATGCGCGCGGACGTGATGATTGCCAGCTGTAATGCCGTGACTGCGGATGGGCGGCTGGTCAACGAGGATGGCGTGGGGAACCGGGTGGGGGGACTGATTTTCGGCACGAAGAAGGTGATCCTGATCGTGGGCATTAACAAAATCGTGCACACGCTCGAAGAAGCGATCAGCCGCATTAAGAACGTGGCTGCTCCGCCCAACTGTGTGCGGCTCGGTCACGCGACCCCCTGCGCGGAGACCGGTTTCTGCGACGACGAGCACTGTCTTCCGCCGGAGCGGATCTGCAATCATCTTTCTATTACGGAAGGGAGCAGGGTGCCGGAGCGGATCACGGTGGTGTTTGTGGGGGAGACGCTGGGGTTCTGACAGCCGGGACGCGGTTGGTTCGCTGCAGGCAGGTTCCGAAGGCCGGGTGTGCGGTCAGTATTTTGGCCGCGCAAAGAGACCCTTCCCTGATTTGAGAAGCCCGGAGGGTACCTGCGGGGTGGAGAGAAGGACCTGGAATTCCTTCCATCTCTTCTGCGGACTTGCGGGATCACCACCGCGGGCGTCTATGTATTTCTTCACGAGATCCAGGCCGAGGTTGTAGTTGATTACGTAGCTGCGGTACTGATCGAAGAATCTCGTCCGCTGCTGCGCGCGCTCTGGTGCCATAAGCGCGTACTCGGTGAGCCAGCGCGCGGCCTCATCACGCGAGATCTCACCATTCAGGTATCTCCGTGCGGCTTCGTTGCCGGCATAGCCCAGTTTGAGAAAAGCGGCGTGGACGCAGTAATAGAGATCGGCCCTGGTGGGATCCAATCCTGCTGCCGGAAAGAGGACCTTCCGTTCGAATTGTGCCCGATCGGTCTCGGGGAAGGCCATGTCGATTCCGTAGTTCGCCGTTCCTTCCGCGATGAGAGACTGTGGGCTGAAGAGAGCGTAGACGGAGAACTCCATCCATTTCCGTTCACGCACAAGGTGCGTTTCCAGCAGTGCGTTGTACACGTGATGTCCCGGGTACCCTTCATGGCTGGCGAGATCGATCGCGCGGTCGATATAAATTGGCAGGTCTGTGTTGATCTGAATAAGGCTGGTGCTGTTCCCCCTGTACCAGTTATATCCGCTCCAGGACTTTCCGGTCACGTATTCCACCGTAAAACTCTCATGTTCGGGAAGCGTAAGCCACTCTCTCGTCCGCCGCCGGCTTTCCTGAATGGCTGCCGTGAAGACGGCGTCCAGTTTATCCTTCGGAATGATGAAATCGCTTTTGAACCGCTCGAACCGCTCTGGGATGGTGCCCGGACCGGGAACCAGAGCGGAGAGTTCCTGAAGGATTTCCCTGAAATGCGGCTCAGCGTAGACGGGCGCAACCGCATCATAGAGCGCCCGTGATTCCTCGTCGAATGTCAATCTCTTGCCCTTGAGTATGTCGACACGTGCAACCATCGATTCAAGTTGTTTTTTAAGATACGCGTGTCGCAGACGAGACGGTTCATCAAGGCGTGCAGCAGCGACCGTCCGGAGCTCGGCGAGAGAGGCGCCCGCCCGCTTTCTGATCAGTTCGAGATCCGGATTCTCCGTGTCGACCTCTGCCTTCCACTCCGCTGGGCCATAATATGCATCGACGTAGTCGGTGTCATGATGGCCGAGAGCAAGCACGAGTTTGACGTAGGCCTCAGCAATGCGGTTCATGAGTGAGAGGGTCTGCTTCATCGTGTGGTCCGGATTTCAGGGGAGGCGTGTGTGGTGCGCGCCATAATGTCTGAAAACTCAGGGGAAGAAACAAGACGAGTGGAGTGTCGATCCCGGGGAATGGAGGTCTGCGGCGTGAGGTTCTCCGCGGGAGCGAGTGACGCTACATCAGCGTAACGGGGTCGACATCAACAATCAGGCGGACAGTCCGCTGGGCGGTGGCTGCAGTTTCGAGTTGTATCCCGTGCAGGAGTTCACGGAGTCGACTTCCGCCCGGGTCGCTTGATTTCATGTTCTTGACGATGATGTGCCAGCGGTACTCCCCTCTGATCTTTCCGATCACCGCAGGAGCCGGTCCCAGAACTGTGAAGAATCCGTGTGCACTCGACAGCTGTGCAGCGATCGATTCCGCCGTTCTTCTGACCTTCCCTTCATCGCGTCCCTTGGCCTCCAGAAGCACAAGCCGGGAAAACGGAGGGTACTCCAGCTCCCGTCGTTCCTCCAGCTCCTGATCATAGAAAGCCCGGAAGTTGTGGTCAATCACGTGTGCCAGCGTGAAGTTCTTCGGCTGGTAGGTTTGGATGATCACCTCGCCGAGCAGGGTACTCCGCCCCGCTCGTCCGGCAACCTGCGTCAGCAGCTGGAATGTGCGCTCTGCTGAACGAAAATCAGGCAGGAGCATTTGTGTGTCGGCTGAAATCACACCGACGAGCGTCACGTGCGGGAAGTCCAACCCTTTTGCGACCATCTGCGTCCCAAGAAGGATATCCGCGTCCCGGTTTCCGAACCGCCGGAGCAATCGGTCATGGGATCCCTTTGTTGTGGTCGTGTCGAGGTCCATCCGGATGATCCGGGCCTCGGGAAACATTCTGGCGAGGTCCTCTTCCACTTTCTGTGTGCCGATGCCATGGAGTTTTGTCGCGGTGCTCCCGCAGCTCGGGCAGATGATATAGGGCTGTCGCACCAGCCCGCAGTAATGGCAGCGCAGATGTTTGTGCGTAATATGGTAGGTAAGCGTGACATTACAGTTCTCGCACGTCTCCGTGTATCCACAGTCCGGGCATTCAACAAAGGGAGCGAATCCGCGGCGGTTTTGCAGGAGGATGATGCCTTCCTGGCGCTGCAGTCGATCGCGGATCTTCTCCTGGAGGATGGCGGAGATCCCCGGTTGCTGAAAGGATTTCAGTTTTGCCCGTTCCTCCTGCGGAAGCGATTCCTTCATCGCGGCATAGAGCCGTTTCCGCTCGGCGGTCATATCGACGACGGCAATCGCCGGCATCGGGACATCATCGATTCTCTGAGGAAGCTCAAGCAAGGCATACTTGCCACGGAGCGCGTTGTCATAGGATTCTACCGACGGTGTCGCGGATCCTAGCAGGACGAGTGCCTGCTCAAAAGCTCCCCGCACGATAGCAACGTCTCGCGCGTGGTAGCGCGGCATCGCATCAAACTGCTTGTAGGTCGCCTCGTGTTCCTCATCGACGACAATCAGGCCGAGGTTTTTGAGCGGTGCGAATATTGCAGAGCGCGGACCGATAACGATCGCCGCAGTACCGCGCTGGGCCAGCTTCCAGACCTCCCTTCGCTCAGCGATGGACATACGGCTGTGGACGACCGCCACCAGGTCTGCGAAATGCGATTGGAACCGCCGGACAATCTGGGGAGTCAGCGATATTTCCGGCACGAGCACAATGGCGGACCGGCCCTTCGCCAGAACATGGCGAATGCATTCAATATAGACCTGCGTCTTACCGCTCCCGGTCACTCCGTGCAGAAGGAATGGTTTCCGGACCGGTGAGCCCAGTGACGCGAGGATGGCGGAGAGGGCATTCTGCTGATCACGGTTCAGGATGATTCCGAGCGTCTGCTCTTCCGTGCCGTAATCCTGGCGGCGCCTGACCTCCCGGGGAACCAGCGCGAACAATCCCTGGTCGGCGAGCGAGAGGAGTGCCTTTCGTGTTGCCCCGGAGCGCTGAAGCAGGCTGCTGACGGGAAAATCTTCCGTGGACTGCTCAGTCATTCGAAGGATGGATGCGAGCAGTTCCCGTCTTCGGACGCTGCGCGTCGGGGTGCGCTCCAGTCGAGTGACGATCTCGTCCGCGCGAACGGAGTCCCGGCTGATGAAAAGAGCCGTTCTGACCGCGCTGCCGGAGGTGGAGATGATCTCTTCTGTGGAAATGAGCCCGGCCCGTTCAAGTTCGTTGAGTGCGGGGTTGACGTCCGTCAGGCCGGCCAGGCGTTCGATCTCCGGGGACGTGAGGGTTCCATGGTCCGCAAGCGTGCGAAGGATTCGCTCCCGTTTCGGGGAGCGGCGCTGTATCCGGGCGAGCTCCGGATCCGTGAGTGTGCGGAGAAGCGTTGCGGATCGCCTACTCGGGCGTGTAAACGCGCCGGGATTGGCGGCGCGCAGGACATCACCGAGCGGGGCGAGGTAGTACTCCGAAACCCACCGGCAGAGACGGAGGAGATCGGTGGAGACAAGGGGCGATGCATCGAGCACGTCGCGGATCGGCTTCAATCCCCTGACGGTTGATACATCGGGGAGTCCGACCACGAGCCCGGTGGCGAATTTCCGGCCGAGCGGCACGACGACGCGGACGCCGACGCTCACCGACTCCTGGAGTGCGGGCGGTACAAGATAGGTGAACTCGCGGTCAACGGAGACCGGGAGAGAAACGTCGGCGTACTTGGGCATGAGAGAATATAGGAAAACCCTGGGGAAGAATTCAGACATCCGGACTCGGGGTTCCATCGGCCCGCGCACGGGCTGGAGCGCACCGGCAACGTGCGGAGCAGGGTCAGGGCCCCACAGACCGTTCGGATACGTTTTCTCGGCGGTAGCGTCAGGTACGGGGGAAGTCCGGGTCGGGGGGACTTAGATCCCGATGGACTGTGCTCGGGGAGAAGGATGGTATGCAGACGGCAATATACTCCGCCCCTTCCGGTTCGGGGGTGCTGTACTGGATCCATTCGCCCTTGCGGGTGATGACCGCCTGACCCGCCCGGACATCGAGGCTTCCATTCTCAAACGTGAGTCTCAGCATTCCCCGCAGGACCAGCGTGTACTCGTCGAACTCGGGTCTCTGTCCCGGTTCCGTCCACCCGGCAGGGCTCGTCATATGGGCGAGGCTGATCGACGTGTCTCCGGAGTTGACCCGTCCCACATATTCGCGGATGATTTTTGGCGGGTTTCCTGCGGCCGGGATAATCGTGGGAGATGTTATGGAAACCGGCATGGTGCGCTACTTCTCTCTGTTTCGTCTCGCCTCGATGAACGAGTTCACCGCCAGGCCGACGAAGACCACCGAGATGAGAAACATCATGGATTGTGTGATGACGGCTGCCGGTCGGGCGACCGTTCCTCCGCCAAGCAATGTAAAGACGGCGACAAATCCACTGACGGACCCGGCAAGAGCGATAAGGCCAACTGCCGCGGCAGCGTGCATCGCATCGCGGCGCATTTTCTCACGTCGTGCAATGATCCCCAGGGCGAGCAGAATACCTCCGAAGGCGGCCGGTATAAGTGCGGTAGCACTCCGGGCTCCGGTCAGTGCGTAGGACGCTACCCCGAGTGTGATAAGAAGGGTTCCGGTGATTACGGTCGTTTTTTGCATAGAAGAGTCCCTGATGGTGTACCGGTGTGAACACGGAACCCGGGGGAAAGGTTTCCTACGTCGAGGGGATGAAAACCGGTTCCCGCTGCAGCCTGATGCCAAACATCTCCTGCACGGCATTCTGGATGGCATCAGCGAGCGCGAGCAGGTCTTTTGTCGTCCCCCCGAGGTTCACAAGCGCAAGCGAATGGTTCATCGAAACGCCGACTCCCCCCTGCCGGAACCCTTTGGGAAATCCGGCCCGTTCAACGAGCCAGGCGGCCGGAATTTTGACGTGTGCGCCGGCGGGAAATGCTGGGACGGTATCCGCGCCCCCCATCGCGTTCCAGCGGCGCTGGACTTCACCAAACGTTTCCGGATCGACGACAGGGTTCATGAAGAATGACCCGAGTGACCGGGAGTTCGAATCCGCAGGATCGACAACCATCGATTTCTGTTTGCGCAGGGCAAGCACCGTTTCGCGCACCGCGGTAAGTGCGGGCGCTCCCGCGCCAAGCGCAGGAAGATCGAATCGGGACTCAAGCGCTTGCTTGAGCTCGGCGTAGCGGACGGTGGGCCGGGCTACCTTCTGGAGCATGAACGTGACTGCCAGGATTACGAAGCGGTCGGTCGCATCCTGCTTGAAGCGGCTGGTTCGGTAGCCGAACATGCACTTGTCCGCCGTGAACTGGACCTCGCGGAGCGTCGCGCGATCCAGTGCGCGAACGCGAACGATCGTTTCGCGTACCTCCTGTCCGTACGCGCCGACGTTCTGAATCGGGGTGGCGCCGGCCAGTCCCGGTATGCCGGAGAGGCATTCGAGTCCTCCGTAGCCATTCCGCACACATTCCTGCACAAGAGCGTCCCACGGTTCGCCGGCTGCCGCGGTAAGCTCCACCGCACGGCCGCGGTCTGTGCCGGTTACTCCGCGCAGATCCACCTGGAGAACGAGTCCATCGAAACCCTGATCGGAGAAGAGCGTATTGCTCCCTCCGCCGAGGAGATGAACACGCAGCCCCTGTCGCTTTGCGTATTCAAATCCCTCGCGGAGATCTTCCGTCGTGTGACAGGTGGCGAAGTACCGCGCCTCCCCCCCGAGCTGGATTGTAGTCAGCGGTGCGAGCGGGACGTTTGTTCTGATGTCGAGGGACTGGTCGGGCATACGTACGCGTCACGTTCTGTTCAGGTGCGGGGGGGTGAACCCCCTGTAGGTGTCGAATCGGGAATCATACCAGATGATATTGAACGCGCTGTCCCGCAACGTCCCGCCGGAAGGAGAGAGATAGTATGTCTCAATGGTTTCCGTGACCCTGTTCACCGGCTGTCCCATATCGGTGTAGAACCGGAGCGTGTAGCATCCCAGCTCGAACGGTGCGGTCTCGAGCTGCGCGAGAAGGTTCTCGTCGGTATACAGAAGTAAATCGCCTGCTGTCATGGTCCGTGTCCGGCTCGGGAGCGCACGTGATGAGACACGCTGTGCGTTTGGACTTTCGCTCTCCGTTGAACACCTCCCGCCCCGGCTAGGCCGGTTCGGTTCGAAAGACATTGGTGACTGATGCCTGATCTGTCGGCATGACGACAACTGACGTAATGTCAACATGCAGTGGTCGGGTCGCGCAGTACAGGATAACGTCCGCGATGTCCTGAGCGGTGAGCGGACGGGTGTTTGCGTACACCGATGCAGCTCTGGTTCTGTCTCCCCGAAAACGAACCTCGCTGAATTCCGTCTCAACGAGGCCCGGTTCGACAGAGCAGACCCGGACGCCCGTGCCGAGCAGGTCCAGCTTCATTGACCAGGTCAGCTGATTCACGGCCGCCTTCGTGGCGCAGTACACATTTCCGCCGGGGTACACCTGGTGACCGGCGATTGAACCGAGGTTGATGACCTGTCCCCGTTTTCGCTTGACCATTCCGGGGAGAACAGCCCGGGACACGTAGAGAAGTCCCTTGATGTTGGTGTCGACCATTTCATCCCAGTCCTCGATTTTTCCCTCATACAGTCGATCGAGACCGCGGCTCAGCCCCGCATTGTTGACAAGGATGTCGATTGCGTTCCATTCCGGCGGGAGATCCGCGAATGCCTGTTCTGCGTCGCGTTGATTCCTGACATCAAGCTGGAACAGATGGGTGCGGATGGCGTGTGCTGATTCAAGTTCCCGCGCGAGCGTGACAAGGCGGTCTCTCCGGCGTGCGGAGAGGAGCAGGGCCGCTCCCTGTTCGGCAAATGCCCGCGCGGTTGCCTCGCCGATGCCTGCACTTGCGCCGGTGATGCAAACGATGGAATTCTTGAGCGAGAGCATTCTGGATTATTCCTCCTTCACCGGTCTGGAAACCGGGGTGATATCAACGGGGATCGATGAAAGTTTGTCGAGGGTCTGACGCATCCGTGAATCCATGACAGCATAGGTGTCAAGGAGAGTCTTCGCGCCCGCGTAGTCTCCCCTGGCTTGCAGGAGCATGATTTCTCCGGTCAGCTTTGTCACGGCGACGTGGGCCTTTTCAAAATTAACCGCGAAGGTGCCGGTCGTCTCGTTGAATGTATAGGCCCCTTCCTTCATAAAATACTGGAAGATCAGCGCGACGCCCCGGCCGTGCGCCTCATTGATTCCGAAGCGGACGGAGCGAAACGTGCTGGCAAGAAACGTCACGTACATCGGCCGTGCGGCCGCTTCTGGCAGAACTCCCTTGTCCGTCAGGTACTGGAGTGCGAAGAGCCCGGAGACGTCGGCCTTGGCTTCCTCGAGGGCCGAGCTGATTTCTTTCATTGCCATACGCACGGTCGTTGTCTTCCCTCCGACGGTGATGGAGTGGGGGCCCAGGCCGTGCATCAGTTCATGGGCGAGGATATGAGTGAAGAAGGGTTCGAACGCAACGAGGGGTTGTTGTGCCGGGTCGATGACGACTGCAGCGATCGGTTTCAGAATATTCTCGAATTTTGCCTGCTGGACATTTCTCAGCATCACGCGTTTGCTGCCCTTCTGGGCGACGACCCGTTCGTCATTCGGGAGATTGAATGCTGCGGTCATCACGCCCGCCTTCGCCTCCCCGCCGGCGGCGATCTGATCCACGACGACGATGGGGGCCATGCTGCCGAGGTGCGGGTTCCGGTACTGTCTGGGGATGGGGAGGTTGTCTTCAAGGTCCTGGAGGTATCCGGAGAATTTCACCAGTTTGTCAGTTTCCTCCTGATTTCGGATGGTGATGAACGCTTCGAATGCTGCCTTATAGTTGAAAAGTGCGTCCATATAGACCTCATACGGCCCGATTGTCGGCTCGAGAGGGCTGTCAAGCTCCATCCAGGCCACGTCGCTGTCAAAGTAGTCGTTGGAGAGAAGCGCCGCAGCGCGCGTCTCCAGAAATTTCTTCAGCGTGGCGTTCGGGGTTAATCCGGCCGCTTCACGGAGCAGTTGGGCGGCAGGGATGAGGAACTGCTGATACTCTGTGCTGTAGGGGACGGCCCTCAGGCGGCCTTCGGGATCGCGGCGGATCACCGTGAAATATCCCATTGCCGCTCTCTGGTCCGCGTCCGAGAGACCGGCGAGCCATGTTGTGAATTCGTCCTTGCCCATGTCAGGGGGGTAGAAATTCGCCTGTGGAGGGTGATGGGATGGAACGCCGGGAAGGAACGCGGCATTGCCGTCAAGATCCGACCAGGGTCCCATGTTGATCAGGAAGTAGCGGAGCCGTTCCTTTCCCTCCGGTGACGCATCCGCCTGCAGTCTGGCAAGCAGCGCCGTGTTTCCCTCCCATTCCTGGCGAAGGTAGATGCTGTCCATCAACGCGGCCGCTTCGATCAGCTTTCCCAGGGCTGCACGGTCCCCCGGGCTCAGGCGGCTCGTGTCGGCGGAAAGGTGGACGGGCGCGTATCGGGCGATCTTCGGTGTCAGGTCGGTCATGACGTCCGCAGGCTCCTTCTTTTCCGTTGGAGTGCAGCCGGTCATCGCGAGCATGATGACGGCGAGTATCGGTCTGTTCAGATGGTTCATTGGTCCTCCCTCGGTTCCGTTCCGGGTGATTGATGGTGGATCGACAGCTCCTGCTCCAGGGTCCGGCTGATATCCAGGATCGAGCGGCCCGTTTCGCGGGCAATCCGTCGGCATTCCTCAAACTCAGGCGCGACGACTTCTTTTCCCTCTCTCAGGACTGCTTTTGCCCGAACGGAGCCGAAGGAAGTTTTCACGTCGAGGTGCCGGCGGGGGAGCTTTGTGCGTCCGATTTCCTGGATTCTGAGTCCGATCGTCGTAGTCTCGCGATAGATGATCGCGCTGATGCGTTCGAGTCTATTCTGCGGGACCATCACGGAGAGCAGGATGCCGGGCCGTCCCTTTTTCATAATGATGGGCACCAGGTAGGCGTCATGGGCTCCAGCCTCAAGGAGGTGCTCAATCAGGGCCGGGTACATCTGCGGGTTCATGTCGTCGATATTGGTTTCCACGGTCAGGATAGTTTCCCGCTCCGACTCTCCGGGAAGCTCTCCGATAATCACGCGCAGAAAATTCGGCACTTCGGCAATCTCCAGCGTTCCTGCACCGTATCCTACCTCTCGGACACGCAGCATTTCCCGGTCCAGGAGGCCATGCGAAAGCGCTTTAATGATTGCCGCCCCCGTGGGGGTGGTGAGCTCATGTGGGACAGACGTGAAAAGCACAGGGTAGCCCTTGAGGATTTCGAGCGCGGCGGGTGCCGGGATTGGCATGAGTCCATGCCGTGTGGGGACAACGCCGCTCCTGCCAAGGGGAACGGGGGAGGAGTAGACCCGATCGATGCCGAGCTTCTCGAGGCAGATGGCAGCCCCGACTACATCGACGATGGAATCGACCGCGCCAACTTCGTGGAAATGGACTTTCTCGATCGGGACATTATGCACGCGCGCCTCGGCGCTTCCGATCACCGTGAAGATAGCGCGCGCGGTTTCCTTGACACGCTCCGAGAGGGTACTCGCGTTAATGAGTCCGAGAATGCCCTGCATGTCCCGGTGGAAATGCGGCTCTCGGGAGACGGCCACGTCGATATGAACGGCGTCAATGTGGTTCCGTCTGACGCGAGATGGGACAAGCTCGAACCCCTCGAGGGGAAGTTTTGACAGCTCGGCGGAGAGGTGTTCGATCGGGAGGCCTGCGCTCACAAAGGCCGCCATGGTCATATCACCGGCGATACCGGCAACCGTGTCAAAGTAGGCGATGTTCATAGGGACAGTGTCCGTGTCGATGTGAGCAGGGGCTGCAGATATTCTACCACGCGGTCCGTTGCCCCGGTGTGGGATTCCACGAAGCGCGAGGCTTTTGCGCCGGATTCGGCGCGTGCGAGATCGTCACCGAGAAGGTTCCCAAGTGTTCGTTTCATTTCTCCGCTGTCTGTGATCACAAAGCCGCCACCATGGCCTGCGAGCATGATTGGCTCCTGCGAGTTCCAATGTCTGGGTCCGAACAGGACCGGGATTCCATACACTGCGGCCTCGAGGACATTGTGGACGTTCTGCTTGAATCCGCCTCCAACGAACGCGACGTGCGCGTAGGAGTACAGGGTCAGAAGAATTCCGATGCTGTCGACGATAATGACTCGTTCGTCCCGGTATTCCCGGAGTGCAGAGAACCGGATGCAGGAGATGCGTCCATCGAGGTCGCTTTCAAGATTCTCCAGGTGCTGCACAGTGGGTTCGTGGGGAACGAGGATCATCAGGAGGCGGGGGTTCGTGGCCGCCAGATCAAGAAATGCCGGCAAGAAGACCTCCTCGTCTTCGGGCCAGGTACTTCCGGCGACGACCACCAATCGGTTTTCCAGGACAGCCGGAGGGACGATCATGTGCTTCCGGGCCTCCTGGCTTCTAATCCGCACCTGGTCGAATCTGGTGTCTCCGATCACCTCGATCCGTGGATGTGACAGCGAGAAGACCCTGAACATGTCTGCGTCGGTCTGACTGACCGTCATGATAAGGTCGAGCGCATTGTACACGTAGTGATGGAACTTCCGCGCGAAAGGAATACGGCGTTCCGTCTGGCGCCGCATGGTCGCGTTCGCGATACCCGAAGGGATTCCTCGATCGCGCATTTCCCAGACGTGGTTGGGCCAGATATCATAGCGGACCATGACGCCAACATCTGGACGGACAAGATCAAAGAAGCGCCGGGCATTCCGCCGGGTATCGAACGGGAGGTAGCTGATCGCATCTGCGAGTGGGTACTTCCTGGAGTTCTCAAACCCCGAGGGTGAATAGAATGTGACGATGACCTTCACCTGCGGGAGCCGCTCTTTGAGGGCAGCAATGATCGGCTTGGCCTGCTCGAACTCTCCCATAGACGAGGAGTGCACCCAGATGCGTCGTCCCTCGCCGAGCCGGGAGATCTGGGCTTCGAGATCGGCGAAGAGGTGCTTCCTCCCCGCGATCCCGCGGCGCACTTTCGCGTTAAAAAGCCCGAGAATCTGGAGGAGCGTCCAGAGAATGGGGATGGTGATCAGGCTATAGAGCAGGCGCCAGAAGTGAACCATTGTGTCTCAGACTGAAAGCTGTCGTCGAGCTGTTTCGATGACCTGTTGTGTCGGGATATCGATCATACATCTGAAATGTTTCTTCGGGCAGTGTGCACGTCCGATATGCGAGCAGGGCCTACAGTGAAGCGTGGTATTCTGCACCACCTCGCTTCGTGCGCGGGGGGGGAAGAATCCCAGCTGCTCCGTTGTCGAGCCGAAGATCGCGACGATCTTCCGCTGTCGCGCTCCCGCGAGATGCATGAGGCCGGAATCGTTGGTAATGACCACCGCGCAATGGTCCATTGCGGCGGCAGTTTCGAGCAGTGTCATCTGGCCCGAGAGATCCAGGACGGCTGCATCCGGGAGGTCCCGCAGGATAGACCTGCGGATTTCTTCGCACCGGATCACCTCACTGCCGGACCCGAACAGGACACAGGTTGCGCCGGTGTCCCGCGCCAGCGCCGCCGCGGTTGCGGCGAACCGCTCCGCCGGCCACTGCTTGGTTGGATGTCTGGCGGAAGGACAGATTCCCACGATGAGTGGGACGGGTGTCTCCCCTGCGCGGGGGAACACCTCCTCCGCGCGCTTGACGGCGTCCGCCGGAAGGAAGATTTCGGCTCCCTGTCCATCGTCCCGTATTCCGAGATGCGCGACGGTCTCGATATAGCGATCTGCGACGTCCCGGTGTCCGCCCAGGTGATCGTACAGGTCAATGTTCAGATGCACGAGCACCCATCTGGCCAGTTTTCGCTTGTTGACGCGAGTGACCGGCACGGTCCCGAACGTGAGATAGCGGCTGCGCAGGCTGTCATGAAGATCGACGATCAGGTCGTACCGTGACGCGAGGATTCGTTTGCGAAGGCGGTGGAGATCGCGGAACGTTCCTCCCGACGGGAACTCAAGGAGATTTGAGAGATGCGGATTGTGGCGGAGGAGATCCGCATACTCCGACCGGGTCAGGTAGTCGATCTGACAGTGCGGAAACCGCTGGCGCAGCAGCCTCGGAAGGGGCGTGGAAAGGACGATATCGCCGACGGAACTTAACCGGATGATCAATGTTTTAGTAAGTACGCCCTGCATGTCGGCTGCTCGACATGGTACCAATTTTCCCGAGGAATTGCAATCGCAGGCGGCTGCATCCCGGGGTAGGAGAATGCTATGGCTCATCCAGCAACGCTCGGTCAGCTCCGGGCAAGCGGTTACAGGGTCAGAACGGTAAAAGATGAGATGCGGGAGAACCTGATCGGGAAGCTCCAGCGCGGAGAGGCGCTGTTTCCCGGCATCATCGGGTATGATCAGACGGTGATCCCCGCGATCACGAACGCCGTTCTTGCCAGGCACGACATCATCCTCCTGGGACTGCGCGGCCAGGCGAAGACCCGGATCGTTCGTCACCTCCTGTCGCTCCTTGACGAGGATCTTCCCGTTGTGCAAGGGAGCGAGGTAAACGATAACCCGTTTGCTCCTGTCAGCAAGTACGCGGTAGACCGGGTCCGGGAAATGGGTGACAACACGCCGATCGAATGGATTCCGCGAAGCAGGCGATACGGAGAAAAACTCGCGACGCCCGATGTCACGATTGCTGATCTTATCGGCGACATTGACCCGATTAAAGCGGCCGCGCAGAGACTTCACTACGCGCACGAAGGGGTGATCCATTTCGGGATCATTCCCCGGACCAACCGCGGGATATTTGCGATCAACGAGTTGCCCGACCTTCAGCCACGGATCCAGGTGGGGCTCTTCAACATCCTTGAAGAGAAAGATATTCAAATCCGTGGATTCAATATCCGCATTCCGCTGGATCTGATGCTCGTCTTTACGGCAAATCCGGAGGACTACACAAATCGCGGAAACATCATCACACCGCTCAAAGACAGGATCGACTCCCAGATTCTCACGCATTATCCGCGGACGCTCGAGGATGCCATTGCGATCACGGAGCAGGAGGCGCACATCAGCCGATCGGGGCGGGATATCCGGATCCCGAGATTTTTCCGGGAGATCGTAGAGCAAATCGCGTTCGAGGCGAGGAAGAGCGAGTTCGTGGACCAGAAGTCGGGGGTAAGCGCTCGTCTGACGATTTCCGCGATGGAAAATCTTGTCAGCAATGCCGAACGCCGGTCGATCCTCGTGAACGACGCTGTCGTGGTCCCGCGCATGTGCGACCTCCCTCACATCCTTCCCGGGCTCACCGGGAAAGTCGAGCTCGTGTTTGAGGGCGAGCAGGAGGGATCGGTGAAGGTGGGGAAGGCGCTGGTGGGGAAGGCCGTGCGTGAGACGTTCACACGGTACTTTCCCGATCCGCTGAAGAAGCGACCGAAGATGCAGGCGCAGGGCCAGAACCAGGAGCGCGAGGACCCGGAATACGGACGAATCGTCCGGTGGTTCGAGTCGGGCAAACGAATTGAGCTCTCGGACGAGATGCCTCTCGATGCCTACACCCGGGAGCTGGAGAGAGTCGCGGGTCTGCGGGATCTTTCACGCCGGTATTTTCCGTCGGCTGACCCCCTGCGCGAATTGCCTTCGGTCATGGAGTTTGTGTTGGACGGTCTTCATCAGAACTCGAAGATCGCAAAGGATGAGGTGGACCATGTAACCTCATACAAGGATCTCGTCGGCAGTATTTTCAGTGCGAGAGAGCAGGCATTTGAAGAGGACTGAGTATGTGGTTTCGCTATTCGCAATGGCGTGACGACTCTTCGACGGATGAACAGCGGCTGCAGCAAATGGTGTCGCTGTTCAGCTACCTGGTGACCCAGACGAGCGGGGATGTTGAAGAGGCACTGGAGTGGCTGCGTCAGCTAGGGGAAGAGTACGGCCTGTTCGACGAGGACCTTTCGATGGATGACCTCCTCGATCGTCTGCGAGAGCTCGGGTTGATTGAAGAGACCCGAACCGGTCTTGAGCTGACATCCAGGGGCATTCAGCGGGTGCGGCAGGATGCGCTCCGGGAGATCTTCACATCGCTCAAGAAAGGGGGGGCGGGCGTGCACGAAACACCCTTCACGGGAGGCGGGGTGGATCGCTTAAGCGAAACGCGGAAATTTGTTTTTGGCGATCAGCCCACCAATATCGATCTGACATCGACCCTGACCAACACGTTCCGTCGTGCGGGAATTGAGAGCTTCTCGATTCAGGAGGACGATCTCGAGGTCTACGAGACCGAACACCAGACCGGATGCGCAACGGTCCTGATGATTGACGTCAGCCACAGCATGATTCTTTACGGAGAGGATCGCATTACCCCGGCCAAGCAGGTGGCGCTGGCGCTGGCGGAGCTCATCCTGACGAGATTTCCGAAGGACTACCTTGCGCTTCTCACCTTCGGCGATGACGCGCAGGTTGTGAGCATCAACGAATTGCCCTTCCTGAGTGTCGGTCCCTACCACACGAACACCCGTGCGGGTCTCCAGCTGGCCCGCGATTTGCTCCGTCGCCGGGGGAGCGTGAACAAGCAGATCTTCATGGTGACCGACGGCAAGCCGTCGGCGATCTCGATACCTGGCGGAAAGATCTACAAGAATTCCTTCGGGCTCGACCCGAAGATCGTCAACAAGACGCTGGATGAGGCGGTCGCCTGCAGGCGGGAGAAGATTTCAATCACAACCTTCATGGTTGCGCGCGATCCCTACCTGGTCAATTTTGTGGAGGAGCTGACGCAGGCAAATCAGGGTCGGGCGTACTATTCCTCGCTCGGGAATCTGGGCCAGTATGTGTTTGTAGACTATCTGCGAAACCGCCGGAAGCGGTTTGGCGCTTCCTAGCATCACGATCCAAAGATCCATCTGATCTATCCGGGACCTGGTCTGTTCTGACCGGGCGCCGGGACTTCACGTGTGGCCTGCAGAACAAAAACTTCTGTGACTCGAGGCTCCTTCTCAAGGCGGCCCACGGTCCGTTCGTCTCCCCCTGTGCCGCCTGCCGAGCAGGCTGCGGCACGAGTTCCCTCCTCCCGGATATAGCGCGAGACCCTCCGGCGCGGGAATCACTCTGCTTGAAACTGTACCCATTTTTCCGCATGTTGAGGCATGCTTCTGGTCATTCCTGCGATGGAAATCAGTGGTGGGCGCTGTGTGCAGCCTGTTCGGGGGGTGGAGGGATATACATACTCCGATGACCCGGTGGGGATGGCCAAACTCTGGCGCACGGAAAATGCGAAGTCCCTGCATGTGACGGACCTCGACAGTCTCACAACGGATCACCTCGTTAACGCGGAGGTGATCGGGCAGATAATCTCTGCGGTGGATATTCCCGTGGAAATTGGGGGACCGCTCCGGTCGTTCGAGGCGGTCAGGCAGGCGTTCGAGCTCGGCGCCTACCGGGTTGTGGTGGCCTGTTGCGTTGAGGAAAACACGGAGGAGGTCCAGCGGTGGATGCAGGCTTTCGGGGCAAGCAAGATCGTTCTGGGTATTGACGCAGTTCATGGTCGTGTTGTTCCTCCGGGTGAGGCGGCACCCTCGGACGAGCTCGCCGTTGATATGGCCCTTCGCGCGAAATCTGTCGGCTTCCGGCGGTTGCTCTATACAGAGGTGCGCGGGGAGCGCTCGATCCGGGGGCTGAATCTCTCCGTTCTTCGGGAGATCGGCGAGGCGACAGGGTTGCGAATCACGCAGTCGGGCGGTGTGTCCGGACTCGACGAATTGCTCGCGTTGCAGGAGCTGGAATCAGTTGGCGTGGATTCCGTGGTTATTGGCCGGGCCCTCTGCGAAAACAAGTTTGCGTGTCAGGGTCTCTGGCGCAGGTGTGAAGCAGGAAATTATCCGTACACAGCAAAGGTCTAATCGTGGCTACAGTCGCAATTCTACTGGGCAGTAAATCGGACGAACAGGTCATGCAGGGATGTGTAGAGTACCTGACCCGCTTCGGCATCACTCACGAACTGAAGGTTTCATCCGCGCACCGGCAGCCTGAGGAGACGGCGGCGTTTGTCAGGGATGCGGAGGCGAACGGATTCAAGATAGTTATTGCCGCCGCGGGCATGGCGGCTCATCTTCCCGGGTTCGCGGCGTCGCTGACGACGCTTCCCGTGATCGGTGTCCCGCTGGAGGGATCCGCGCTCCATGGCGTTGACGCCCTCTATTCAATTGTGCAGATGCCCGCGGGGATTCCCGTGGCAACGGTGGCCATCGGATCGGCAGGGGCGAGGAACGCCGCTGTCCTTGCCGCCGAAATTCTCGCGCTCCAGGACAGCCGCCTTCGGGAGAAGCTGGCTGCCTTCCGCGCGGCCGGAGCGAAATTCTGAAACGCCGTCCCGTCGGTTTTCTCCTGCAGAATCACCCATGAAGATCCTCGTCATCGGGCATTACTCGCGTGACGTCGTCCATGAGGCGAACGGGCGCGTCGTAGAGCGGGAAGGTGGGCTCTACCATTGTGTGGCGATGCTCTCGGCGATTGCGGAGAAGCAGGACCGCATCATCCCGGTCACGTGTGTACCATCCGGGGAGTTTGCGGAGGTCTCCCGAAAGTTCGCGGATCTTCCGGGAATTGACGCGTCAGCACTATTTTCGGTGGAGGGAGCGGTACACCGGGTGGACTACTACCCTGGACCGGACGGGGCCCGGATTGCATGCGTGAAAGAGATGGCGCCCCCGATTCCCTTTGAGCGTTTCAAGAAGTACCTCGAGGCAGATGCCGTCCTGGTGAATATGCTGTCAGGTGCGGACCTGACGATCGAGACGATGGATGAACTCAGGATGGCAGTGCGCGGTGAGGATACGAAAGTTCATTTTGACTTTCACAATCTCACGCTGTCAGTCGGGAAGAACGGAGAGCGTGTGCGCCGTCCTCTTTCAACGTGGCGGCGATGGGCGTTCATGGTAGATACCGTTCAACTCAATGAGCAGGAGCTCACGGGATTGAGTGTCGAGCCGATGAGCGAGGTGCAGACGGTTGGGCATTTGTTAACGCTGGGCGTGAAGGGAGTGATTGTGACGCGTGGGCCCCGCGGTGCCACACTCTTCTCCAACGAGCACAAAAAGGTTGTTCGTAGGGAGAGCGTGCCCGTCACCGGCGGTGAGTATACGAGCCCGCTCCCGGCGGGGGATGTTTTCGGCGGGGCATTTCTGGCTGCATATGTCCGATCGGGGGATCCCGGGAAGGCGCTGGACGTCGCCGTGCGGGACACCGCCGAACGGCTCAAGCGTATCGCATCGGACCCGGACTGAAGTCCGGGAGGAGGACACGGTGAATTGCGCACTGATCGGCTATGGAAAAATGGGGAGGGAAGTGGAGCGGGTGGCGAAGGAGCGGGGAGTCCGTATCGCAAAGGTGTTTGATGTCGATACGAACCAGGCAGGCGCGGGTCTGACGAAGGAGGCGCTGAAGCAGGTTGATGTCTGCATCGAATTCTCAACTCCTGAAGCGGTGATGCAGAATATCCACGCGGTAGCCGAAGCCGGAAAGAACATTGTCGTTGGAACGACAGGATGGTATGACCGGCTGGACGAGGTCCGGAAGCTTGTCAAAGCCAAAAAGATCGGGTTCCTCTACGCCTCAAACTTTTCCCTGGGAGTGAACATTTTTTCGCAGATCGTCATGGACGCGGCACATCTTTTCGATAAGCACGCGGGGTATGACGTCGCCATTCAGGAGACGCATCACAGGGGCAAAGCAGACAGTCCGAGCGGGACGGCGCTGTCCATTGCGTCCCTGGTACTGCAGAATTTCCGCCGCAAATCAGAGATTGTGTCCGCGGCGCCACGAGAGCCGCTCCGCGCGCACCAGCTCCACATTGCCTCGATGCGGGTCGGGTCTGTTACGGGCCGGCACAGCGTGGTGTTCGATTCGGATGCCGATATGGTAGAACTTGTTCACACTGCGAAGAATCGCGCGGGATTCGCCCTCGGGGCTGTTGTGGCAGCGGAGTGGCTGAAGGGCAAGAAGGGCTTTTTCACCATGCGTGATGTTCTTCTCTGAGTCGAGGGCGGATCCAGATGCCGGTTAAGCGTGTGCTCGTGATCGGAAGTAACGGGTTGCTCGGTCAGAAGATGGCGGAGCTTCTTTTCCGTGGGTCTCCCCACGCCATCACGCTCAGCTCGATCGAAGCGGAACCGGCGGTCGTCTACCAATCGGCGGAGTACATTCCGCTCGATATCACTTCCCGGAAGGACGTACGGCGGGTCATCGGTGCTGTCGAGCCGGACGTTATTGTGAACTGTGCGGCGATGACGAATGTCGACGCCTGCGAACAGGAAAAGGAACTCGCCTGGAGGATCAACGTGGGCGGCGTTGAGCACCTTGTGGACGCCGCGAAGCGGGCAAATTCGTACCTCGTCCATCTCTCGACCGACTACATCTTTGACGGAAGGGGGGGGCCATACAACGAGGATGACCGCCCGTCGCCGATCAGCTATTACGGGAAAACGAAACTGGCGAGCGAAAACGTTCTCAGGGCGTCCGGGCTGCCCTATTGCATCGGACGGACGATGGTGCTGTACGGTTTCGCACCGCATGTCCGGCCGAATTTTGTTCTCTGGCTCATACAGAATCTCGAACGAAACATGCCGGTGCGGGTTGTGGACGACCAGCGGGGAAATCCGACGTTCGTAGATGATCTTGCATACGGGTTACTGAGGGCCATCGAGCTGGAGCGAACCGGGGTCTACAATCTGGCCGGACGCGAGATCATCAGCCGGTACGAATTCGCCTGTACCGTGGCGACGGTGTTCGGCCTCGACGCATCGTTGATCTCACCGGTAAAGACTTCGGAATTCGCCCAACCGGCGCCTCGCCCGCTCAACTCGGGTCTGATCACACTGAAGGCTGAAGTTGAGCTGGGCTATAAAGCATCTCCGATGGAGACGGCGCTCGCGGTCCTGAAGACGCAGCTCGCGCGGACGGGGAAGAGGATGGCTGACAGCCGGCCGATACCCGGGAAGTCCCAGGGGCGGAAGGATTCCAGGAACTGACGCGGATGGCAGAGACCAATGCTTGACATCAAATACATACGGGAAAATCCCGCGGCCGTGCGAGAGGGAGTTGGCAGGAAGGGAGAGGATGTCTCGCGCGTGGACGAAGCGCTGCGGCTTGACGAAGAACGTCGTCAACTTCTGCAGAAGGCAGAAGCGCTGAAGAGCACCAAGAACACCGTGTCCGGCCGGGTAGCGGCCATGAAGGCGAGGAAAGAGGATGCCTCGGCGGTAATCGAAGAGATGCGCGGTGTTGCCGACGAAATCAAGTCTCTTGACGAGCGGATTCGCGCTGTCGAAGATCAACTGCGCGCTGCCCTCCTGTTGATTCCGAACCTCCCGCATGAGTCGGTTCCCCCGGGGAAGACGCCGGCCGAAAACCTGCCGATCGCACACTGGGGGGAGGAGCCTGTCGGCGATTTTCCCTTCCGGCCGCACTGGGAGCTTCTCGAGAAGCTTGGTCTTGTCGACTTTGCCCGCGGGACCAAGATCACCGGAGCGGGCTTCCCCGTGTATGTGGGCAAAGGTGCGAAGCTCGAGAGAGCGCTGATCAATTTTTTCCTTGACGAGGCGGCGGCGGGGGGATACACCGAACTGTTCCCTCCGCTGATGGTTAACGCCGCAAGCGCGACCGGAACCGGTCAGCTTCCGGATAAGGAAGACCAGATGTACGTGGTGACGCGTGACGATTTCTACCTCGTCCCCACGGCGGAAGTACCCGTCAGCAATTACTACCGTGATGAAATTCTTCCGGAAGAACAGCTGCCCGTGAAGTTCTGTGCGTACACCCCCTGTTTCCGCCGCGAGGCGGGGTCGTACGGCAAGGATGTGCGGGGGTTAAACCGAGTGCATCAGTTCAACAAGGTGGAACTCGTGAAGCTTGTGCATCCGGCCTCGTCGTATGTAGAATTCGAGAATCTGCGGCAGGACGCGGAACGAGTTCTGCAGAAGCTCGGAATGAAATACCGGGTCCTTCTGATGTGCGCGGGTGATCTCGGGTTTACGCAGGCTAAGAAGTATGATCTGGAAGTCTGGTCACCGGGGCAGGGGAAGTGGCTCGAGGTTTCTTCCATCAGCACGTTCGAGTCCTATCAGGCGAGGCGGATGAATCTCCGGTACCGTCCGGGGAAGGGGGGGAAACCGGAAACGCTCCATACCCTCAACGCCTCCGCGCTGGCGCTCCCCCGGATCGTCGGCGCGCTGCTTGAGCACTACCAGACGCCGGAAGGAAAGGTTGTTGTGCCGAAAGTTCTCCATCGTTACACCGGGTTTGAGATCATAGGCTAGCTCTTTGAAACCACTTCTTCGCTTACTTCCGTATCTCGCGCGATACCGGAAAACCCTGTTTCTGGGGCTCCTGACCGTCGTGTTGAGCAACGTCTTCACAGTTGCCCAGCCGTTCCTGGTGGGTCGCGCGGTGGACTCTCTGAAGACCGGCCTCGAGGCACATACGCTCGGCGCACATGACCTCATCCTGTATGCGGTCATGGTCGTTGGGTTCTCCCTCGTCGCCGGCGTGTTTACGTTCCTCACGCGTCAGACAATTATCGTCGTTTCGCGTCATGTGGAATTCGATTTGAGGAACGACTTCCTCAGCCACCTCCAGAAGCTTTCTCTTTCCTACTTCCAGAACACACCGACCGGCGATCTGATGGCGCACGCCACGAACGACATCAGCGCCGTGCGTAACTCCCTCGGGCCGGGGATCATGTATCCGACCGATACCCTGATGACGTTCATTATGGCGCTGGCGATCATGCTGTCCACGGACTGGAGGCTGACGGTTCTCGCGTTGATTCCCCTGCCGTTCGTCTCGTTCATCGTCTATCGGTTGGGGAAGCTGATCCATCAGAAATTTCAGGAGCGACAGGAACAATACTCCCTGCTCACCACGCGCGCCCAGGAAAATCTGTCCGGTATTCGCGTGGTAAAGGCGTACGTCCGGGAGGAGTATGAAATCGGAACGTTCCGCTCTCTGAGCTGGGAGTATTTGAAAAAGAACCTCGTACTCGCCAGGGTGCAGTCGGTACTGTGGCCGCTCATGTTCCTCCTCATCGGGTTTTCTCTTATTATCACCCTCTACTTCGGCGGGCTGAGCGTGATTGCAGGGACCATCACGATCGGGACGCTGACCGCATTTTTCGGATATCTGGCCATGCTTATCTGGCCGGTCATCGCCTTCGGGTGGGTGATCAACATCCTCCAGCAGGGCTCCGCCTCCATGAACCGGCTCGCGAAGATCTTTGACACGGAGCCGGACGTCCGCGACACAGAACAGACAGATCCCTCGATCAGGGAAATCCG
This sequence comes from Ignavibacteria bacterium UBA6906, assembly GCA_002451155.1. Lineage (GTDB taxonomy): Bacteria > Bacteroidota > Ignavibacteria > UBA10030 > UBA6906 > UBA6906. The sequence goes on from DKBG01000308.1 coordinate 26,951, forward strand.
GGGGGAGATTGAGTTCCGCGACGTTTCATTCGTTCACAACGGTGCTTCCCGACCGGCGCTGGAGAATATCTCCCTGCGCGTCCCCGCCGGCGCAACACTGGCGATCGTCGGGTACACCGGTGCCGGCAAAAGCACCATGGCGAATCTCGTGCCGCGTCTGTACGACGTTACCGGAGGAGAGCTGTTGGTGGACGGCGTCGACATTCGCCGGATCCCCCTGGAGGTGCTCCGTTCAAGCATCGGGTACGTCCCTCAGGAAACATTCCTCTTTTCCGACACGATCGCGGAGAATATCCGGTACGGCACGCCGGAGGGATCAGACGGTGATCAGCGTGATGCGGCCGACGTGTCGCAAATCTCGCGAGACGTTTCAGATTTCCCGGCAGGGTACGACACGATCGTCGGAGAGCGCGGCATTACTCTTTCCGGCGGACAGAAGCAGCGGACGAGTATTGCGCGCGCGGTGATGCGGAAGCCGAAAATCCTTATCCTTGACGATGCGATGTCTGCTGTAGATACGTACACCGAAGAGGAAATTCTCAGGCGGTTGCGTACCGTGATGAAAGGTCGTACCAGCATTCTGATCAGTCACAGGATCTCTACGGTGAAGGAGGCCGATATCATCGTGGTCCTTCACGAAGGGAAGATTGCCGAACGGGGAACGCACGACGAGCTGGTTGAGCGGGGCGGGATCTACGCGGAGCTCTACAGGAAACAGTTGTTAGAAGAGGAAATCGCGCACCTGTAGGATTGGCCGTCGGCGAAACCGGCGGCCTTCATAGATGGAGACACTGAGTGTATGCAGGAAGAGGAAGTTCTCGGCAAGGCATATGACGGCGCATTGATGCGGCGGCTTCTGACGTATCTGAAGCCGTACCGCTGGCAGGTCGCGCTGGGGATCGGTCTGAGCCTCCTGGTTTCGTCCCTGGAAGCGGTGCGGCCGTATTTTACCAAGATTGCCGTGGATGTGAACATAGCGCAGAAGGATCCGCACGGGCTGCTGCAAACCGCGCTGATCTTCTTTGTCGTAATGGTTGCGCGCGGCCTGGTGCAGTATTTCAGCGCCTATCTGACACAGTGGATCGGACAGCGGACCATCTTCGATCTGCGGATGCAGATTTTCGGTCATCTCCAGCGGCTGGGGCTGAAGTATTTCGACAGAAACCCGATTGGCCGGCTGATTACCCGGGTCACGAACGATGTCGAAGTTCTGAACGAGATGTTTTCGTCAGGCGTTGTGATGGTGTTCAGCGACATCTTTACGATCATCGGCATTCTGTACTTCATGTTCTCCATGAACTGGCAGCTGGCGCTGGTCTCACTGAGCGTCCTTCCCCTCCTGTTCTACGGGACTTTTCTGTTCCGGAAGAAAGCGCGTGAGGCATACCGTGAGGTCCGCCTGCAACTCGCGCGGATTAACGCGTTCATGCAGGAGCATATCACCGGCATGATGGTGGATCAGGTGTTCAACCGGCAGGGGAAATCCTTTGAAAAATTTTCGGTGGTTAACGGCGCCCATCGCGACGCGAATATCCGGTCGATCTTTTACTATGCGCTGTTCTATCCGGGGGTCGATTTGATCGGCGCGATCGCGGTAGGATTGATCATCTGGTACTCGGGCGTGGAAGCGCTTGGAGGGACGATAACGATCGGCACCGTGATGGCGTTTCTGCAGTTCAACGAGATGTTCTGGCGGCCTATCCGGGACCTCTCGGAAAAGTATAACATCATGCAGACCGCCATGGCGTCGTCGGAGCGGATCTTCAAGCTCCTGGATGACCAGACGGTGGTGCGGGATGCGCTGAAGCCGGAGGAGCAGGGCGCGGTAAAGGGGCGGGTGGAATTCCGGCATGTCTGGTTCACCTATGCTCCCCCCGGCCAGGGCGGGGCGGGACCAACCGACTGGGTGTTACGGGATGTCTCTTTTACAATCGAGCCCGGGCAGACGGCGGCAATCGTCGGTCACACGGGGGCGGGCAAGACCACCATCATC
>DKBG01000309.1 GCA_002451155.1 Ignavibacteria bacterium UBA6906
AGCGTCCCCTGTTCAGCATTCACTCCTGAATGCAAATATATCCTGATCGATGATGATCCGCAACTCCGTTATCGTCCTGAAATGCGCCGCGCCCCGAGGTACCGCGTACGATAGTACCCGCTCTGCAGGGATGAGATCGTCACCCCGTACGAGACGCTTGCGTGGGCGAACAGATCGTCCTCGATGTAGATGCCGACATGCGTCGGTCCTGTCCCCGTCGTATTGAAGAAGACCAGATCCCCGAACAGCAGGCTGTCCTTTTCGACTCCGTGACCGGTCCGGAACTGTTCCCTCGCGGACCGCGGAAGCTGCACGTTCGCCGCCTTCCGGTATACCTGGGACGTGAAGCCGGAACAGTCAATTCCTTCTTTTGAATTCGCCCCGTAGGCGTAGGGCACCCCGAGATAGGACACCGTTTCCAGGAGAACCCTGTCCCGGTTCAGCCCGCCGGGGGTGCGCGTGGCCTCCCCGAGGTCCCGCGCCGGCCGCGAGGCCAAATCCTTTTTCACTTTCGCGACATCGACCTTCCGGTCATCGTCCCGCATCTCCTCATCACGGATCTTCGCGGCGAAGCGGACCTCTTCCTCCTGCTCGACCGACTGTGTGCCCCCCGGACTGGTGAATCTGGGGGACGATCCGGAGCATCCCACCAGAAAGGAAAGGGCAACCGCCGCCAGAGCGACAGCCGCCCTCCAACACAATTCCACCCGCAGAGTGAGGTTCAATCCTGTCATGGGCATCTGAAACCGGTTGCGGCCTCCCCGGACTCAGCCAAGGTAGGCGCGAAGCTGCTTGCTCCGCGACGCGTGCCTCAACCGACGAATCGCCTTCTCTTTAATCTGCCGAACCCGCTCGCGTGTAAGCTTGAACTTCTCGCCGATTTCCTCCAGTGTCAGCGAGTGTTCCCTGCCGAGCCCGAAGTAGAGGCGGATGACCTCCGCCTCCCGGTCACTGAGCGTCGAGAGTGCCCGCTCCACCTCCTTGCTGAGGGATTCCCTCAGCAGCTCGTGGTCGGGAGAAGGCTGCCGCTCATCCTGGATAACGTCAAGAAGTCGGTTGTCCTCCCCCTGCGCAAATGGCGCGTCCATTGACAGGTGCCGGCCGGAGATCTTGAGCGTGTCTGACACTTCATACAGCGACATGTCAAGCTCTTCGGCAAGTTCGCTCGCGCTCGGTTCGCGCTCAAACTCCTGCTCGAGCGTGCTGAACGCTTTCCCGATCTTATTGAGCGCTCCCACCCTGTTCAGGGGCAGGCGAACGATGCGTGACTGCTCAGCGAGCGCCTGAAGGATCGACTGCCGGATCCACCAGACGGCGTACGAGATGAATTTGAATCCCCGCGTCTCGTCAAATCGCTTGGCTGCCTTGATGAGACCGAGGTTCCCCTCATTGATCAGATCTCCGAGCGAGAGGCCCTGATTCTGATATTGTTTTGCCACGCTGACCACAAACCTGAGGTTGGCCTTTGTCAGCTTCTCGAGTGCCCGCTGGTCACCCTTCTTGATCCTTCGGGCAAGATCGATTTCCTCCTCCGACGTGAGGAGGTCGACCTTGCCGATTTCCTGAAGGTATTTGTCGAGAGACTGGCTTTCCCTGTTTGTATACTGCTTGGTGATCTTTACCATCCATCCACCTCATTATGTCATAATGGTTCTGCTCCCCGGGGACGCCGCGGCCCTTCGTGCGGAGCATGGAGCAGAAGCCGCCGGATCAGACGGGCACCGTGGTTATCGGGACCGTCCACGATCCAGGCACATCGTTGTACACCCGCGGTCGACCGGTCAGAATTGTCAGCCGACTTTCTAAGGCGCTCCGCTGGCAGCAGCGCCAGCGGCACGTGCCGATTTCAATGTTGCGCAAGTCGCCCCGCCCGTGGCACATCCCGCCCTTCTGCCAGGCACTTTCGGAGAGAACACACCGTAGAACCTGGCTCCGCTGCTCACGCTGGAGGCCGTGTATCGTGAGGGTCTCCCTCTGTTTCGCGCACCGATTCTAAAGTTCCCTCATCAGAACAATACCGGTCACCCGACAGGGACATTGCATCCTGCTCGAATCGATACCCGCTCCTGCGAGCCCCCGGGAACGGGGATGCACACTTCATCGCCGACCCTCGCTTCGAATTCCACGCTCACAGGCCGTCTGCTCACTGCGTCCCCACCTCGCGCAGAAAACTCTTCCCTGCCAGCCTGTTCTCGATCCCGAAAAACTCCGCAATCGTCTTCCCGACATCCGCGAATGTCGAGCGCGTGCCCAGATTTCGGCCCGCATTCATCCCCGGCCGCAACGCAAGAAGCGGCACGTACTCCCTCGAGTGGTCGGTGCTCGGGGTTACAGGGTCATTGCCATGGTCCGCTGTTAGTAAGAACAGATCTCCGGCCCCAAGGGTTTCCAGGATCGACGGCACCTGTCTGTCGAAGTCCTCCAGAGCCCGCGCCATGCCGGGAGGATCGTTGCGGTGCCCGTACAGGGTGTCAAAATCCACAAGGTTTGCCAGTATCAACCCTGACTCCGTTCCACGTGCCAATCGGATGATGGCGGCGATTCCTTCCTCATTCGTTCGCGTGTGGTCCATCAGGGTCAGACCGCGTCCGGCATACAAATCGTCGATCTTCCCAATCCCTACCGTAGGGATCCCGGCGCGCGAGAGAGAATCCAGCACTGTATCCCCGAAGGGAGCAAGGGAGAAGTCTCTTCGGTTTGTCGTCCTGCGGTACTCGCCGCTCCTCCCGACAAACGGCCTTGCGATGACCCTTCCGACGGCATGCTCTCCCGTGCACACGGTTGCTCGTGTAATCGAACAGATCTCGTAGAGCCGTTCGAGCGGAATGACCTCCTCGTGCGCGGCTATCTGAAAGACGGAATCCGCAGACGTGTATATGATCGGGCGGCCTGTGCGGACATGTTCGTCTCCCAGCTGCTCAACGATTGCCGTTCCCGACGCCGGAATATTACCCAGGTACCCCGGAACACCTGTGGCCGACAGGAAACTGTCAAGCAGCGGTTTCGGGAACCCGTGCGGGTACGTCGGAAACTCCCTGTCAACAATAAGCCCCGCTAGCTCCCAGTGGCCCGATGTACTGTCCTTCCCCCGGGAGACCTCTGCACACTTTCCATATGATGCGCGGGGCTGACTCGCCGGTTCCACCCCCGGGATTGTTCCGATATTTCCAAGCCCAAGCACCTGAAGATTGGGAAGATGAAGCCCCCCAACCGCACGCGCGGTGTTCGCGAGAGTATTGCTACCCTGATCCCCATACTGGAAGGCATCGGGTAACTCCCCGATGCCGATTCCGTCGAGAATTATGCAAACTGTCTTGGTCGTCGTGGTAGTTGAAACCGTGCAAGAGGCTAGAAACGCCGCCGGTTCTCCACTTCAGAGTGTACGGACCGGCGGCGTGAAGGTTCGGTCACTCAGGCGTAGATTTCCTTCTCATTGCATTTGCAGACCTGGACACGGCGTTCGCTGAATTTCCAGGTCGATGAGACAGAGGACTTCTCCGAAGAGACCAGCAGGATGGGCTGGCGGATGGTTCCACATACAGGGCATTTGGAGCCCTTCTGGAGTGCGGCTTTGGCTGCTTTGTCGGCAAATGTCTGTATTTTTGCCATTGAGTACTCTTCCTTTTGTTGTTCTTTTCAACACTCGAAAACACCCGGAGGTTCCGGTCATGTGCAGACCCGATCGTCCCGGGTGACCCCGGCCAGGGAAGTCAATACACCCGTACCAGGTTCCCACCTCCCTCGCGCGCCTTCTCGAGCACACGAGACGTTCCGGAAACAAGCTCATCAGCTCCCATGCCTTCCGAGAGCCCGCACACCCCAACACTCACCGTGACGGAAAAGCTCTTTCCGGCAACCGTCATGACGTGGCCGGCAACAAGCTTTCGGATCTTTTCAGCCCAGAGATAGGCATCGCTTGCCGGCGTGTTGATGAGCAGAACGACAAGCCGATCACTTTCATATCTGCCGACGGTATCATAGACACGAAGATTCGACCGTATGACCCTCGTGATTTCGTTCAGAATCGCATCGGTGCTCTCTTTCCCGTAGCGGTGGACATGTTCATTCAACACATCAACCGAAATGAACACGCAGGAGAGTTCAGTCCCGTAGTCCTCCGCTCTGGCGACTTCGTCTTCCAGCCTCCTGATGAAGTGGCGCCGCGTCAGGGACCCGGTGTGGTGGTCAACGATGACATACTCCCTGACCAGGTCGTTCATGTACAGGACTTCCAGTGCCGCCGAGGCGTTTTCCACCAGCCGGTATATCGTCTCCATCTCTGTCCCGGAGAAATTCGCCTTTGTCCTGCTTTCGAGGCTCAGCGCCCCATAGCAACGATTGAACGAACTGATAGGAACACACAGGAACGATCCGTGAGAATCGGTCCGCTCGGCCTCGCTAAAGCGAAACCGGCCTGCGGCCTGGAGATCCGGGATGCTCTGAACCTGGTTCGTCCTGATGACCTCCGCAACGATACTGGTGCGAGGATCCACCAGATGGTCCGGCGCAACATAGGGCAACCCCTGCTTGTTGACGACCTTTTGCACCATCCACCCATGATTCTCCTCGGAATACATGGTGATGGTCAGGAAGTCCCAGTTCGCAAGCCGGTTGGCTTCATCCAGGAGGCCTGCGAGAATCGAGGTCTCGCTCGGGTCCGATTTCATTCTGTCCTGCATCCGCCGCATCGACGACAGGAGCTCGGCCTCCAGGAGAAGGTCATACTTGTCGGTATAACTTTTGATCAGGGCCGAAACGAGTTTCGTGAACCGTCCGAGCAGTATCAGTGTCTCCTGCCCGAATGTGTCCTCAGCCGGGCTGTCCGCGATGATCGCTCCCACTGGCTGAATGTCGGCACCCGTGTTTTTGAAAAAGACCGGCACGCATACGACGGATTTCACCGACTCCGGAATTTCGTAATAGCGCATGAGATCCCGCTCCGCCGCCGGATCCACCCTCCCGAACAATTGCGGCTTCCCTGACGTCGCGACCCGACTAACAAGATCGTCTCCGACGGAAAACCGTTGACTTCCGATAAAGTTCTTGCTATCCGTCGCCGCAGTCTCAAGCACGAGCTGCTGTTTGTCCCGATTGATCCAGAAGAATGCGACGGTCTGGGCGAACAGAACCTCCTTGAGACCGATCAGGACTTTGTTCATAAGCGAATGGAACTCCGCCCTCGGTTCCGCCTCCGCGAGTGAGGCTTCAGAGTCCAGATCGAAGAAATCCAGAACGTCAAGCTCGCGAACAGTCTCCTCCTTCAGCGCCAACGGCGCGGGTTGTGCCTGCCTCGTCGACGGTACGACGGACTGCACTTCATCCACAACCTTCACCGTATACTCCCCACCCGACGACTGAAAGTCATCGAAGAGTAGTTTTTTCATGGCCCCTTCGGGTGATTGTGAATACGCTTCCTCTCTGTTCTGGCTGTTGCCTTCTCCCGCTGAATCGCGTCCCTGACGCCAGGTCAGGTAGAAATAGGCGGCAGAGGAAAGAAACGCCAGCCCGCAGACAATCCTCGCAGCCGTCGATTCAACAAGAAAACCGATGAGAAGTGCCAGGAGTCCCACCGCTGCGATGGCGCTGTCCAGTGTGAAGATCCGCTGCTGGAGTTTCTCTACCATCGCCCTGGTTCGATCATCGGTCATTTCCCGCCATCCCTGCCGAAGACAACTCCAAAATTGAGAAAATCTATCAATTTAGCCATGGAAAGTCAACAATTTTGGGAGATATTACGTGCAAATTTCCTCACCGCACTCACTTCGCCTTGCCTGCCGGATACAGCCTATATTTGATGGACGTCTCCCTGAAAGCTGTCGATTCGGATGTGAAATCCGGTATATCCCCGGTTGTGAGATCGCCATTCATGATCCGATCATAGAGTCCACGGACGCCGAACAGTCTTTCAAACGAAGTCTTTCTCATTTGAAAGTCTCCCGGGTAGAGGTTCCGGAGGATAACCAGCAGGCTCAACCCCACTTTCGTTGGTTGCAGCAGGCCCGGGTCCGTGACCGATATCGAGACTCCCCGGCACTGCTGTCCCTTGAATTTCGAACCGGACGGGACGAAGGTTGTGGAGGAAAATTGCAGGCCTCTCAAGCCCAGCTTCCCCAGCTCATCGGCAAGCACTTTTCCGTCGATAAATGGCGCACCAATTGTCAGGAACGGATTCTCCGTTCCGCGCCCCTCTGACACATTCGTCGCTTCGATCAGGCAGGTTGCCGGATAGACGAGAGCAGCCTCAGCGGTACGCAGATTTGGGGACGGCGGGACCCAGAGAAACCCGCAGTCATTCCAGATCATATTCCTGGACCAGCCCTTCATCGGAATCACCGTCAGGTCAACCTGGATCCCTCCACCCAGGAGTCTCTCTCCATTCAGCACCATCGCTAGTTCGCCGCACGTCAGACCATAGACAACGGGCAACGGCGCAATCCCGACGAATGAGCGGAGGGAGTCATCAAGAACCGGACCGTCCACAAGCTCCCCGCCCTGAGGGTTCGGGCGATCGAGCACAATGAACGGGATGCTCGAACCGGCGGCCGCTTCCATGCAAAGAGCCATGGTGCTGATATACGTGTAGAAGCGCGTTCCTACATCCTGGATATCGTACAGGATCAGATCGACATTCTTGAGCAATTCGGGAGTCGGCTTGTTGATTCTTCCGTACAGGGAGGTCACGGGTACCCCCGTGCGGACATCGACCGAATCAGACACTCCCGCGCCCGCGGCAGCAAGGCCGCGGATCCCATGCTCAGGGCCGAACAGTCGAACCAGACGAATCCCCCGGCGGAGGAGCTCGTCCGCAAGTGGTTCCCCCGTTGAGAGGCGGCCGGTATGATTCGTGATCAGCGCGACGCGTTTCCCAGTCAGCAAATCAAGGCGCTCCGCCACAAGCAGGTCCGCCCCCGTGAGCACCTGTGCGGCAGCCGTTACTGCCGCACCAAGGAGAACGATCGAAAACGCGGTAAATCGACACAGTACCGACAATTTCACCTCCTCCTCCTGGTCTGCGCTGTCACAATTGAGATTCCAGATTTGGCCAGGCCACAGCCCAGGCCGCAATGCTCATCCCGTCCCATATCTGGCCGGTTCGGATCCGCTCGTCGATCTCCTGACCCGTGAGGGCGAGAAGTTCGAATTCCTCCGTTTCATCAGGACTTGCACCGACGTGATGAAGCCCACGCGCAATATACACCCGACACAGCTCGTCGGTTACGCCGTTGTAGGGATTGAATTCACCGGCGAGTGTGAGGGTCCCTGCTGAATATCCTGTTTCTTCGGCAAGCTCGTGCCGCGCCGTTGCGTCGTGGGAGGACCCATCCTTCACGCTTCCGCAGGGGAATTCCACGCTCTCCCGATCGAGGAGATACCGGTACTGGTTCACCATAAGTATCCGCCCGTCGTCCAGGATGGGAATGACCATCGCAGAGCCGTTCGTGTGGACGTAGTGATATTCCCCCTTCTTCCCGGAAGGAAGTTCAACCTCATCGCGCCGATAGGTCCACCAGGGATTCTTGAACAGAACCGTTTCAGCGAGCCGTTTCCAGGATTTCAATCCCATCGAGCACCGTAAATTTGAGAAACGAGACAGGGACACGAGACTCCCTCGAGGGGAAGCACGTGTCCCTGCCGGAGTTCGAAGCGCGGCCGCGCCTTTATCTGTTTTCGATCAGCTCTTTCTCGGAAAAGAAATACCCGATTTCGATCCTGCCGTTCTCTGGTGAGTCTGAGCCATGGACGATGTTCTCGCCCTTGCTGGACGCAAAATCCTTGCGGATCGTCCCTGGATCCGCCTCAGCCGGGTCAGTCGCGCCGATTAGTTTCCGGAAATCCGCCACGGCGTTCTCCTTCTCGAGGGCAATCGGCACGCATTTCCCGGAGCTCATGAATGCCACGAGGTCTTTGAAGAACGCCCGTTCCCTGTGCACCTCGTAGAAGCCTCCGGCGGTCTCCCGCGTCAGCTTCACCATCTTCATTCCGAGTATTCTGAAACCAGCCGCTTCGATACGCGCAATTACGGTACCGCTGAGGTTCTTCTTCACACAGTCAGGTTTGAGAATCGCCAATGTTCGTTCAACCACAGTGCCTCCTTGATGTCATCCTGTAATGGGACTTTTGCCTGATGTCGAGTTCCGGATTCATCCTTCTCCTCCCCCACCCGCGGCCAGACTGCAAAATTGAAGGGGGGTGTCCGCTCCCACTGGGATCAAGCGACTGGGATCCTCAAGGAATCCAGGTGGAGACAAACGAGTGATTTCACCGGACGCCTGCCTCCCACGTTCACCGGATTCTGCCAGGCGAAGAGATGGACCCGCGTGCCTAAGGAGGCACTACGTTCGACGGCGCCTGCCACGTGTTGATTTTCCCCGCACCGTCCTGGCTGGTCTTCTGGCCTGCTTTCTGGCCGACTTTCGTGCGGGGATCCGCCGGGTGTTCGATTTACTCTTCAGGATCTTCGCCATCGTCTCGCCGAGAAGTGCAGGGTTCTCGACCACATGAATCCCGGCAGCCCTCATTGCCTCCATCTTCTCCAGGGCGGTCCCTTTCCCTCCCGCGATGATCGCTCCCGCGTGGCCCATCCGTCTGCCCGGCGGTGCAGTGCGTCCCGCAATGAACCCGACCACAGGTTTCTTGACATGTGCAGCGATGTACTCGGCCGCCTCTTCCTCCGCTGTTCCCCCGATTTCGCCGATCATAATGATCCCATGGGTGTCCTTGTCCTCCCCGAACAACCGTACTGCATCGATGAACTGCGTCCCGATCACCGGGTCCCCGCCGATACCGATACAGGTTGACTGCCCGATTCCCCGCTCGGTCAGCTGCCAGACGGCTTCATAGGTGAGGGTCCCACTTCGGGAAACAACTCCGACATGCCCCTGCTTGTGAATAAATCCAGGCATGATTCCGACCTTGCATTGGCCGGGTGTAATGATGCCGGGGCAGTTTGGGCCGATCAAACGAACACCCTTCCGTGACACAAAGTCATAGGCCCTGAGCATATCCCTCGTGGGAATTCCTTCGGTGATGCAGACGATCACTCCGACCCCTGCGGCTGCGGCTTCGATAATCGCATCGGCTGCGAATGCGGCCGGAACAAAGATCACCGAGGCGTTCGCCTTCTGTTCGGCAACTGCCTCCGCAACGGTATTGTAGACCGGTACACCTTCAGGGAGGGGATCCCTGTCATTCCCCTGGTACGTGGTTCCACCCTTCCCGGGGGTGACTCCGGCGACGACATTGGTCCCGTATTCCATCATCTGGCGGGTGTGAAATGTTCCTTCGCCTCCCGTGATTCCCTGGACGACGAGGCGTGTGCGTTTTCCGACGAGTATGCTCATGGTTTTTTGTGCGCGAGAGTGAATGTCAGGTGTCAGAGTGGTACAGCGGTGTGTCACACAATCGGCAGCCGGGTCACACCGGCCGCGCCGGGGGAAAAGAATCTACCTTCCCTCCTGCTGTTCTAGATAGTATGCGGCGTTTAAGATCGTTGATTCCTCGAACTGTCTGCCGACGAATTGAATTCCGACCGGGAGTCCCTGTCCGTCTTTGCCGAACGGGACGCTGATACCGGGCAATCCTGCAAGGTTGGCCGAAACCGTGAAAATGTCCGACAGGTACATCTCAAGTGGATCTTCCGTTTTTTCCCCAAACTTGAACGCGGTAGTCGGTGTCGTCGGCGTCAGGACGCAGTCCACGTTTTCAAACGCGTTGAAGAAATCCTGCTGGATCATGCGGCGCACTTTCTGTGCTTTCCTGTAGTACGCGTCGTAGTACCCGGCGGAGAGCACATACGTGCCGAGCATAATCCTGCGCTTCGTCTCCTGACCGAATCCTTCGCTTCTCGACTGTACATAGAGCTCCGACAGGTTCCGGGCAGTCGTGGAACGGTACCCGTAGCGCGCGCCGTCATAGCGGGCCAGATTTGAAGAGGCTTCCGCGGTCATCAGGATGTAATAGGTGGAGATCACGTAGTCCGAATGGGGAAGCTCGATTTCCTCGATGTGGGCGCCCCCTTCCCGGAGGCGTTGAACAGCCCTGTCAACCGACGCGCGGATTTCCGGCTGCAGTCCTTTTCCCAGAACGGTCCAGGGCACACCCACCTTCAACCCGGCGACATTGCCGGTGAGAGCCGCGGTGTAGTCCGGCACGGGGACGGCAGCCGAGGTGCTATCGTTCACGTCCTGACCGCTCATCACGTGCAGGACTCGCGCGGCATCTGCGACGCACGCGGCAAAGGGTCCAATCTGGTCGAATGATGAAGAGAGTGCTACAAGCCCGTAGCGGGAGACCCGGCCGTACGTCGGCTTCAGCCCGACGATTCCGCAAAACGCCGCGGGCTGACGGATCGACCCTCCCGTGTCGGTTCCGAGCGCCGTATGCGCCATCCCTCCGGCGACGGCAACGCAGGACCCTCCACTCGATCCTCCGGGGACCCGGCTCTCATCGACCGGATTGAGGACCGCACCGAACGCCGAGTTTTCAGTCGATGAGCCCATCGCGAACTCATCCATATTAGTCTTGCCGATAAAGACTGCGTCCGCCGCCCGGAGCCGCTCGATAACCGTAGCGTCATACAGCGAGACAAAATTCTCCAGAATCTTCGAGGCACAGGTGACTTTTTCATCGCGCATGCAGATGACATCTTTGACCGCCACGACCATGCCGGCAAGGGGCCCCGCCGTTCCCTCCGCGATCTTCCGGTCAACTGCACGTGCCTCGTCCAGAACCTTCTCGCCAAACACAGCAAGGAAAGCGTTGAGGCGCTTTCCCGTATTGATGGACTCCAGATATCCTTCGACCGTGCGCTCGCACGTTGTGGAGCCCGATTCGAGTGCCCGGCGCGTCTGGTCGTATGTCGTCAGCGTTCTCTGCACGCAGCCTACATCTTTGTCGAATTCTTGAAGTCGTCCTGAATGCCGCGGAGTGCCTTCTTGAATTCTCCAACGGCCTTGCCGAGGTTTTTTCCCATCTCAGGAAGCCGCTTCGGCCCGAAGAAGATGAAGAGCACTAAGAGAACGACGAGGAGTTCCGTTCCCCCGATGTTCTCGAACATTGGTCGCTACTCCTTTTTCTCCGCCCCGGCAGACTTCACGTCGGCGACCTTTTTCACTTCCTTGATCTCGTTGTTCACTTCTTCCTCGATGTCCCGGGTCGCTTTCTTAAACTCCCGGATCCCCTTCCCGAGACCCTGCGCGAGTTCCGGTATCTTCTTCGCACCGAAAAAGATGAGGACAACGAGAAGAATGAGGAGAATCTCAGTTGTTCCGAAATTACCCATGGGGTACCTCCTCCCGCTTGGCAGTGGAACCTGTGTATGACATCTGTCGAACAGTATCGATAATCGACCGGAAAATCTTCTGACCGTCTGTGTGTCCCAGGAGCGGGTCTGACGCCCGCTCCGGATGCGGCATCATGCCCAGCACGTTTCCCTCGCTGTTCGTAATCCCCGCGATATTGCCGAGGGAACCGTTGGGATTGGCCTCCACCGTCGCCTCGCCGCGCGTGTCGCAATAACGGAATACGATCTGGTTGTTCTCCTCAAGGCGCCGGAGCGTGTCAGGGTCGGTGAAGTAGTTCCCGTCGCCGTGTGCCACGGGGATCGACAAAATCTCCCCCGGAGTGCACGCCCTCGTGAACCGGGTCGCGGCGTTCTCCACCTTCAATCTCACATATTTGCAGACGAATCGCAACGAACTGTTCCGCAGCAATACTCCCGGCAATAACCCGGATTCGACCAGGATCTGGAACCCGTTGCAAATCCCGATCACCGTTCCGCCGTCCTTCGCGAACCGGACGACCTCCTTCATGACCGGCGAAAAGCGGGCTATCGCCCCGCAGCGGAGATAGTCGCCGTAGGAAAACCCCCCTGGCAGCACGACCACATCGGCGCCCCTGAGATCCGTTTCCTTGTGCCAGAGGAACTCTGATTCCTGCCCGAGGACCTTCTTCGCGGCGTAATACGCGTCATGGTCACAGTTCGAGCCGGGGAAAACCACGACGCCGAATTTCACGCGCCCGTTGTCCATTCAGATCTTTGCGATGTCGTACTGGAAATCTTCCATCACCGGGTTTGCCAGCAATTTCCGGCAAACCTCCTCGGTGACCTTCCTCGCCTCCGCCTCCGTAGCCCCCTCAACTTTCATCTCGATGTATTTGCCCATGCGGACTCCATGCACGGCCCCCACTCCGAGAGTGCCGATCGCATGCTCCACCGCTTTCCCCTGAGGATCCAGGATCGAAGGGCGCAGGGTGACACGTATTCTGGAAAGGTACACGGTTCATCTCACGTTGATCAGGATTTCAAACGGGTCGGCTCGACAGCTTCAGCGTCTGCCTCATCATCATCAAACTTTTCCGAAGGCCGCCCTATCTTCCGGAACAGAGCCACAATATAGCGCACAATCCCCAGCCCGATGAACAGAACGAAGAGGGGGAATATGGCATGTCCCCCTGTGAGCGCGACGACACCGATGGCAAGAATGCCGAAGACAAACTTCCAGGGCTCTTTCTTGATCGCCCGCCGGGAGATTTTAGGGATCGTGTCATATTTCACCTTGCTGACCATCAGCAGGCCGAGCACGGCTGCCAGCCAGGGGAGCGCGGTCGCCGCGATGGGATCGAGCCCGGTAGCGGGGTCATAGTACGTCAGCATGAACGCGGTGACGGTCATGGCGCTGACAGGAATCGGTAGCCCGACAAAGTGATCCTTGTCGAACCCTACCAGCTGCACATTAAACCGTGCAAGCCGAAGGCCTCCGAAGACCATGAGCAAGGAGCTTATCAACACGCCGAAGCCACCGAGGACGTACAGATGAGCCTGATAGACCATGAAGGCGGGAGCCGCTCCGAATGAAACGACGTCCGAGAGGGAATCGATTTCAACGCCGAATTGTGACGAAGAACGGGTCAGCCTCGCCATGACTCCGTCCAGCGCGTCAAACCCCGCAGCCAGGACGATAAACCAGGAGGCCTCAACGAATTCTCCGCGGCTGCTGTGTATGATCGACAGATAGCCGCAGAACATGTTCAGCACAGTGAACAGGCTTGGGACTACCGCGCGCGTGATTCTCATTGAACAACCATTCCTGATGATGTCACCGCAGCTCACCCAAAACCGTCTCGCCGGCCACCGTCAGTTGACCGGGCCGGACTTTGATGTCGGTACTCCGCGGGAGAAGGATGTCCACCCGTGAGCCGAATTTGATCATTCCGAAACGCTCCCCCGCCACCGCCCGGTCCCCTACCTTGAGGTCAGCGACAATCCGCCGGGCCAGGAAACCCGCAATCTGTTTGAAGAGAACCCGGACGTTTTCCCGCTCGATCCCGATCTGGGTGCGCTCGTTCCTGACCGAAGATTTTTCGTCAAAGGCCATCAGGTATTCCCCCGGGAAATGCCTGAAGTATCCGATCGTGCCGGAGATCGGAAATCTATTCACATGCACATTCAGGGGAGACATGAAAATGCTTATCTGAACGGCATCTGATTTCAGGAATTCATCTTCCCGAACCTCCTGAATCGCGATCACCTTCCCGTCAGCGGGAGCGATCACAAGGTTTTCCCCTGCCGGACTTTTCCGGTCAGGATCACGGAAGAAGTAAAGGGTAAACGCCAGGAGAAGGAGGAGCCCGCCAATGAGGGGATATTTGAAGGCCCGCGCATCGATGAGAAACCAGGAGACCAGAGAGCCCGCAAGC
Organism: Ignavibacteria bacterium UBA6906; assembly: GCA_002451155.1. Lineage (GTDB taxonomy): Bacteria > Bacteroidota > Ignavibacteria > UBA10030 > UBA6906 > UBA6906. The sequence continues at coordinate 13,699 of DKBG01000309.1, forward strand.
ACCAGAAGCAGTACGACGACCACAACATCATACCCATATTTGGTGATCAACCAGGTGCTCCTTTTCTCAACTCCGGCCCGAAAAGTCCGATAAACCTAGTAATTATACCAAAAATGGGCCTGAAAGTCAATGTACGGGCCGGAAAACAGATCGTCCCGGCGAGGGCGCATGGCGCTCCTTCACCGGGACGTCCCATGAGATCACGCGCGTCGTTACCTGACGTGAAATTCTATTCTTCTGTTCTTGGCTCTTCCCTCCGGCGTCGTATTCGGGGCGACAGGATTCGCCATACCATACCCCGCGGCAGTAAGCCTCCAGGAGGGAACGCCATTCCTTACGAGCCAGTCAACCACCGCTCTCGATCTTCTGAGGGAAAGCCACTCGTTTGCCTTCGGTTCGCCGACATTGTCCGTGTACCCGGC
>DKBG01000245.1 GCA_002451155.1 Ignavibacteria bacterium UBA6906
ATGATGATGTGTGTCCGGTTCGCAAAGGACTCCGTCGGATCCTTGCATTCACACCCCCACCGGCAGGTCACCTACATCGAGAAGGGCTCCTTCGAAGTCCAGGTAGGTAGTGAAAAGACAGTCCTGCGAGCCGGTGACTCTTTCTTTGTTCCGCCGGACACAGAGCATGGTGTCATCGCGCTGGAAGAGGGTACGCTGATCGACGTCTTCGCGCCTGCGAGAGAAGACATTCTGTCGACCCAGGCCTGATGGCAGGTCGCCCCTGTCGACTGTCGGGCCAGAAACGAGAGAAGAGGTTCACCGGTGATCGCGTGGGAGAGTCGAGACGACTTACGAATTTCCTCCCTATTCGTTAACCATCTCTGCTCCTCGGATCCCTGTCCTGCGACGAATCGGATTCCGCCGGTTCCGATGATTTTACTGTTGCAACTCTCCTAGTTTTCCCTACTATAATTATTAGCGACTCTCCAGAATTGCGGAGGGCTTGCCATTCCGAAACGGGTTCACTATCCGCCCACCACCATCACAGACGGTCGGGAGGTCTGCATGGTCGCTCCGTCAAATGAGAAGAAACCTCGATTTGCTGTCCTTGGTGCAGGTCACGGTGGCCTGGCGATGGCCGGTCATCTTGCAATCATGGGATTCGAAGTCCGGCTCTTCAACCGACACGAGAACCGGCTCTGGGGTGTGAAGGGGACCGGTGGCATCGAGGTTGAGGGAGAGGTTGAAGGATTCGGACGGCTCATGTGTGCGACCACAGACATGGAGGAGGCGCTGGACGGCGTCGATGTGCTGATGGTCGTGGTTCCGGCGATTGGACACCGGTACATGGCGGAGGCCTGCGCCCCATACCTGCGCGATGGACAGATCGTCGTGTTGCATCCGGGGCGGACATTCGGTGCGCTTGAGTTCAAGCAGGTGCTGGCCGAAAAAGAGACGAAAGCGGATGTGATTGTCGCGGAGGCACAATCATTCATCTACGCCTCCAGAGCAATCGGACCAGGGCAGAGTTATATTTTCCGGATCAAGAACTCCATCCCCGTAGCCTCGGTGCGGGCACATTTGATACCAGAGGTCCTCCGCCGGCTTCGGCAACCCTACCCGCAATTTGTCCCGGGCGACAATATATTCAAGACGAGCTTTGAGAACATTGGGTCGGTGTTTCACCCTACCCTCTGTGTTCTCAATTCGGGCTGGATCGAGGATATCTCAGAATTTCAGTTCTACGTTGACGGCGTTACACCCTCCGTCGCAAAAGTGCTCGAAGCTATTGATTCTGAAAGAGTTACAGTTGCTGAAGCGCTGGGGATTCGGGCATTGACTGCTCGCGAATGGCTCTACCTCGCGTACAGTGCGGCGGGAAAGGACCTGTATCAGGCCATGCGTGCCAATCCTGGCTACCGGGGGATTATGGCCCCGACGACCCTCAGGATGCGTTATGTAAGCGAGGATGTTCCCGCTAGTCTTGTCCCCATCGCCTCTGTCGGCCGGAAATTTGGCGTGCCGACTCCAACCATCGACGGGATAATCCGCCTCGCCTCCTCGTTGAACGAGGTCGACTACTGGGCTGAGGGGAGGACGGTGGAGCGGCTCGGGATCGCAGATCTTTCTCTCCGGGAGCTTCGACTCCTGGCAATCGGCGAGCAGCCATCACTTCCTGTCCGGCCGGAGGCCCGGGAAACAAAGGAGTCAGTCTGATGAAGAAGAGGATCCTGGGGGCGGCGCTTGGAACATGCGTTCATGTGGGCGGCCTGCACCACTTTCTGAAAATGGCAGAGTCTGAGGGGTATCAAACCGAATCCCTCGGTCCAGCGGTGTCCGTGCCGCGACTGGTCAAAGCCGTGGGGGAAAAAAAGCCGGACATGCTGGCCGTGAGCTACCGGCTCACGCCCGAGGTAGCGGCCTCTCTCTTTCAGGAGCTCCGGCGGGTGCTCTCTGACCGGGGTCTCATGGAGGGTCTCCGATTCGTGTTCGGCGGAACACCGCCTGCAGTGGAGGAGGCAAAGAAAGCAGGGTACTTTGAAGCGGCCTTTAGCGGGCTGGAGGGTCATGACGCAATCAAGATATGGCTTCGGGGTGGATCTGAAGCCGAGGGGTCCGGAACATACGCACACGACCTGCTCGGAAGGATTGAACAGAAATATCCCTATCCGCTTCTGCGTCACCATTTTGGCAGGCCCTCTCTTGACGAGAGCGTGGCGGGAGTCCGCCGGATATCGGAGGCGGGAGTCGTTGACGTCATCTCCCTTGGTCCCGACCAGAACGCGCAGGAGCACTTCTTCCATCCGGAGGAAATGGACCAATCGCAAGACGGTGCCGGTGGCGTCCCGCTACGAACTCCTGAGGATCTCACGCGCCTGTATGAGGCCTCCCGTTGCGGAAACTTCCCCCTTATGCGCTGCTACAGCGGGACCAGGGAGTTGATACGATGGGCCGAGATGAGCGTCGAGACGATCCACAATGCCTGGGCTGCAATTCCTCTCTGCTGGTACAGCGTCATGGATGGTCGCTCCCGAATACCCCTCCGGGAAGCCATTGCCGAGAAACAATCGGCGATGCGATGGTATGCGGAGCGGAATCAACCGGTGGAAGTCAATGAATCCCATCAGTGGAGCCTCCGGGATGCCCACGACGCTCTGGCCGTCACGATGGCATTTCTTGCAGCCTATAACGCGAAAAAGGCGGGAGTTGCAAAATACGTCGCGCAGTACATGTTCAATACCCCTCCAGGGACTACTCCCGCGATGGATGTCGCAAAGATGCTCGCCAAGTGTGAGCTCATTGAGGGGCTTCATGACGACTCGTTCGTTTCCTTCCGAGAGGTTCGCGCAGGAATCGCTCATTTTTCTTCTGTCCCTTCGCTCGCCCAGGGGCAGCTCGCCGCCTCTGCGGTTATTAGTCTATCCCTGAAGCCGCATATTCTCCACGTCGTCGGATTCAGCGAAGGCGATCACGCGAGCACGCCGGATGAGTTGATTCACAGCTGCAATATCGTCCACGGCGCTCTCGAGAACTGCCTCCAGGGAATGCCAGATCTCTCGCTTGACACTGCCGTTCAGCTGCGGAAAAATGTCCTGCTCGAAGAGGCTCGGGCGTTGCTCTCTGCCGTCGCAGAGTTCGGGGGCTCAGCGAGCGACGATCCCTGGAGCGACCCTCGTGTTCTCGCCTCGGCCATAACAGGCGGATTACTCGACGCTCCGCATTTTCGGGGGAATCCTCATCTCTGCGGGAAAATCATCACGCGCCTCATTGACGGAGCCTGGTATGCCGTGGATGAACAGACCGGCGAGCCGGTGCCGGAAAGGGAGCGCGTGAACCGAATTCTCCGGAGCCTGCCTCCAATCTCACACAACCGGATCTGACATCGCATGTGTGGAATTGTCGCCACGTACGGCCAACCTGATGAGACGTTCCTTCGTTCGGCCCTTACCGCGATGCGGCACAGGGGTCCCGATGACGAGGGGATGTTTGTGGGCACTGGTGCCGCGCTCGGGCACCGGAGACTGTCGATCATCGATGTCGCAGGTGGTCACCAGCCGATCTTCAACGAGAGCGGCAACGTCGGCATTGTGCTGAACGGGGAAATCTATAACTTCCGCGAATTGCGGAAGGACCTCGAAACCCGGCACACGTTCCGCACGCATTCGGATACCGAGGTGATTCTCCATCTCTATGAGGATCGGGGGATCGAGTGCGTTCATGAGCTTGCCGGAATGTTCGCGTTTGCGGTCTATGATCAGGGGCGCCTGGTTGTCGCCCGGGACAGAATCGGGATCAAACCCCTCTACAGCGCGACAAAGGCGGGGACCCGGGTCTTTGCATCAGAACTCAAAGCACTTTCGGGATGTGAGGAGATCCGGGAATTTCCTCCCGGGCATATTTGGAGCTCCGACGTTGGATTTCGTGAATTCTACTCTCTCCCGCTCCCGCGTGAGGCTGGGATATCCGAAGACGAGGCCATCCGTGGTGTGAGGGATCTGCTCCGGGATGCCGTCAGGCGCAGGATGGTCGCCGACGTTCCCGTCGGTGTTTTTCTCAGCGGCGGCCTCGACAGCAGCATTATTGCCGCCCTCATGAAAGAGCAGAGCGAGCAGCTCCACTCGTTTGCCGTCGGCATCCAGGGATCGCCTGATCTGGCCGCGGCCCGGGAGGTCGCGGAGCATCTCGGAACGATCCATCATGAATATGTGTACACCGAGCAGGACATGGTCCGTGTACTTTCCGACGTGCTGTATTATCTGGAGTCGTTCGACGCGCCGCTTGTGCGAAGCGCAGTTCCCGGCTTCTTTGTGTCTGAACTCGCGCGGCGCGAGGTCAAGGTTATCCTGACTGGTGAGGGAGCGGATGAGCTCTTCGGGGGGTATCACTACCTGCGCGCTTTGGATGATCCCGCGCGCCTGACGGGGGAGCTGACGCGGATTACGTCAAACCTGCATAACACGAACCTGCAGCGGACCGACCGGATGACCATGGCCCATTCGGTCGAGGCGCGCGTTCCGTTCCTGGATCCCGAGGTGATTGACTTCACTTTCCGACTGCCCACGCGCTTCCGGATGGCCGGCCCCGACCGGATGGAGAAATGGATTTTGCGAAAAGCGTTCGAGGATCTCCTGCCTCCGGCAGTGGCCTGGCGAAGGAAACAGAAGTTCTCGGAGGGGGCAGGCTCCTCGGACATCCTCCGGCAGGTTGCAGACCGGACAGTCTCGGATGACGATATGCGCACCTCATCCGCGAGCACACAGGTGACGATCAGATCGAAGGAGGAGATGATGTTCTACAGGATTTTTCTGGAGCGCCTCGGCGATGAATCATTTCCGCTTGTCGTTGGGCGAACCGCTGATTATCCCTCGGTGCAATGATGGATACGGTGAAATTGTTCTGGCATGACTACCTGGTCCTCTTCGCCATGGTGAATGCGGTGGGGAATCTTCCCGTGTTTTCCGACCTCACGCACGGGATGTCCCGGCCGGAGCGGCGCATGGCCTACCGGACTGCGGTGATGACGGGTGGCATCATTGTTCTTGTGTTCGCCCTGTTCGGGAACTGGATGCTGCAACAGGTGTTCGAGGTGACGACATCGGATTTCAAGATTGCAGGCGGCATCCTCGTCTTTGCCGTCGCGGCCCGGGGGGTTCTCCTGGGCGGACCGACAAAAGTCGCGGGGACGGAAGGGAGCCATAACCTTGGCGTGTTCCCGCTCGGTTTTCCGTTCCTGGCCGGCCCGGGCACCATCGTGACAACGATTATGCTCTTCCAGCGCGGTGCGGATTTCATCACGCTCGCGGCTGTAATTGCCGTGTACCTGACGATCCTGCCGATCCTCTTCCTGGCTCCTCTGGTCGAGCGGACCGTCGGACGACTGGGGGTGATGGTGATTACCCGCCTCCTCTACATCTTCATCGGCGCAAAGGCGGTGCATTTCATCATGGACGGTGTGCGAGCAAGCATGCATTCGGGATGAGCGACGCCGGACCCTCTGGTTGCGTTCCGGATGAAATCCCCGTCGCTGGCTGATGCTGCTCAGGCGGAGAGGTTGTATGCGCGAATATCGCTCAAGGATTTTCGCTGTAGGTCCGGCACACGGGTCCCCTCCTTCGGGTACCCAATCGGCATCAGAAGGTAGGGAACTTCATTGGGCGGGCGCTCGAGGATATCGCGCAGAAAGTCCATCGGGCTGGGGGTGTGTGTGAGGCAGGCGAGCCCTGCATTGTGAATCGCGGCGACGAGCAGACCGCATGCGATACCGACCGATTCTTCCACGTAATAGTTTTTTTTCAATTCTTCTCCCTCCAGTCGGAAACGTTCCTTGAAGACGACGACCAGGACAGGCGCCGTCTCCAAAAACTCCTTCTGCCAGGTGGTTCCAAGCGGCTCAAGGTCCTGCAGCCAGGAATCGGGCATCCTGCGCGCATAGTTCTCCTTCTCCTCCTTCTCTGCCGCGCCGCGAATGCGGCTCTTGAGATCTGGATCGTCAACGATTACAAACTTCCATGGCTGCTTGTTCGCCCCTGAAGGCGCGGTTCCGGCTGTTGCCAGGAGGAGATCGATCAGCTGGCGAGAGACCGGCCGTGTGGAGAATTCACGCACTGAACGTCTCCTGGCGGATTGATCGTAGAACTCGCGCGCGCGATGCAGCTGTTCTTCCTCAGGAATGCTCTGGAAAGAAAGGGGAATGAATGCGTTCTGCGCCATTGCTGCCTCCGGTCTGGATTCGATACCTGAAGCTATTTAAGTGCAACGATGGAGTCAACTGGCGTGCTGGAACCGCCAACACAGGAAGCATGTTGCGTCCCGGGGATTTACCGGGAGAAGCCGGATGGAAGAGTCGCGGAAGGGAGGGGGATATGCTGCGAACGCAAAGAATGTCCGTGAGGAAGATGGTAAATTGAGATTGATGCGGGCATCGCGTACATTGAATACTCATGTACATGGTCATCCGCGGCATGGGGGCCACAACGCGGTCCCCGATGCGTTTTGTGCCGGATGCAAGGGCCCCGCCGCTCAACGGGGCCCATGGAACCGCGGATGAGCCAACCACAAGAAGGGCGGCGTATGAGTTCTGAAAACAACTGCGTCTCAGGAGCTTCTGTTCGAGCAGTCGCGATGATCCTTCTCCTGATGCCGATTGCATCCGCCCGGCCGCAGACGCCGTTGAGGGCCAAGATCGGCCAGATGATCATGGTAACGGTAACTGGGGACTCCGTTGAATCAAACACAGAATCGATGGACACGCTGAAGACCGACCTGAGCGATGATCTTATCGGCGGTGTCATTATGTTCACCTGGAGCGACAATCTGAACAACCCTGCTCAGATCGCGAATCTCACCGCGGCACTTCAGAGCCGGGCTCACGTGCCCCTGTTTTTGGCCGTCGACGAAGAGGGAGGCTTGGTTGCTCGACTGAACGCGAACAACGGTTTTGCATCGACCCCCTCGGCGTATGCCATGGGCACGACCGTGAATCAGGAATCGTACACACGAAGCACGGCCTCGACCATGGCCGGCTGGTTCGTCCAAACCGGCCTGAATATGAATCTTGCTCCGGTGGTTGACCTGAATATCAACCCGTCAAGCCCTGCTATCGGGGGTCTGAACCGGAGCTTTTCGGCTGACCCGGCCAGAGTGGCATCTCATGCGCTCTGGTTTATCGATGAATTCCATAAGAGAAACCTTCTCACGGTGCTGAAGCACTTTCCCGGCCATGGGAGCGCGGTGAACGATTCCCACCTGGGGTTCACGGATGTCACGCAAACATGGTCTCCGGTCGAACTGCAGCCCTATTCCTCGTTGCTGGCGGCGGGCTCCGTTGACGCGGTCATGACGGGGCATCTCTACAATGCGACGATCGACAGCCTCTACCCCGCGACACTATCCACATCGACCATCACGGGTATTCTCAGAGGGCAGATAGGCTATGAGGGGCTGGTAATCAGTGATGAGATGAGTATGAAGGCGATTTCATCCCTCTACGGGATGGAGCAGGCTGTTGAACTGGCGATCAACGCGGGTGTGGACATCCTTCTTTACAACCGCAACCTTGACAGCGCTGGTAATTCCCTGGCACGTACAATCGTGGCGTTCGTCGAGCAGAAGGTTCAGGAAGGGGCGATTTCGGAAACGAAGATTAATGAGTCCTTTGCACGCATCATGGCTCTGAAATCCCGATTCACAACGGACATCGCGCCGTCATACTCCTCTGCTGTGCCGGCTGACTTCGCACTGTCAGGCTACCCGAATCCCTTCAATGCTTCAACAACGCTCCGGTTCAGCCTGCCGGTGAAAAGCGGGGTTGTGCTGTCCATCTATGATCTGCTTGGGAGGCTTGTCGAGAGGGTTGCCGGCGAGGAATTCTCTGCGGGACCTCATGAAGTGCGCTGGGACGCGGGCAGATTTTCCTCTGGCGTCTATCTTTGTCGGATCGATGCCCGGGCGGCAGACGGGAGCAGCTGGGGAGAGGGGAGAACTCTCCGTCTGATCATGCTGAAATAGCAGTACGCAGCCGCTCCGGCAGGCACGCCGCGCGGAGGTTGCGGGGTTCGTTTTCACACAATGCGCGGTTCTCGCGATGAACCGGTATCTGAGAATTCTGTGCCTCTTGTTCGGGGCGCTGCTTCTGGCGGACGGCGCTGTCTGCCAGAAATCTCGAACCGACTCCCTCGTCCTTTCAGCCGACAGGGCGTACCTTGAATCACGATACGTCCGGGCGATAGAAATCCTCCGCGCGGTTTCGGCTGACTCCCTTCCCGTGCGGGGTCTCTTTACTCTCGGTTCTTCATACGCGGCCCTGAACGATCATGAGCGGGCTCTGCAATTCCTGCGGAAGGCGATCGATCGTGACCCGGGAAATCCCTCCTACAGATTCTCACTTGCACGGACCCTTGCACTGGCAGGCATGAATCGTGATGCTGAAACGGAGTACCGGCGCCTTCTTGCCGTCGATTCTTTGTTCGTACCGGCTCAGCTGAATCTCGGACTGCTGTCGTTTGACCGGCGGGAGTATCCGGGGGCGATTGACAGGTTCCTCCGGGTGATCGACCTGAACCCCCGCGATTACCTCACGCTGTATTATCTCGGTCTCTGTTACGCAAACCTCGACAGTCTCGAGCAGGCGAGGAGTTATCTCGCAGCCAGTCTCACCCTTAATCCCCGGTACGGTCCAGGGCTGAGCCAGCTTGCCTCACTGTATTACCGGCAATCGGACTACCGCCAAGCGCTTCGTCTGTACCGCATCGGCGTGAGGGAATATCCTGAACAGGCTGAGTACTGGTACAATCAGGGACTCTGTCTCGAAAAATTCCAGGACTGGCAGGGCGCCCGTGATTCCTACCGTGAGGCGGTTGTGCGGGACAGTTCGAACTCGCTCTACTGGGCTCATCTCGGGCAGGTGTTTTTCGAGATGACACAGTTTGACTCTTCAGCCGGGGCGTACCGGACGGCCGTTCGGTTGGATGAAGAAAATCCGGTCCTTCTTCTGAATCTTGGACTCGCGTACGCGAGGATGGGCGATGTCGTACACGCGGAGAAGGCGTTCCAGGAGTCCATTGCCGCACACGAGCCCGCACAGGTTGCCCGCGTCTACAACCAGCTGGGCGCCCTCTACTATACCCGCAAACGCATGCGCGATGCGAGGCGGGCGTATCAGTCGGCTCTCCGCTATGACCCGGCAAACCTGGAAGCGCTGTTCTACTCGGCGGTAACACTGGACCAGATGAAGCAGTACAACCGGGCGAAGGAAGCGTACACGCGCTACCTGCGTCAGGCAGGGAAAGATCCCTCCCAGTCAGAAAAGGTGAAACTCGCGACTGACAGGATCAACGTGCTGCCCTAGCCGGCGGGGAAACAGCACGATGATCGGCCCATCGGCCATCCCTCACGCACACCGGATGCGGGCAAAATAGGCGAGATGGGGACTTTTTGCCGGACGCACTCCACGCCTCCCTCGGCAAGGGGCTGCAACCAGAGAACAGGTTTTATTGTTGTTCCGGGCTTGCGGAAGGGTCGGGAATTTCGTATACTAAAGATACGATTTGTACACCGTTGTCGAGTTCCTTTACTCCGGTTCTCCGGAGGCGGCTCCCTGCAGTTGTCGTTTGACGAAGTAGTGGAACAGCATGATCGCAACCGTGGTTCGTGGTTGCGATTTTTCGTTTGAGGCACATGCGGTCGTACATCGCCGCGTCCGCCGGTTGCGGATACTGTATCACACTTTGCAAGGAGCTGTCCCATGGAAAAGGGAACAGTTAAATGGTTCAACGGATCCAAGGGATTCGGATTCATTCAGCGCGAGAACGGCGAGGACGTGTTTGTACACTACCGCGCCATCCTGGGCGATGGGTTCCGAAACCTGAACGATGGTGACAAGGTCGAATTTGACGTCACCAAAGGTCCGAAAGGACTCCAGGCCTCGAACGTGACGAAGATCTAACTCTTCAGATCAAGAGAGCACCCCGGCCGCCGAAAGGCGACCGGGGTTTTTTTATTTCGCGGGTATGCGAACCCGGGTGGGGAGGTGCCACCGCCCTCCGCCGGGATCATTCGAGAAACCGGGGGATCATTTCGTTCAGGACCGAATCTTCAATAAGAAACGCGTCGTGGCCGTGGATTGAATCAATCTCTGCATACCGGGCACCGGGAATCGCTCCACAAATCTCCCCTTGCTCGACGGCCGGGTAGAGGATGTCCGAAGAGATGCCAACGCAGAGAGTCTTTGCTCTGATACTCCCGAGGGCATCCTGGACACTGCCTCTTCCGCGTGCCACATCATGGAGATCCATTGATCGGGTAAGGGTGAGGTACGTGTTTGCGTCGAATCGTGCCACGAGTTTTTGTCCCTGGTACCTCAAATAGGATTCAACTTGAAAGGTAACGGGAGGCCAGCCGGGCCTGTCGGCGATGTCGCGCGATCGATCGGTGACGGTTCTGTCCCTGCCGAAACGGGCATCAAATGAGGCGCGACTCCTGTACGATATCATGGCAATCATTCGAGCCTGTGCGAGTCCGCGGTAGGGCTGGCGGTCATAGTCGCCCCCGAGCCAGTCGGGGTCGCTCACGATCGCAAGCCGCTGGGCCTCGCTGATTCCGATGCACCAGGCGGAATGCTGGGCCGACGTCGCGATCGGGACTATGGCACGGACGAATTCCGGATACAGAATTGCCCATTCCAGCACCTGCATTCCTCCGAGGGATCCCCCTGTGATGCATTGAAGCTGACTGACACCAAGCCTGTCCAGCAGCAGCTTTTGCGCTCGCACCATGTCGCGGACCGTGATGTCGGGGAAGCGGGTGCGATAGGGGGAGCCTGACCGGGGATTGGTGCTTGTCGGTCCGGTGGTTCCGTAGCAGCTGCCCAGAATGTTGGTGCAGATGACGCAGTATCTGTCGGTGTCCAGCGCTTTTCCTCTCCCGATGATCCCATCCCACCAACCGGGCATCCCATGTACCGGACCTCCGGCAGCATGGGCGCTCCCAGTCAGCGCATGGCACACCAGGATCGCGTTCGAGCCCTCGCTGTTCAGGGTCCCGTACGTCTCGTACGCGATGTCCAGATGGGCCAGCGTGTCGCCTGATTCCAGGGTGAACTCGCTGTCGATTCTTATCGCAGATGCGAGCTCCTTCCTGTCGGAGGCATTCGCCTCTGTCCCTTCCCGGTTGTTGCTCATACCGTCAGCGTTGACGATCCTCATCACCCGCTCCTCTTTGCTTTCTCCTGACGTGTTACCGCGGCTAGAGCCTGATCAAAATCAGCGATGATATCATCGATATGTTCGATTCCCACAGACACCCTGACCATTCCCGGCGTGACGCCTGATTCTTCCTGTTCAGCCGGACCGAGCTGCTCATGCGTTGTGGAGGCAGGGTGAATAACGAGCGTCCGGGCGTCGCCGACGTTGGCAACATGGCTCGCCAGCTGGACGGAATCGATAAACGTGCGGCCGGCATGGAGTCCTCCGCGGAGACCGAACACTACAATGCCCCCGAAACAGCCGGCGCGGAGATAGCGCGTTGCGACTGCATGGTGCGGGTGGCTTTCCAACCCCGGATACCAGACCCACTCGACGCGCGGGTCCTTCTGGAGCCAGCGCGCCAGAGCGAGGGCGTTCTGACAGTGCCGGTCCACCCGCAGGGAGAGCGTTTCAAGTCCCTGGACAAGCAGGAAGCTGTTGAACGGACTCTGGCAGGGCCCCAGATCCCGAAGCGTTTCAACCCGTGCCCGGATGATGAATGCGATGTTTCCGAGCGGACTGCCCTGGCCGAACGCCTCCCAGAATTTCAGCCCGTGATAGCCCGGGCTTGGTTCTGTGAAGACGGGGAATTTCCCGTTATCCCAGGGAAATTTACCTGAGTCGACAATGACGCCGCCGATCGATGTCCCGTGACCGCCGATCCATTTGGTTGCGGAGTGGGTGATGATATCCGCGCCAAAATTGAAAGGGCGACAGATATAGCCACCCGCGCCGAATGTGTTGTCAACGATGAGGGGGATTCCGTTGCGGTGCGCGACATCCGCGATCGCTTCAAAATCGGGAATGTTGAGCTTCGGGTTCCCGATTGTCTCAACGTAGATCGCTTTTGTCCGGCTGTCGATTGCCCGCTCGAAATCTTCGGGTGAATCTCCTCTGACAAACTTCACTCCGATCCCGAGTCGGGGGAACGCGACCTTGAACTGGTTGTACGTCCCGCCGTAGAGATACGTTGTGGCGACGATATTGTCTCCCGCCTGGGCGATGGTTGCGACAGCGGTAAACTGTGCGGCCTGGCCGGAGGATGTGGCGAGAGCTGCCGCTCCTCCTTCGAGCGCGGCAATTCGCTCTTCGAACACCGCAGTGGTCGGGTTCATGATTCGGGTGTAGATGTTCCCGAACTCCCGGAGGCCGAAGAGGTTTGCCGCATGGGCCGTGTCATTGAATTGATAGGATGTGGTCTGATAGACAGGCAGGGCCCGGGCACCCGTTGTGGGGTCCGCCCGTTGTCCTGCGTGGAGCTGGAGCGTTTCAAACCTGTACGTGTGCTGCGTGCCATTCGCGCCCATCTGGGTCTCGTCCCTTCTGATGTATGTGAATACTGATTTGCAGGTGAAGAAGGCCTGTGCCAAAGTGGTCAGCGAAAGGCCTGACCTATGTAACCGGGTTCATAGTGGCTGCAATACGGTACGAATCTCACTCTGTCCCGAACTCCCTGCACGGAGGGGTCTCTCCGCCGGCCCGCGCCGGGGGAGGGCCCTTGTCCCTCCGTGCGGCGGGCCTAAAATGAAAAAACCCTCACCAAACGGCGAGGGTTCCTTGTTGCGAACTCGTCTCATTCGGCGCTTTAGCAGATTCTTTTCTGTCGCTGCAAGTTGCCCTTAACTCGCGACAGCTGTTTAGCACTTTTTTAAGGTCGCTGCAAGTTGGCGTAAATCACGACCGTGAATCAATATAGTCTTTCCGGTGGTTCCTGTCAAGCAATGAATGAGAATAGTCAATGATCCGGAGATCAGGACTTCTTGCCTGCACTCGGCCGCGGGAGATTCCCGACGGGTTGTCTGGCGGCGTATCTGACCGGACGGCATTCCCTTGTCACTCGCGGCTACGGAGTGTATATTGTTGCGAGGGTCGCCCGCCTGCCGGGCAGCGTTGGAGCCGCTTTTTGAGATAGTGATCTGCCTATGCTCGAAATCAACCATCTAAATACCCTGGACTACCTGGTGATAGGAGTCTACCTTCTCATGGTTCTCCTTACCGGGTTCTACGTTTCACGCTTCAACAAGAAGGCAGATGATTATTTCAAGGGTGGAGGTCACATTCCCTGGGGATTATCCGCCGTCTCGCTCTTCATCTCCGGCTTTTCTGCATTCATGTTTGTGGGTGCCGCGGGGGTCACCTACCAGAATGGCGGAGGTGCCCTGATTCTTTTCAGTTTCGCGCTCCCGGCGTATCTCCTCGGGTACTTCATTTACGGTCCCCTGTGGAGGCGCACTCGCATTGATACGCCCATGCAGTTTCTCCAGCGCCGCTACTCGCCGGGGACCACCTATTTCTACACGCTCCTGTCGGTCATTCCCAACGTGCTGATCCTCGGGACGATGATCTACACCCTCTGTATTTTCGTTTCGACGGCGCTCGGATTCAACACGCTGATGGTCGATCTCGGATTTGTCGAGCTGAGCGGGTTTGAGCTCTCCATGCTCGTTATCGGTCTCGTCATGGTTGTGTACACCATGCTGGGCGGGCTCTGGGCTGTGATGGTGACAGACGCGCTGCAATTCCTCATTCTGTTTCTGATAACCCTGATCATGTTTCCACTCGCGTACGCGGTCCTTGGAGATGGGAATATCCTGGACGGCTTCTCGCGGCTCATCCAGGACGCTCCGGAAGGGTATTTCCACATTGATATCATCGACCGGCCGGGGATCTTCTGGCTCGCCTACGGCATGAACATCCTCCTCGGCTACAATGTCAACTGGCATATCGCCCAGAGGTATTACAGTGTCCCGGATGAACGAGACACGAAACGGATGGCACTCTCGGTCGCGATTGCGAGCTGGATTCTCCCGATGTTGTGGATCTTCCCCGTCATGGCCTCGCGGATTCTCTTTCCCGACATCAACTCCCTCTGGCCGGAGCTTGCCAAACCGTCGGAGGCGTCATTTGTGACGCTTGCGTTGTCCATCCTTCCGCACGGTCTGCTGGGTGTGATGGTTGCCGCAATCCTGGCCGCAACCATGAGTTCTGTAGACACGACATTCAACTGGCTTGCGGCGGTGCTTACGAAGGATGCGTACGTCCCGCTCAGCCGGCGCCTCGTCTCGCGTGACCCTTCTGACCGCGCGCAGCTTGCATTCGGCCGGGCGAGTGTAGCGACTATGGGCATCATTGCCGTCTGGATTGCGTTCAATATGGGGAAATTCGGTGGTGCGTTTGACGTGTATCTCCGGGCGGATTCCCTCTACAAGCCCTCCATGTTCGTGCCGGTCATGCTCGGCCTGGTGTATACGCGGACGCCCTGGTGGTCTGGTGTCGTCTCGTTTGGAGCAGGGGTCATTGCCATCCTGCTCGTGGGTTTCATCGCAAATCTGGCACACGGGATTCCCGTCAATTCGCTTGGATCGATATTTGAGCCTGTTCGCGTGACCGTTCTTGGAATCGAGATGGGTCGCTATGAGTTGAACACCCTGACCGGAATCAGTGTCAGCGGTGGAACATTTTTCCTTTCCTCGTTCTTCGACCGCCGGTCGGGCGAATTTGACAAACGCATCACCCATCTTGAACGGGACCTGGTGACGCCCGCGTACGCGACCGCAGGCGAGGTTGACCTGCGCGGGTTGCGTGCGTACTACTTTGCCGGTCGTCTTGCTGTCCTCATCGGAGGGCTTCTGATTCTTCTCGGAATCCCGGTCGAGAATGGAGGACTGAATATCGTGGCGGGGGTGATCTCCATATTGCTCGGGGTTACGGTGGTATTTCTCGCGCGGCGATCGGCTCGGGCGGCGCGCGTTGTGGATTCGACAACCGCGAAGGGGAGATGAAGTGGAGACCGAGCTCTCAGGGGCGTTTCGTATTGTCGGTTTGCCGGACATGCACGTCTCACTGCGGAGGCTTGTGGAATGAAAGAATCGCTCAGGTTTACAGTCATCGGGCTGGGCGGGTACGGCCTCGTCCACATACAAGCGGTACAGTGGCTTGCCAGGCTCGGACTGGGGCGGCTGGTCGGAGTTGTGGCGCTCGATGTCGATCGGCGTGCGCGCCCGGAACTCGCGCACTCGCTGGAGGCAGAGGGCGTCAGGCTGTATGGCTCCGTTGAGCAGTTCCTGCAGGCGGGTGCGGAGACCTGCGACGTGCTCACTGTGCCGGTCGGGATTCACCAGCACGTTCCCGTGAGCATCGCAGGCATGGAAGCAGGTCTCCATATCTACTGCGAGAAGCCGGCGGCGGCGACGGTTCAGGAGGTTGACAGGCTGATCGAGGCGCAGGACCGCACAGGGCGGCTTGTCGCGATCGGGTTCCAGCATATCCACAGCCATTCGATGCGGGAGCTCAAAGCGAGGATCTGTGACGGGAGACTGGGGAGGGTCAATCGTCTGAAGCTCTCGTGCGGATGGCCACGAAGCGTGCAATACTATTCGCGCAACGAATGGACCGGCAGGCTGAAAATCAACCGGAACTGGATCCTGGACAGCCCGGCCAACAATGCTCACGCCCACTATGTCATGAATGCCCTCTACCTCTGCTCCATGCAGGAGAACGGCGCGGGGTCTCCTGAAACCGTCCATGCTGAGCTGTATCGTGGAAACTCGATTGAGGGTCCGGACACCGTGCAGGCGCGGGTCGCATGTGGCGGAGGGACTGATGTTCAGATTGTCCTCACGCACGCAAACCAGTCTGTCAACGGCCCGCTGATGACGCTTTCCTGTGAAAGGGGGAATGTCTACTGGCAGACAGACGAGGGGATGACGGTCGTCCGGTACACAGACGGCAGATCGGAACGATTTGACAATCGTGTACACGATTCGTGGCGGTATGAAGGATTCCGGGACCTTGTGCAGTCTATCCGCAACCAGCGCCAGCCCCGATGCAATCCAGCGGTTGCCCGGGCTCAGACGCTTACGATAAATGCGATTCACGAAAGCTGTCCCGTCGTGGAAGCTGTCCCGGAGGAATTCGTGAACGAGGTAGAGGATTGGGAGATGTTTCCTCCGAACACGCGGGGGCGCTTCCGAAGGATTCGTGACCTGGACGAGTATATGCATATCGCTATTGCGGAGGGGGCGATGCTGAGCGAGTTGGGTGCAGAATGGGCGACACCGGGGCGGTCCATGGTCTTTCGCGTTGGGGAGTATCGAATGTTCCCAGCGAATGCGGATATCCAATAGAATTGCAGCGAACGCATCAGGTGCAAGAGGGGTTGACAATGGACTGTCGGTGGCGGTTTCTCTCTGGTCGACGTGGCTCAATAACAGGATCGTTTGTCCTGCTCTGCGTGTCCGCATTGATGCTCTGGTCATCGCCAGCCAGCGGGGGCGTGCTTCCGGATGTTCCTCCGAACGCTCCAGCAGAGTTTACGGTCGTCGGCAAGGTACTTACTGTCCGGTACAACGGCCGGGTCATTCTTTCGGGGGTGATCGGCTGCGGCGACGGCGGATTCGTAACGGGTGAACACCGTCAGGATCACGATGGCGCACTCGATCAGGTATTCACTCTGACCTCCTCGGACAGGGAACAGCTCTCATTGATCGACACGGTCACGGCGGGGGAGCAGTCTTTTCCGTGCGAATCGGACCGGCGGGCGGGGGGGCTGGCGATCGTCCGAAATTCCATCGGGATGAGTCAGAGCCGTCTCAATCGGGCAGTATACGACCGTACCGGAGACTGGGTGTTATCCGTGGACGAGCCTGCACGGGTGCGGGTTCTTCCGCTGGAGCCGACACCGGGAG
>DKBG01000221.1 GCA_002451155.1 Ignavibacteria bacterium UBA6906
CGGTTATCGATATCGGCGGCGGAAGCACGGAGATTACACGTGGCGATGCTCACTCGATCAACCGGCATGCCAGTCTGAATATCGGCTCGGTTCGCCTGACCGAAAGGCTGTTTCATCATGACCCGCCATCTGCCGCGGAGATCGGAGAAGCCCGGATTCTCATCAGGAACGAGCTCTCCGGGCTCGACGGATTCTCTGCGGCCGATTCGAAACTCGTTGGCGTCGCGGGTACCGCCACGACGCTTGCCCTCCTCGCCCAGGATGCCAGGGGATTCGACCTTCGTGCAGTAACGAATTATTCGATGCCTCTCCGGACCGTCCAACAGCTCTTCGACAGATTTTGCAGGATGTCCGCTGCGCAGATCATCGAACTATCTCCGGTTCTGGCCGGACGGGCTGATCTGATAACGGCGGGCTCCCTGATACTCCTGGAGGCAATGACCGCTTTCGGATTCGCGGATCTGGTCGTGAGCGAGCGAGGCGTGAGGTATGGTCTGGTGTTGCGAGAGTGGCAGAAGCGGAGGATCAGCTGAACGAAAGAGGGGACGAGGGCTCAGGGGCGTGGGATCAGTGAATTGGCTATTGTATTCCCTATTTCTCATTTCCTATCAGGCAGGACGTTCCTCCTGCCTCTTCTTTCCCGTCCTCCATTGTTACTCGGTCTTTGACGCCGCCATTGCGACCCACTCGTTCTCGGTCAGCCGGTCCACAAGCGTCAGTCCCTCCCGAACCAGCGCCTGGCCGATCTCTTCCTCGTCATCAAGTAGGAGTCCGGATAAAAGGGCAACCCCACCCGGGTTGAGCCGGCCGCGGATCGTGGCAATGTTCGGCTCGATCACGTTCATATGGATGTTCGCGACGATCATGTCGAAGGGTTCCGAATCAACCAGATCGATATCTCCCTGTACGATCCTGACCTGACGATCAACGTTGTTCAGGTGCACGTTCTCCGCCGCATTCCGAATGGACCACTGGTCCACATCCACCGCGACAGCGGACTCCGCCCCGAGCCGGACACCGGCAATCGCCAGAATGCCCGTGCCGGTCCCGAAGTCCAGGAGCCGCATTCCGGGTCGAAGGTGATGCTCCATAAGACGAAGTATCAGTCTTGTCGATTCATGGTAACCGGTTCCAAACGACATCTTCGGGTCAATCGTCAGAACGATCTGACCCGCAGCAGGGGTATAATTGTGCCATGTTGGGGTGATAACGATCCGGGGAGTGACCAGGACCGGCCGGATTGTCCGCTCCCATTCCTCATTCCAGTTGCGATCCGGGATGCTGGCAACACGGATACGGGGGAGAGGTGAACTGCTGGATCGGGCGACGAGCGCTGTGATCGTGTGGACCTCCTCCAGCATGGAAGGACTCCATCGACCCGCTCGTATATATCCGCGAAGGGTCTCCTCGTCCTCCCAGAATCCCTCGAACCCGAGCTGGCCAAGGATTGCGGCGAGATGCTCGCGGAGCGAATCGTCGGCCTGGATTTCGACCTCCACGAAGCCTGATTCCATCGGACTATGGGGATTGTGTGTAGAGGAGTTGCGTGAGGACAGTGCCAACCGCGCCGAGACTCGTGGGACTGCAGTGGGCGGGAACGTCCTCGTGTGTGTGCCAGAACTTGTTGGTGCCGTCAGGGTAGTTGAAGTCGATCAGGTCGATTGTCTTGATCCCCACTTCGTTC
The DNA here is from genome assembly GCA_002451155.1 of Ignavibacteria bacterium UBA6906. Classification (GTDB taxonomy): domain Bacteria; phylum Bacteroidota; class Ignavibacteria; order UBA10030; family UBA6906; genus UBA6906. Next base: position 1,685 of record DKBG01000221.1, read on the forward strand.
AGAGGCAGATGGTCGTCGATGATCTCCTCTCCGTCAATATCCACAAACTGAGAGATTCCCAGCTGCCGGGCGGTCGACCAGACAAGGTCAACCAGGTCAGGAGCGTACCGGAGCGAGTAGCCTTCCTTCGGGATCTCCAGATAGGTGTCGCCCACCATGTCCAGCAATATCCCGAACCGGGGGACGTAGTCGGTCGGCTTGTTCAGCGCGTAATACCGTGAGCCGAGAAGGTAGTTCAGATGATCTCCCTCCATTCCGTAGTCTTCACCGTCAAAAAGCACGATATCGACACCGATCCTCGGACGCTCCTGTTTGAGCAACGTGGCGATTTCAAGCAGGACGGCCACCCCGCTCGCCCCGTCATTCGCGCCGAGAATGGGTTCATCCCGCCTGGAGAGATCCGTGTCCTGGTCCGCCCGCGGACGGGTGTCCCAGTGCGCGCAGAGCAGTACTCGGTTCTTCTCTTCGGGACGGAACGACGCGATGATATTCGTCAGGCGGAGTCCCTCACCATTGTATCCTGTATGGGTAAAGGGCTGAGGGCGGACCTCGTCTGCAAGCCCCTGCAACGTCGTCTGGAGGTAGATCATACATTGCTCGTGACCCGCTGAATTCGGGTTTCGCGGCCCGAACGAGGTCTGGCGCTCCAGGAAGGCGTACGCCCGGTCTCCGCTGAACTGGGGGATCGTCACGGCATTCCTGCCGCCCTGGCCGGCGACGGCCGGTTTCTCTCCAGCCCCCTCCCTCGGACTGCCCGGACATCCTGACGCGATTCCCCCCAGGAGGAGGGGAAGCAACAGACGGCCGGCCTTCGCGAATACCATGCGCATTCCATATGACATTGTCTGACTGAAAAAGTCGAAAAATAGTACACAAAAGAGTGTGCAAAAGCAAAAAGAGCCCGCAACTTTTTCCCGAAGGAG
>DKBG01000009.1 GCA_002451155.1 Ignavibacteria bacterium UBA6906
ACCCCATGCCTTGTGATCACGGGCGAGCGCGATTATCGGGTTCCGTACACTCAGAGTCTTGAATTCTTCACCGATCTCCAGCGGATGGGTGTCCCCTCCCGGCTGATCGTGTTCAAGAACGACGGACACTGGCCGAACGGGGTTAAATCTATGCCCTTCTACTACAACGCTCATCTCGACTGGTTCCACAAGTACCTTGGCGGCGCACCCGCTCCGTATGACATGGTGAAGATGTTAAGAAATCAGGCGTACACGGACCAGTAAGGAGGCGAGGGAAGAATCCCTTTCGTGCCCAGAGTCCACGAAGCAGGATCCAGTGAAGTTCCAAGCCCAACGGCATCGTTCCGGTCGAAATGAAATTGCCGGACGATACGTCTGACCTCGATTTGTAGGGCGACGAGGTTCGTCGCTCAGATAGTCGACCAGACCGGTCGACCTACACATTGAGAAGCGAACTCTGGAACGTGACCGGAAATTGGGGGTTGGCCCGTCGACCCGCTCAGTGTGCAGTAGCCTTCCGAACGACGAATGCGATATGAGGTCTCCCGACTTCCCGATCACACCGGCGGTGCGCATCCTGCGCGACCTCAGCATCCCCTTTGAACCGCATCTCTATGAGTACGAGGAGCATGGGGGAGCGCCGCACGCAGCAGTCGCACTGAGGGTTCCGCTCCACGCCGTCGTGAAGACCCTCGTGATGGAGACTGAAGACCGGCACCCCCTGCTCGTGCTCATGCACGGAGACTTCGAAGTTTCTACAAAGCAGCTCGCCCGTGCGCTGAACGTGAAACGAGTCCTGCCCTGCGACGTGCACGCCGCGCAAAAGCAGACCGGATACACAGTCGGCGGCATCAGTCCGCTCGGCACCAGAAACCCGCTCCCGGTATACGCCGAATCATCCGTCCTCGACCTCCCACGAATATACCTGAATGGGGGCAAGCGTGGATTCCTCATCTCTGTGACGCCACCCGACCTCTTGAAGGCGATTCAGGTCACCCCGGTCAACGTCGCAATCCCGCTGACATGAACTGTTTTCCGCACAGCAACGAATCCCGAGGTAGAGACATCATACCCTGGGAGAAGCATCAGTTGTGGGTAAGGCCGCGGGTTCGTATCTTCCAGCAGGAAGAACAATCAAAAAGATGTCATGCAAACGTACGTAGCAACGACAGAAAACATTACCGTGAGCGTCAGACCGATCTACCTTGATGGGCAATCGGATCCAATGTCCCGGAAATTCGTCTTCGCATACTATGTTCGCATCGTGAACGAAGGAGAGGGAGAGGTCCAGCTGATACGACGTCACTGGTTCATCCACGACGCAAGAGGCGACGTCAAGGAAGTCGAGGGAGAAGGTGTGGTCGGCAAACAGCCCCTCCTGCATCCCGGAGGGAGCCACGAATACAGCAGTTTTTGTGTCCTGGAGACGTTTGAAGGGTACATGGAAGGGACCTATGTGATGGTCCGTCAGAACGGCGATCGATTCAGGGTTACAATCCCGAGATTCAACCTCAGGGCAGCCGCCAACTGAGCGGATGCCGATTGTGGACTCAGAGGAACGCGATGGAAATCTCCCGGAGAATGCTCAAGGCCAAGATACACAGGGCCACCGTGACCGAGGCTGACCTTGAGTACGAGGGGAGCCTCACTCTCCCCCCTGAACTGATGGAGATGGCCGACATTAAGCAGTATGAAGCGGTGCAGGTCTGGAATGTCAACCGGGGAACACGGTTCGAAACCTACGCGATCACGGGCATCCGCGATTCCGGAGAGATCTGCGTCAATGGCGCCGCGGCACACCTTGCAGGCCCCGGGGACATAGTGATCATCGCAACATTCGCGAACGTCCCCGAGGAGCTTGTCGATGAATTCAGGCCCGTTGTCGTGTTCGTAGATGAACGTAACAGAGCGGTCCGCTCGGGATTTGAAGTTCCCGGACCCCACAGACACGGTGACGGCTGCTGAGAGACTTCGCCGTCCGCCGGCTTTTCTCCACCCCGTAGCATCCCGGGCCCGGGATTCTCACCATCGCGACGCTCATGTCGATAAACGCCGCATCAATGCCCCCGCTGAACACAACGCTACCGGAGTCCGCAAAGAGACAATCAGGACAGTCTCCCCCCAACCCACGCTATCCCCCGGCAAGGCCCACGTGCACCCGCCTTGCCTGAGAACAAAAACCGGAGAACGTGTACGCAGCCATTCCTTTCCGACTGGCTCCTCCCGCATCAGTTGCGGCCAAAACCTCCATGTAGCTGTCCGCCAGCCTGTGAAGTATCGCATCCCATGACTGCGTCCTGGCAAAGGCGAGAGCATCAGCGGCCATAGCATGATAGTGGTCCTGGTGATCACAGAGGTATTCGATATGGCGGACCATATCTGCGGCGTCGCGCGGGTTGGCAGCATATCCTGTTACGCCATCCCGGATGATGCCATGCGACCCTCCCTCGCGCACACAGATCGGGACGATGCCTGAAGCCATCGCCTCCAGACCGACATTACCGAACGTCTCCGTCGTTGACGGAAATACCAGAATGTCACTCGACGAGTATGCGGTTGAGAGACTTCTTCCCGAAAGGTGTCCCAAAAAGATCGCCTCCGGCATTCCAGCCTGCAGATCGCTCCGGATCGGACCGTCCCCGACAAGAATGAGTTTCCAATCAGATCGTTTTCCGGACAGGACACGGTACGTCTCGATCAGCGTTTTGAGATCCTTCTCCCAGACCAGACGGCCGACATAGAGCAGCGTATACTTTCCACCCGCACCGAGAGACCTTCGCCATTCCTCACTGCGAAACGCGGGACTAAACTGACGCGTGTCTACTCCGTGTGGGAGGAGCTCAAGATTTCGGAGACTCTTGCGTTCAAGTTCTGCCATCATCGGCAGCGAGGGAACATAGACCCTTCGACAGTGACTGTACAGCATCCGGAAATATTTCCAGCTGATTGACTCCATTGCGGGGAGGTTATAGTACTTCGCGTAGCTGGAAAAGTGGGTGTGGTACGTCGCAACAACGGGAATTCCGTGCCTTCGCCCATACATAACCGCCGAATAACCGAGCGTGCAGGGGCTGTGGATATGCAACAGGTTCGGCATGAACTCCTGGAGGCGTCCGCTAATGTGACAAGCCCCCGGGAGAGCAAGACGATACTCTCTGTACAGAGGAAACGGCACGGAGGGGACTCTGTACATCGGGCAACAACTGCAAGGATCCTCAGGGAGTATGGGGGAGAAGAAGACCGCATCTATGTTCTCCTGAGCCAGACCGTCCGCCAGCCGATACAGTACGCGTGTCACCCCATCGTGTCCAGGGCGAAGAGTCCCCGCAAAGTGCGCGACCTTCAGGTGACGCTCGGGTGACGCTGGTGTACAGGGAGATCCTTTGTTGGCATCCATGGGTCCGCCTCCCGGAGACCCCCGACATCCGTCCATGACGGTGGCAGAGCTTCTCCTGCTCATGGAACGCTGCCAGAGCAATAATGTTAAGCACCCTGCTGCCCCTGTTCCCGTTTCACCATGCGGAGAGTAGCAGCTCGCTCCTTCGTCCCCGGCTGGCGCGACGGACCCATGCTTTAGGGTGACACGAGGTGCCTGACCTGTTCAGCGCACAAGTATTCAACTGCGGACGATCCCGCGGAACGAGGAGAAACGGGAAGCCGAATCATCGACAGACATCTCGCAGGGCGTTCAACAGGATTCAGGACAACCTGGAGGGCTGAGAGGAATGGGCGGTGAGTATCCGCATTTTTTTGGGGAGTGCAACCGGTGAAGCGAGTGGGAGCAGAATCAGGCTATTTTCCTGTTTGCAGTCGAAAAAGGACAATCTCAGGTGCGTTGCCAAGGCGGACGGGAGGTCCCCAGGTGCCAACGCCGGACGACACATAGACATGCGTTTCACCGATTTTGCGATATCCCCAGCTCAACTCATAGATCGCCCGCGTCAGGTAATTGAACGGCCAGAGCTGTCCGTGGTGGGTGTGCCCCGAGATCTGGAGGTCTATTCCAGCGGCCACCGCTTCTCCCAGCCCGAACGGTTGGTGATCCATCAGGATCACTGGCTTCGAACTGTCAATCCCTGCCAGGAGTTCGGGGAGGGATTTCCGCCCTTTCCCGGCAAACTGCCGGATGCTCCGGTCCTCTCTCCCGATGATCTGCAGCCCATTTGGCAACTCCAGGACCGAGTCGCGCAGGACTGTAACACCGTGCGCCTCCAGATACGCGGTCGCTGCCTCCACCCCGCCGATGTATTCGTGGTTTCCCGTTGCCGCCACTACCCCGAAGCGAGCGCTCAGCGAGCGGAGGTTGTCCCCCAGGTTTTCCCGGATTACAGGGGCAAGGTCTTCATCGACAATATCACCCGGGAGCAGAATGAGATCAGGCTTGAGGCCGTTGATGGTTTCCACGATCCGGTCAAACCGGCGCCGACCGATGATGGTACCCAGATGAATGTCCGAAGCCACGACAACCCTCATTGAATCGAATACCGGGAGGCGTCTGGAGAAGCGAAGGTCTAGCGTGCGCACCCGGGGATTCGCAGCATTCATATGGCCGACCAGGAGAAGAAGCCCGACTGCACCCGCAATCCCTCCCCCGATGGGAAGCCGCTCGCGGTGGATCCAATCCATGACAGGAGAGGAGAGAAAAGGAATGAAATGATTTACCACGCGGACAAAATCCAGGGCCAGCACGGCAAGAAAGAGATAGAGCATGGCCGCAAGCCAGTACGATCCAATCCACACGAGCGCCTCGCTCACAGGCGAGAGCCATACACGCTCAAGGAATCGTCCGCCAAGGAAGGAAAGCGACAGGAAAACCAAAGCGACGAAATAGACCCAGCGCCAGGGGGAATCCGGCGGGAAGAGATCCCAGCCGCGGACGGCGATATAGAAGTTCACCGCGGCGTTCACAACAAAAACCAGGAGAAAGAAGATGAGGAAGGACATGGTCTTCAGTTCAGGACCTCCCCACCGCAGCGGCGATCACCCTGATCTCCTTCATCAGGGAGGAGAAGGCATCGGGGGTCAGAGACTGCTCGCCGTCCGAATACGCATCGGCGGGGCTTGGATGCACTTCGACGATCAGTCCATCCGCACCGGCGGCGATTGCGGCCCGGCTCATGGGCTGGACCAGATCCTGTCGACCGGTCCCGTGGCTCGGGTCGACGATAATCGGAAGATGGGAGAGTTTCTTGATTGCGGGGACAATGTTGAGATCCAGCGTGTTGCGCGTGTACTCGACAAATGTCCGGATTCCCCGCTCGCACAGAACGACCTGGCTATTGCCGCCGGCGAGCAGATACTCCGCGCTCATGAGAAATTCATTCAGCGTCGCGGAGAAGTTGCGCTTTAGCAGGATCGGTTTCGTGATCCGGGAGAGCGACCGGAGCAACTTTGTGTTGTGCATGTTCCGAGCGCCGACCTGCAGCATGTCGGCATAGTCAGCCACGATGTCAACCTCGGCCGATTCCATCACCTCAGTCACGATTCCCAGACCGGTCTTCTCCCGCGCCGCGGCAAGAAGCTTCAAACCGTCTTCTCCAAGCCCCTGAAAGGAATAAGGGCTCGTCCGCGGCTTGAACGCCCCT
>DKBG01000010.1 GCA_002451155.1 Ignavibacteria bacterium UBA6906
CTCACGGGTGAGGGCGGCGATGAATTTTTTGGCGGATACGACCTCTTCCGCGAAGCAAAGATCCGGGAGTTCTGGTCACGGTTCCCGGAATCCGATGCACGACCGCGGTTGTTTGAGCGGATCTATCCATATCTTGCCAGGTCGCCGCAAAAGGCGAAAGGGCTTGCACGAGAGTTCTGGAAACGAGGTCTTGAGAAATCGGGGGAACCCGGTTTTTCACACCATCCGCGCTGGTCGACGACGTCGTCGTTAAAACGGTTCTTGTCGCCGGAGATCAGGGCTGAGCTTTCACGAATCCCGCCGGCCGGTCCGCTGGAGGACCTTCATCCGGATTTCGGAGGATGGGACATTGTCGCTCGTGCGCAGTACCTGGAGATTGTCACGCTCTTCTCCGGGTATCTGATTTCCGCGCAGGGAGACCGGATGCTCCTCGGAAACTCAGTCGAGGGACGATTCCCNNGAGGTTGTCTCATATGCGAATCAGCTCCCCTCCTTCTACAAGGTGGCAGGGTTGAATGAGAAGCATATCCTGAAGCGGATCGCTCGCGGTCTCGTCCCTGAAGCCGTTCTTTCTCGGAAGAAGCAGCCGTATCGGTCTCCCGACGCGGTGTGCTTTCTCGACCCGGACGCTCCCGGCTATGTACAGGATCTCTTTTCGGATGCCGCCATCAACAGGGCGGGGATCTTCGACTCTGCGGCAGTCGGCGCGCTGACCACAAAGTGCCGCGCGGTGGTTCAGATGCATGGCGGGGACAGGAGTCTGAGCAACACGGACAACATGGCAATTGTAGGGCTCCTGTCCGCCCAGCTGGTGCATGAACACTTTATCAGCAATCGCCCACAGTCTTCCGAGGTCGACATCACGTTCACAACCGTGATCGATCGTCTCACGGGACGCACGGATTCTGGTCAGGAGGCCATGAACACATGAAGAATCGGCAGGAGATCGCCGCAGCGACAAGGGATTACATCCGAAAGAATTTCCTTTACAGTGATTCACAGCCTCTGGCAGACGATCAATCTCTTCTCGGCACTGGTGTGGTGGATTCAACCGGTATTCTCGAGCTGATCACATTTCTCGAAGAGGATTTCGACCTTCGCTTTAAGGACGAGGAACTCGTCGCGGACAATTTTGACTCCGTAGATCGAATAAGTACGTTTGTCGAATCGAAACTCAAAAATCACGCGCGCTGATTACGATGCTTTTGCACGAGTACCTGGAGAAATCCGCAGCCAGGTTTCCTGACAAGGTGGCCCTTATCACCGGGTCGAAAGAATACACGTATTCCGACCTCTGGGAGGCGGCGCGAGCCTTCGCGGGATACCTCATTCAGAGCGGAATGCAAAAGGGGGACAGGGTTCTGGTGTTTCAGGAGAACTCTGCGGAAGCGGTTATCGCGATTTTTGGGACCCTTGCCGCGGGGGGCTGTTTTGTTGTGGTGAATCCGACCACCCCCGTCGACCGTGTCAAATATCTTCAGGGGCACAGTGGTGCGCGATATCTGATCTGCCCGGCGGAGAGAGCGGCGGAATTGCAGGAGTGTCCTCCGGCCGCTGGTATCTCTGGCCGTACCGTAACCACGGGGGCGAAGGATGGTCCCGTCGCTGGCATTCCCTGGGAGCACGTCATTGCCCGAGCGAGCTCGCGAGCACTCCCTCCGCTTGTTTCGACGGATCTTGCGGCGATCATTTACACCTCGGGATCAACGGGGAAACCGAAGGGTGTCACGCTCACACACCTGAATGTCGAGACGGTAGCGGAGTCCGTTGAGGAGTATCTGGAGCATTCGGCGCAGGATCGGGTTCTGTGTGTGCTCCAGCTCTCTTTCGGGTACGGTCTCCTTCAGTTGCTCGTGACATTCCGGAGTGGCGGAACCCTGCTGCTGGAGAAGGGGTTCGGGTATCCATATGACATCGTGGCAAAGCTCAAGCAGCACAACGTGACGGGTTTCGCCGGCGTCCCGACTCTATTTGCGTTGCTGCTCCAGCTATCGGACCTGGAACGCGAGGATTTCCCATACCTCCGGTACATGACCAATGCGGCGGCGGCCATGCCTCAGAGTTTCCTGCCCCGACTCCGCCGGATCTTTCCCCGCACCCGTCTGTATCTTATGCACGGCCTCACTGAAGTGCTGCGGACGACATTCCTGCCGCCCGAGCAGATTGAGCGCAGGCCTCTGTCCGTCGGGAAAGGAATGCGGAATGTGGAACTCTGGATCGAGGACGAAGACGGGAATCTTCTTGGACCGGGAAAAGTAGGCGAACTCGTCGTGCGGGGGGCAAACGTTATGGTGGGATACTGGAACGATGCTGAGGCGACATCAAAAGTCCTGTTGCCCGGCCGGTACCCGTGGGAACACGTCATGCATTCTCGGGACCTCTTCACCATGGACGAAGACGGGTACCTCACATTTGTCGCGCGAATGGATGATGTGATCAAATGCAAAGGCGAAAAGGTCAGTCCGCTCGAAGTGGAGAACGTGCTCTACGAGCTATCTGACGTCGTGGAATGCAGAGTCATCGGCGTGCCGGATCCCGTGTACGGGGAATCGGTGAGAGCCGAGATCGTGGCAAGGAACGGACGGCGCATCGAAGAGAAGGATGTGAAGGCACATTGCCGATTGAGGCTTGAAGAATACAAGGTCCCGCATCAGGTGGCGTTCGTCAGGGAAATCCCGAAGACGGAGGGTGGAAAGATCCGGAGGAATTAGCACTGACAGCGTGAATCGTCGGGCCTCACAAGGGCTCATGTGCACCTGTGGCTTCCCGATGTGTCAGCACAGCCCAACGGAGGGGGCTCGGAGGGCATTCGCAATTCGAGTTTGAGTTTGGTATTTTGTACCCCATGAAAACCTCACGGCTCAGGATTGCTCTTCTTTCAAGTGTGTTGGTGGTCGCTCTTCTTTTCATTCCTGATCCATCTCCCGCTCCAGTTCGCCCTGCTGCAGGCCGGCCCTTCATCTGGAACCAGGATCCCCGATGGGAAGCGCTTGAGCAACGATTTCGGGAACTCAGACCTCTCGGCTGTGCGGGACTCTCGCCTGAAATTCGCGCACGTCTGGATGGCATCGACAGCATGATTGAAATGGCAGCGTCGATGACACTTCGGCCCGACGCGTCGATCCTGAAAGACCTTGAAGCGAGCACGTTTGAGCTCGCTCCAATGGTGGCCGTCTGCCAGACGGATGTCCCGGAATATTCCGCCCGAGTAGCTCAACTCCGCTCGATTGTCAAAGACCAGTCCCTTGGTTGGAATCTCAGTGACACCACTTCCCGTAATCGCCTGTACCGCCTTCTCTACGGCGGGCGTGCGGCGAGCGAAGAGGTGCTTCTCCAGATGCCCGCTTCTCAGATATCGCCCCTGCTGCGATGTGACGATGAGCCTTCCCAAACTCCGGCGGCGCTCGTCCTGGGTGTCTCGATCCACAGTGGTGACATCCTGGTCTCGCGGGGTGGCGCACCGACGTCCGCGCTGATTGCGCGGGGAAACGACTACCCTGGGAACTTCTCCCATGTAGCCATGGCCTACGTTGACCAGAACAGCTCGGTGCCGTGGGTGATCGAATCACATATTGAACGGGGGGTGACTGTCTCCTCCTTGCGTGATTATCTGAACGATGTGAAGCTCCGGATCATGGTCCTGCGGCTCAGGTCCGATCTTCCCGCGCTCGTTGCAGATCCGCTTCTCCCCCACAGGGCGGCGCTTCGGGCATTGAAGAGTGCCCGGGACCGGCATATCGCTTATGATTTTGCAATGGATTCCGGGGACACCTCAAAGATGTTCTGCTCCGAGGTGGTCTCTGCCGCCTATACTGCCGAGGGGGTCCACCTCTGGAGGGGTCTCTCCACCATCTCGGGGCCAGGAACCGTAACATGGCTGGCCTATTTCGGTGTGGAACATTTCGAAACCCAGGAACCTTCCGACTTAGAATATGACCCCCAGGTACGCGTGGTTGCGGAGTGGAGAGATCCTGAGACCTTGTTCAAGGATCACATTGATAATGCGGCCATCGACGTTCTGCTGGAGGGGGCAGAGGCGGGGGAGACCCTATCCTATGACTGGTTGGCTCTCCCTGTGGCGCGCCTGATGAAGGGCTACAGTGTTCTGCTGAACCTCTTTGGCAGGGAAGGCCCGGTTCCGGAGGGGATGAACGCGACCGCAGGCCTGCGGAATACGAAATTGTCGGCCCTGCACCGGCAGATTTTCGAGGGAGTGCTGGCGCGCACGGAGGTCTTCCGGAAAGAAAAGGGATATACACCACCGTACTGGGAACTCTTGAAAATGGCAAGAGAGGAAAAACGTACCGGAGAGTGAGCTGTCTGCTTCGAAGGGGTCTGAAACAGAGCGGGACGCACCACGTGCGTCCCGCAGCTGTTTCCGGGGTCGATCGGTCCCCGGCCGGGTGATCCGGCTTACATTGTGAATCCGAGGCTGAGCCCGAAGAGATTTGCGGAGCTCTTATACGTTCCCGGGAACTCGTTCCGGTCGCCTGTTGTGGGGCCAGTGACCGTCCGATCCGAGAACGAGATGAACTGATACGCTACATCGACCGACCAGTGCTGGCTGAACTTATAGCCGAGACCAATGGTGCCCTCGTACCGGTTTGCATCCGGCAGGAGGGGTTCGACGTATCTGTTCGGCTGGGGAGTGGTATCGTAAATGAATCCGAGTCTGAAGCTCCATTCTTTCATCCGATATTCACCGCCGAGTCTCAGCACATAACTGTTCTTCCACGCTTTCTCTGATTTCACGCTCGCCTGCAGGGGGCGAGGGCCGCCGAGTGCAGGCGGGAGCGGTGCGACCGGTCCTGTCGGAAGTTCAATGATCAGGGAATCATACGTCGTCCATCCGACCCACTGGTAATCAAACTCGACAGAGAAATCGGGGGTTACATCGTACGCGATACCGGCCCAGATCTGGTTGGGGAATTCAATCGTTGCCTTGCCAGTTCCGCCAGGGAAGAACGGTGTGAGGAGAGCCATATTTGTGAATGTCGCATCCCCTTCAAGGTCTATCTTCGTCGTGTGCCGGTAGGAAGCACCAATCGACAGTTCGGGGGTGGGCTTTCCAATCGCTCCCACATTGAAGCTGAACGCATTCCCATTGGCGTCCAGCGAGACCTGTCCGTCCGTTGCCGCGGGGGTGGGCGGTACAAGGGCGGAGAATGTCTGGATGTGGTACCCGAGCGTCACTTTCGACCACATCCAGGTGAGGCCGGCGCCGATCATGAACTGATCACTCACTTTGTAGGCGATCGTGGGGTTGATCATGAACGTCTGCAAATCGGTCTTCACCGCTTCGTACCTGCCGACCCAGTTCTCCGGCCATTCTGTTCCGAGTCCGAACGGCACGAATACTCCGATGCCAAACGCGAGCCCGTTCTTCATCCCATATCCGATATATGCATTCGGGGGGAGGAAGGTCTGACTGTTCATGTCTGTCGACGACCCTGCCGGATTTGTGTAGGTGCTCGTAGGCAGGATCATGGAAGCACCCAGCGATGCCCCGAATCCCATCTGGTAGGCCAGCCCGGCTGGATTGAAATACATTGCCGACAGATCGTTCGCCCGGGCCGCAAACGCGCCGCCCATTCCCATTGCGCGGGCGCCGACTTCGTTCAACTGGAAGCCGCTCGCATACGCGATCGATAGGGGGGCGAGCATTACCAGCAGAGCCACGAGACAGATGCGAAACAGGTTCATAATTGCTCCTGTGATATGTGAGTGGAAAGACAACCGCTGAAGTGGACTTCGGTGCGTTTATGGTGTATGCTCGTTTCCGGATTGCCTGCAGCGCCTGACGAACACATCCCGGACTGCTCCATCAGTGTGATGCTCTCTCTGTTTGTTTCTTCTGCGACTATCGTGAAGACTCATGAGTCCCCCGGAATTGTCGCATGAGTATGCATTCGCGCACCGAATTCTGAGAAGTTGGATCGCTCGGGAAAGTAATTGAGAGTGGGGTCGAGGCGATGAGATGTTGAGAACGCCCGCTTCCCGGTCCGGCGTACCGCCGATCGCGGGTGGGTCATGACCGACGGCAAAGATCGCAAATACTGTGTATTTTGTCAACAGCGGGTTGTCGAGTCAACGGCGCGTTGATTTTCCATGCTGTTTTTCGTATGATTTTGGCATACTCTGCGATCATTTTTCGCTGACCCCCTTCGTTCCAGGTATGAAAGGGGGCTTTTCTTTCCCCTCGGCTCCCGGGTGACTCAATGATTATTGTCCTTCGCTCTCACGCTACAGACGATGAAGTCCAGTCCGTACTCGATCGAATCACTGAGTTAGGTCTTTCGCCGCATCTCTCGCGGGGGACGGAAAAGACCGTCATCGGTGTGATCGGGGACGAGAGAAAAGTGAGACCGGAAAATTTCGCCCTCCTCCCCGGTGTTGAGGATGTCATCCCGATTCTCAAGCCCTACAAGCTCGCAAGCCGGGAGTTCAAACCCGAGGACACTGTCGTCGATGTTGCCGGAACAGCGATCGGGGGCCGGGCGGTCGCAGTGATCGCAGGTCCCTGTTCCGTCGAGAGTGAAGAGCAACTCTTCGAAACGGCGATCCAGGTCCGGAAAGCTGGTGCGACGTTGCTGCGTGGAGGGGCGTTCAAGCCGCGGACGAGCCCTTATT
>DKBG01000055.1 GCA_002451155.1 Ignavibacteria bacterium UBA6906
CGACCCAGATCCTGCAGACGACGGTATTTCCTCCCTCGCCGGTCCGAATCTCGATCCACCCCTCCCGGAGGTTCAACGTCTGGCGGAATTTGCCGCCTTGTCCCAGCAGACCGGGCAAGAGGGAGAGTCGCACTTTGCCGAGTTTCAGGAGCCGCCCGTTTTCGCTCCAGGCGTCCGTCTTTGAAAGATAAAACAGAATATCCCCGCTCTCTGCCACCCAGACGTTTAGCGCGATGTCACCGTTCCCGAGCGGCATCGATCCGAGTGAACTCAGCCCGGGGGAGTTCCATGTGAGCGAGTCGAATCCGGGCGGACGCTCCTCTGCCGGAATTCCCGCCAGCGAGTGCGGGTGGATGAGTAGTGCAATGATAATCAGCAGCGGGTACCGTGGGAATGGTGTCATAGGATTTTGGGTGTTCGCGCAGAAAGGTGATAAAAAGGTAGACTCAATCGCTAATATAATCAATCTCCTGGCTNNTCGGCGCGATCATCCAGTACCTGACCTACGCTGCAAAGGCGACAGGTCCCTACCGGCCACAGCTCTCTCAGTTCTTCCTGACAGAAGTTGCCGACGAGCAGCTCCACGCCCAATTCCTCGCGAATAAGATTGTCTCGTTGGGTGGAGAACCCACGACGCGCGCACGGGAGGTCCCGCCCGCAAAAACCAACCGGGCGATGCTCGAAGCGGTCTTGGCGGCCGAGCGGCAGGCGACGAAGGATTATACCGAGCGCGCGAAAGAAGCAGAGGCCCTCGGCGAAAAGGGCCTCGCAGTACAGCTGGAGGATATGGTGCGTGATGAGAGCGGACACTCGGAAGAAACAGAGAGAATCCTCCGCGATTGGCCGGTCTAGGGGCGGCCATCCGGCCACACTCCTGTTCTTTTCAGGTTCAGCGTATTGGCCTAATCCTTCATTGATCTACCAGGGGCCCTCATGAACATGAGGGTCCTTTCATTTCCCCCTGTCGGAGCACTTTCCGGTGCGAGGTAGTGCGGGTACGTGCGGTGGACTGCCGTATGCACAGGCGAAACTGCCGGAACTCCCGGCCCGCGACCATCATTGGCGAGCCGTTCCTGTCTCAGGAACCAGTGGCGGTGCGGAGAAGATGAGGGACCAGGCCTTCCATGGGAGCGTACGGGCATATTGTTTCGTTCTGTGCGGACTGAATATCTGTTCTGCCCGCGCACGCTTGACTTCAGGTCAGAGCGTGCGTACATTTACAGGCAATTTTGACCGTTTCTGTTTCCGGGAGAGATCAGCAGGCGGTGATCCCTCCCGACCCTGTTCTCTTTCCGCTACGATTCCGGATGCTCTATGGCACTCCTCTATATTGGCATCGGCCGCTCGGTGTTCCTCGCCGAACAGCAGGAATCAGAGATGCACCGCCACAAGACGCTTGAGATCCTCTTCGCGCTCGACCATTCCTTTGCATACACCACCGATTCAAGAGACTGGCAGACGTCGTCCGCGATAGCGATTAACAGCGACGTCGCTCACGCTTTCCGTGATTTCAGAGGAATGTGCGTCTCAATTCACCTCCTTCCGGAAAAGAGATGGATGACCCATCTCGCCACAGACTTCTTTCGGAATGAGCCGGTCCGTCGGCTGGATCTGATGGACCTCTCTGCCTATACCGATTTCTTTCGAAGCTTGCTCGTGCACGATACTGGTGCATCAGTTGTCTTCCGGATGTGTGAACTCCTGATAGAAGAAATCGCGGGAGTGAAAGGGTATCGGGGAGTGGTTGACGAACGTCTGCTCCGTGTGCTTGAACGAATTGAAAAGGACCTCCCTGACCATCACTCCTCAGAGGAACTTGCACGTGATGTCTGTCTTTCGGAAGACAGATTTCTTCATCTGTTTAGCGAGCAGTTGGGAGTTCCGCTGCGCCATCACATAATGCACCAGCGAGTCATTCGGGCGACCCGCGATATCCTGACGGGAACACCGTTGACGGAGGCCGCGATCGCGGCAGGGTTTTCCGATTCTTCCCACTTCACCCACACGTGTATGCAGCTGACCGGTCTCCGTCCTTCCTCGTTCAAACGGTACCGCGGACACGCCCAGATATACTTCTGTACGTCTTCCCGCTGCGTCCGGCCGACCACTGATGACCCTGAAGGGCTCCACTGTAACCACTGCGGGCTGTATCAGGTTCTGCGGCCGTCGATGAAGACCTGAATGGCACGCCGCTCCTGAGAATATTTCCGATATTTGATTTCTGCGTTTTTGGGTGATCTCTATTCGATCTTTGATAGCGACGTCAGACGGTGTCAGGTGAGAGGGGGAGCGATCCCACACCCGCGCTCCGGAGTCCGGTGGGAATTGAATGCCTGGCATTCAGATGACGATCCACTTCAGCCCTCTACCCGCTCCGGTCCCGGCTCCCGGCTCAAGGCCGGGAGCTTGAGTACTGCGCCCCACGTGGGTTCCGGAAATTGGATCGCGGCGAAGCCCGGCTTTCCATGCCCGAAAGAACCCGCGCGGCTGGAGGGATCCCCGGCAGCAGGTTTTTACAAGAACTTCGACAGGTTCCTGCAAGCAGCCTTTCCACCAATAGCGTATGGTATGCGTCCGTGACAGGCGTTGTACACAGCCTGATCCAATGATCTCCAACTTTATAGAAAGGTTTTCCATGTCATTTCCCCGTCTTCTCCGGAGCGCTGCTGTTCTTTTCCTCCTTGCATTGGTGGTGCCGTTGGTCTCAGCCCTCGCGGGCAACCCTCCAGGCGCGGCCAGCTCTCCTGGTCGAGTCGAACGAGGCAGGGAACTTGTCACACTCGGCGGATGTAATCATTGCCATTCCCCGAAGGTTATGTCGCCAAGCGGACCCACGGTACACCCGATGAAGATCCTTTCCGGACAACAGGCAGATCAGAAAATCGCGGAGGTTCCGGGAGGG
>DKBG01000328.1 GCA_002451155.1 Ignavibacteria bacterium UBA6906
CACGGTGACGTTGAATTTCTTCGCGACCGCCTGCGCGATGGAGATCTTGTTGGCGCTGCCTTCGACTTCGAAGGCATAGACGCCCTTCTCCTGCAGCGCGGTCATTTTTTCTGTCACGATCGGACGTTTCAATATTGCGGTCATAGGATTCAGGCTGCGCGATTAGTTCTTGAACGTATTCTGCAGGACCTCGACGGCGCTCTTCTGAATCAGAAGCACCTGGTTATTCACGAGGTCGTACGTTGACGCCTTGTCCGCCGTCTGGACATCAAACTTCGGGATGTTCCGCCCGGACTTCGTGACATTCGGATCGCTCTTCGGGACGAGGAGCAGGGTCCGCACGGCGGTGATCTCGAGGGCCTTCAGCACGGCCGCCAT
Organism: Ignavibacteria bacterium UBA6906; assembly: GCA_002451155.1. Taxonomy (GTDB): domain Bacteria; phylum Bacteroidota; class Ignavibacteria; order UBA10030; family UBA6906; genus UBA6906. The sequence goes on from DKBG01000328.1 coordinate 379, forward strand.
CTCTTTCGTCGTGGGTTTCTCGAACGTGAAGTCCTCGACGATCCGGATCTGGCCTCCACGCGCTTTCAGCGAGAGTGCCGACTTGCGGGCGAGGCGACGGAGTTTCACGGGCAGTCGTGTCGAATAGTCCCGCGGTTTCGGCCCGAAGATCGAACCGCCCCCGGTATTGATGGGCGAGCGCGAGGATCCCTGGCGGGCCATACCGGTATGTTTCTGCCGGAAGGGCTTCTTTCCGCCACCGCGAATTTCGGCCCGGGTTTTCACCTTTGCGGTGCCCTGCCGCTGGTTATCGAGGAACGCCCGGACGGCCTGGTGGAGCACGTGCTCATTCGGCTCAATGCTGAAGATTTCATCCATCAGCTTGACCTTCTCGCCGCTCTTACTGCCATCCTTTTTATATACTTCCAGTTCCATTGCCGCACTCAACGCTTAGTGTGTTTTGTCCTTGCTCTTGCGAATCTCGAGGTATCCGTTGATCGCGCCGGGGACCGACCCTTTGATGAGCAGCAGGTTTGAGTCCGGTATCACGCCAACTACTTTCAGGTTCCGCACGGTCACCTGTTCCCCGCCCATTCTCCCGGCCATCCGGGTCCCCTTGAAAACGCGGGAGGGGTAGGACGATGAGCCGATGGATCCTGGTGCCCGTTCACGGTCGCTCTGTCCATGTGTGCGGAAGCCTCCGCCGAAGTGGTGACGTTTGACAACGCCCTGGAAGCCCCGTCCCTTGGATGTGCCGATCACCGACACGGTATCGCCTTTCGTAAACACCTTGTCCACCCTGATCTCCTGACCCGGCTGCAGCTCGCCGCCGCCGTCGATCCGGAATTCACGCATGATCCGCACGGGCTTCACTCCTGCCCGCTTCAAATGTCCCGCCTGGGGCTTTGGGATAAGCCGTTCGCGCCGTTCGGCGAAGCCGATCTGGACCGCGGCATATCCATCGCGATCGACCGTCTTGATTTGCGTGACGAAGCAGGGTCCCGCTTCAATCACCGTGCAGGGAATCACTTCACCAGAATCGTCAAAGATGCTGGTCATCCCGATCTTCTTGCCAAGTAGTCCTGTCATACCGTTGTCCTAAAAAGTTCCATCCGCTTCAGGCGACGACGATTCCGCTGGCACGCGCGTTCGGACAGCGCGAACCTGTTTCCCCGGCTGCTCCTTGCTCCGGAGCAGTCCGGGGAGAAATTCCAGCCACCCTAGTTGTCCAGCAGATCGCGGGTTACACTTTGATCTCGACGTCGACGCCCGCGGGAAGATCAAGCTTCATCAGGGAATCGACGGTCTTGTTCGTCGAGTTGAGGATATCGATCAGCCGCTTATGGGCGCGCGTCTCGAACTGCTCTCTCGACTTCTTGTCAACGTGAGGTGAACGAAGCACAGTATAGACCGTACGCTTCGTGGGTAATGGAATCGGGCCCGAGACCACAGCGCCTGTTGCCTTGACAGTCTTGATGATTTTTTCCGCAGACTTGTCAATCAGGTTATGGTCGTAAGACTTCAGCTTGATGCGTATTTTTTGCCCGGCCACGTTCTGAAGTACTCCGCTTATTCAAGAATTTTCGTCACGACGCCCGCACCGACTGTGTGGCCGCCTTCGCGGATTGCGAACCGGAGACCTTCCTCCATCGCAATCTCGCTGATCAGTTCGATTGACAGTCCATCAACGTTGTCGCCGGGCATTACCATCTCGGTCCCCGAGGGAAGAGTGGCCACGCCGGTCACGTCGGTGGTCCGGAAATAGAACTGCGGCCGGTAGCCGTTGAAGAAGGGTGTATGGCGACCGCCCTCCTCCTTTTTCAGCACATAGACCTGTGCGGTGAATTTCTTGTGAGGGGTGATGCTTCCCGGCTTCGCGACAACCATCCCGCGTTCCAGGGTATTCTTGTCCACTCCACGGAGGAGGAGACCGGCGTTGTCCCCGGCCTGAACCTCGTCCAGCTCCTTGCGGAACATTTCGGCACCCGTGATGACCGTCTTGATATGGGCACCCAGTCCGATCACCTCAACCTCATCACCCACTTTGGCTTTCCCTCGTTCCACGCGGCCTGTCCCGACGGTCCCGCGGCCAGTGATCGAGAAGACATCCTCGACCGGCATCAGGAACGGCTTGTCGGAGTCACGCTGCGGGAGCGGGAAGTAGGAATCCACGGCATCCATGAGTTCATAGATGCACTTGAAGGCAGGGTCGTCCGGTTTCGCCTCGGGCTTGATCGCCGCCTCCATGGCTTTCAGCGCGCTGCCTCGCACAATCGGGATCTCGTCGCCCGGGAACTCATACTTTTTCAGGAGTTCGCGGAGTTCGAGTTCGACCAGGTCGAGAAGTTCCGGATCGTCGACCGCGTCGACCTTGTTCATGAACACCACGATCCGCGGCACGCCAACCTGGCGCGCCAGGAGAATATGCTCGCGTGTCTGCGGCATGGGACCGTCGGTCGCCGCGACGACAAGAATGGCCCCGTCCATCTGTGCGGCACCGGTGATCATGTTCTTGATATAGTC
>DKBG01000112.1 GCA_002451155.1 Ignavibacteria bacterium UBA6906
GCGCTCATTGGCGGATTCGGAGGAATCTCCTTTACCAGAAAGAAGCTGAAAGGGAACGCAGGCCGGCAATAGGATTCCTGGCCGTGACCGGGCTGACGCGCTCCGGCGCGCCTATTGAGAGCTAGAGGCCGGCGGCCCGCTGCTTGTACTGAGCGAGTGCCTCGTCGAGTCTCTCCCGCGCGGTGGTGTCACCCGGAATGTTGTGGGAGGGGTGGATGTGGAGTTTCTCTCCACGCTCGACGAGCATCTCGGCCACGGTCGTGATGGTCATCCAGACCACCGTGATGAATGCCATTGTGGAGACAGGACCGACGTAGTCCTGGTGGTTTGTGAGGGGGACGGACGCATCCCGGAGGGGCGCGCACGAGTCCACACAGATGTCGGCCAGCTGAAACAGCGTTTTTCCGGCGGAGTGCCTCGCGGTCCGACCCGTCGATTCCGCAACAGACCCGCAGACGACCACGGTCATCCCCTTTTCCTTCGCTTCAAGCGCAATGTCGATGTTCACGGGATTGATCCCTGTGTGGGAGAAAATCCACATCGTGTCGCGCGGGTCGAACGTGTATCCTTTCATGATCTCCCTGCCATACCCCTCCGCGCGCTCGAGGAAAAGAAACTGGTGGATCCCCATCTCCCCGGTGATCCTGGTGAAAAACGTGAGCGGAAGCTCGATCATCGGATGAAATCCGACGAAGCCGCCGATGCGCGGATACATCTCTTCCACCGGGAGCGTCGCGTGGCCGCACCCGAAAGTATGAACCCATCGGTGTGCGGCGATGCTGCCGGCCATTGCCTCCGCAGACCTCCTGATGTTCGCCGTCTGCGTCTCTTCGATTCTCTGCATAACCGAGCGGACGTTCCGGAGCCATTCTGACGCGAGTTCCATGAGCGAATACCTCTTTATGATTTAGACAGGTGAACGACGAGGCAGCGTTCGGACTGCCAGGCTGAAGAGAACGACAAGGGCGCCGACGCTCAGGAGGTAGACGACCGGATACATGGACAGGCCGCCGGACTCCGTGAGGATGCCGAGGAAGTAGTTCAGGACAGTACTCCCGATGAGGGCGACGACGAGTGCAATGCCGAAGGCGGTCCCGGAGAGGGCGGGAAACATCTCCGCAACATACCCGAGGACCACCGGAAAGACCGGTGCGAATCCGATGCCTATCAGCGCAAGAGCAAGGAATGAGAGCAAGGGGCCCGTTGCCAGGTGAAGCAGGACTCCACCGGCGAACGCGATCGCCATGCAGGAGATCGCCACGGTCGCCGGCCTGACCCGTCTCAGGAGCCATCCGAGAACGACCCGGGCGGCTGTGAGGCTCGCCGCGAACGCGGTCAATCCGAAAAGCGAAAGACCCACAGGGAGTCCGACGATTTTCTGCAGATACATGGTCGACCAGCTGCTCGTCATTCCTTCCAGGCCGCTCTGGAAGAAGAGGGCGCCCGATAAGAGCAGCAGGGTTCGATGTTTCAGCATTGCCCGGCCCTCTTTCAAGGGGAAGCCCATCGGCTGCTTGGGAGACGGCAGGCCAACCAGGGCAAACACGGTGATTGGAAGGAGGACAAAACATCCGAGAAGGAAGATGAGCGTTTCATATGAGATGCTGCTGAGCACAAGCCCGGTGAGCGCCGGCAGGCCAAGCGCCCCGACGCCGAAGAACACCCCGAGCAGGCTGAGTGCCGCCCCTCTCGACCCCGTGCTGATATCTGCCACGAGGGCACTCGTTCCTCCGTTAATGATCCCGCCTCCGAAGCCCAGGAGGAAGAAGGCGGCCTGGACGGGAGCGAAGGAACCGGTGAATGCGATGATTTCGAACCCGACGAGAATACAGAACGCGGAAAGTATCAATGGGATTCGATAGCCGAACCTGTCGACCACGGGGCCGAAAAGAACAGAACCGAACAAAATGCCGAGGGGGAGCAGCGCCGCGAGGGAGCCGACGGCCATTTCGTTGAGTGAAAACTTCGCGGCAAGGTATGCATTGATTGTTCCGAGGGAGACTGTGGTCATCCCGAAGAGCAGCATGCCCGTACAGGCGGCCGCAAAGACCGCGCGGGTTCGAAAGGACGACGATAAATTCACTTGGGTATCTGCCGGAATGGTGGGGGAATGGTGTTGAGGGACTGGCGCGTTGCTCATTCGTCACCTGCCGCGAGCCGGGCAGCTCCGAGGAGGACGGCGTCTCCGCCCAGGCGTGTTGCTTCGATGGAGGCGGCGGAGAAGGCCAGAGGTTGAGCCCACCGGCGCGCTTCCGTTCTGATCTCGTCAAGAAACCGGACCGCGGGACCAAAGACGCCGGCTCCGAAGATAATCTTTTCGGGATTGAACAGGCTGATAAGATTCGCGGCGGTCATTCCCCAGAACTGGACTGCCTCCCGTATGATATCGACGGCGATCGGGTCACCGAGGTCAAACGCCTCAAAGATATCGTGAGCAGAAAGAAGCCCAGGATCTTTCGAGCGAAGCCTGCCGAGATAACCGGGACTCGCTGAGAGGCGGTCACGAGCAGTGCGGGCAATTCCATCGCCGGAAGCATGGGACTCAAAACATCCACAGGACACGTACTCGGCGCGATAGGGGCGGTCAAGTGCCGTCCAGCCGATTGCGCCCGCGATGTCCTGGACTCCGTGAAGAATCCGGCCATCTATGAGAATGCCAGCGCCGATGCCGGTTCCGACCGCGAGAAATATTGCGTGTCTGCACCCGCGGGCCGCGCCCAGCCATGTCTCGCCCAGGATTGCGCACGACCGATCACTCTCTATTCGGACGGTCGCTTCGGAATGTGCCAGTGCCCGGTGCAATTCCTGTTTCAGGGGGTAGTTCTCCCATCCGGGGATATTTGGCGCCCAAACCGTTCCCTCTGCCTGGCGGCTGATTCCGGGGACCGCAACACCGAGTGAGCGAAGTTCGAGCCCCAGATTCTGTGCTTCCCCCTCACACTCGAGTGCGAGGTCTGTGAGGAGCTTGCCAACAGCCTCGCCGGTTCTGCCCTCGAGCCCGACAAGCCTCCTCATGCGGATTGTCCCGTCTTCTGCGACGATGGCGGCAGAGATTTTCGTTCCTCCGAGATCGATGCTGATGACAGGCATTCAGTTGTCCACCCAGGGAGACCAGGTCTGATACCGGAATTCAAACTGCAGTATCCGGAAAAAAGACGCATACTTCAACAGATTCTTTGCCTTGCCTATTGCGGGGCACGGAGCTGCGGTGCGCTGGAATCTTCCCGCCGCGGGACGGGAGTGAACGACCCCAAGATACTCCCAGGATTTCAGAGGGGTTGAAAACCTCAGAAAAAGTGCGTACCATTCGCGGGTCCAATGTGGGTAAGGACCCCCGAATCGAGGATATTCTCCCTTGGCTCTACCGGATTTGTCATCTTTATTGAATCGGCACTTCAGCAGGATTGCGGTGATCTCCTTCTCCAAAACCCGCATGGGTCATACCCGGAGAGTTCTTCTGGCCGGGTTGCTGGCCGGCACCCTTGGCTGGGGCGTCGGAACAACCCGTTCTCAGGAATCGGGCAGTCCGTTCATCTACTATCCTTCGACCCTTCCCGCAAAGACGTGGCAGCTGGCGTTAGGAGCGACCTTCACGACCCCGCCGAAGGAGCTTACAGAAGAGGTACAGGTCCGTGCGCCGGCTATCGACTTTCATGCCCTGTATGGCCTGCCGTCTCATTTCTATCTGGACGGGCGAGTTATCTCGCAGCTGCTACAGAACCACATTTCTGTCGGCGGCCGATGGACCCGGTCGATGGGTGATTTCTCTGTTGGTGCGGGATATGATGTCGCGTACTGGTTTGGGTTCCTCACGATCGGCGGTTTTGACAGCAAGGCGAACGGCTGGATCAATTACCCGAGCGTCACGATCGGATACAATACCGGTGACGTGCGGCTGCTCTTCAAGACAGAGGCAATACTCAATCTGTTCTATCGGTCGTACGTAGGAGAGAATGAAGTTGAGAGCGACGCGAATACATTTTCCGGTATGTCATTCATGCTGGCGATGGAGCAGCCATTCTGGAAAGACACGCATGTTACGTTTGGTTTTCGGGTGACGTACACGAAATTCAACTGGATCATGTGGTCCCTCTACACGACCTTCGACCGCTATCTCTACTATCCTGAGTTCATCGTGGGATTCATGTTGTGAGACACCCCGTTCTGCTTATCATTGCTGCCGCACTCGTGTCCTTTTCCTGCCGGAACGAAGCGGAGGTCGTAGAGCCGACAGACTCTTCAGCTCGCCTGTATGAAGATGTGAAGCCTCTGCGGCTGGGCGCGCGTGCAGCGCTGGAAGGCGTGTACCGGGTGGTCGACGGCCAGGACGTGTTCGGGAATCAGGTCGCCCTGAAATGGAGCGGGGTGGCAAACGGCCAAGATACCGCCTTTACGCTCTCGGGGTTTTTCGGGAAGGACGTGGCGTACTTCACCGCGGAGGGAGGGTCACTGGACAGCACCGTCTTCCTCCACGGCACCTGGCGGAAGATGGTGAACACGGAGACGGGGTTGCTGCGTTTTGTGATCCTGGCTGGCAACGGTGGCCGGCAGTTGATGAACCCCATTCCGGTCATCGGGAAAGACAGCATCATTTTGTACGGATCGTGGGGGAACGGGAGCGAGAACCCCTCCCGCAATTTGGTGCTTGCGTATGATAGGCCTCTCTATGCGGGAAAACAGATTGAGGTCGTGGCGCACAGGGGCGGCGGACGGACATCAGACCTGCTTCCCGTCTCGGAGAATTCTGTGGAGATGATCCTCTTCACCCAGCGTCTCGGATCGACGGGCATAGAGATCGACGTCCACCTGACGAAGGACGGCATCCCGATTCTGTATCATGATTCCAATCTGAACCTCCGGCTGACACAGAAAAGCGGATTGGTGGGACCCATCGAAGAATACACGTACGATCAACTGCAAGCCGTCATCCGGCTCATTCATGGAGAGAGAATCCCGACATTGCAGCAGGCGCTCGACGCGGTGGTCTATCGCACCTCGCTGCGTGTGGTCTGGCTCGATTCGAAACCGTCGATTTCGCTGAAGCTGCTGCAGCAGATTCAGAGCGAATACTTGGCCAAAGCGGCGGCCATCGGACGCACGCTGGAGATCTATATCGGCCTCCCGTCTCAAGAGAAGGTTGACGAGTTTCTCGCCCTCCCGAACCACGCGCAAACACCCTCACTCTGCGAACTGTCCCCGGACATCGCTCGCCAGATCAACGCAAGAGTCTGGGCACCGCGGTGGACGCTGGGAACGCAGAACGATCTGGTGGCCCAGGTGCAATCCGAAGGCCGGCTCGCCTTTGTCTGGACGCTTGACGTTCCAGACTATGTTGCCGAGTTCATCTCGACAGGGCGCTTCGACGCAATTCTGTCGAATTACCCATCAATTGTGGCCTACTACAATTATGTCCGCTAGACCCCTCCGGATATCTGCCGCAGTGCTGGTCTGCTGCCTCGCCGGCTTTGCCGTTCCCGGCGACCTCCGTGCCGGAACGCCTGGTGACAGTACGTATAGCCTGGTTGCGTACATCGGGGGAGGGCTTGCCCGGTACATCGTCGCCCCGGGCGGGCCGCCTCCGGGTGTACCGGTGGAGTACACGAGAACCGGGCTTTCGGGGACTGTTCGGGTCATGTGGCATCCGGACCACCTGTTGAGGCTCGGCCTGGAATCGGGATGGGCTTCGTTTTATTCCTACAAGTTCGGCACGCAGCCCTCGGGCGAGGTCTCTCTCTCGGCCGTGCCGCTGCTCGTCGTCTGGTCAATGAATGTGCTTGGCGTCGACTGGTTCGTCGGGAGCGGGTACTACAGGCTGAATTCCAACCTTGATTTTAAGGGGACAGTTGACGTCCAGACATGGAGCCTGGGATGGATGGCTGCCGCATCCTACACGCACCCTCTCTCAGAAAGCCTCGGCCTGGCCGGGGAAGTGAAATGGATGAACGCGACGGAACATGCGGATGCGGCCCTGAACATTCAGGTGCAGCTTGTCTGGAAATTGCTTGAGTGGTAGGGGCACGTTCCTGTCGTTTGCCGGAATGGTGAACCGAAAGCAGACAGGGATNNATTCACCACCTTTCTTTCTCTTCCAGTAGAAGTACGCGGGCAGCCCCGCGATGATGATCCCCAGCCCGATCAAGGCATCTCTTGGATCCTCATAGAGCGTAGCGACGACGAGGAAAAGAGAAAACCCCATGAAGACAATCGGCGTATAGGGGTATCCCCAGGTCCGGTACGCCCTGGGAAGACCGGGGAATTTCCTCCTTCCGACAATCACCGCCCCAGCGGTCATGCCGTAGAAAATCCAGGACGCGAAGATCACGTAGGTGAAGAGCTGTTCGAATGTTCCCGTCAGCACAAGTAGGCTTGCCCAGGCTCCCTGCGCAAGAAGTGAGCGGACCGGCGTGTGAAACGCGGGATGAATCCTCGCGAGCTGACCGAAGAAGTCTCTCTCCTTTGCCATCGCGTAGTAAATCCGGGCTCCGGTGAGGACGTACCCATTGTTTGCACCCAGCGTCGCGATGATCACGCCGACGACAGCAACGGCTGCGCCGATCGGGCCAACAAGAGCGCTCGCCGTATCCGCGGCGATATGTGCGGAATTCAGGATTCCGTTTATGGAAAGAACAGCGATGTACGCCGCATTTACTGCGACGTAGAAGAGAATGACCAGGAGAGTGGAAAGGATCAGGGACCGGGGGATGTTTCGTTCGGGATTTTGCACTTCTCCTGCGACGTAGGTGATCTCGATCCAGCCTTCGTAGGCCCAGAGAACGGCGACGAGCGCGATTCCAACCGGTCCTGCCGTGCCGGTCAGTGTAAATTCGCCGGCAGTCTTCAGAAAGTTGGCCGCGTGTCCCTTCATGATTCCGACCAGAATCAACCCGCCAATCAACGCCATCTTGAGAAATGTAAGGCCGTTCTGGACGATCGCCCCGAGCTTGACCCCGAGACAATTGACAAGCGTCAGAATGAGAACTGAGGCGATGGCGACCAGTTTGATCTCTGAAGCGGTGAAAGAAAAGAAGTACCCGAGATACGTTGCGAAACCGACTGCGACCGCCGAGATAGAGGCCGTCATGATGACGGCAAAGGCTGTCCATCCGTAGAGAAATCCCCAGACGGGACCGTAAATCTCGCGGAGGTACACGTATTGCCCTCCGGCGCGGGGATAAAGGGTACCAAGTTCGGCGACGGAGAGTGCCCCGAGAAGACTGACCAGGCCGCCGACTATCCAGACGAAGAGAACGAGCCAGCCGGACCGGAGCGTTGCCGCGATTGCTGCGGGCACCAGGAAGATCCCCGAGCCGATCATGCTCCCGACATTGATCATAGTCGAATCGAGGAGGGTCAGCTCACGCCGGAGTTCGGATGTCGCGGAGGCTGTCGGATCGCCAGGTGCTTCCTGCATGGTCCGCATCGCGCCTTTCGATCTGTCAGGCCGGTGGCAGAGAGGATTGGGTTGTCCCGAAGATACAGGGGAGATCGGCCAGAAGCAACGATGTGCAGCATGGGATTGATCCCGGAGTCGCGGCCCATCCCCTCTCCGCCGGCCGTCTCATCTGGGAAACGCCTGCTCGAATGCCTTGCATTCCAGCCTTCTGTCAGGTATTTTCCTCTGGCGGCACAATTATCCAGGGGCGTGTGATGCGTGAGCCCGGCACCGGCGTAATCGAGAGCAGAAGCCGCGGGGAAACCTCATGTAAGCTCGCAGGAAGATGTCATGCGAGTGTTCGTGCTCGTACCCCATGGACTTGAAGAGGCCAGAAAAGATCTCCTACAGCCTGTAAAACTCTTCTCCACGTCTCCGGCACTCCTGTGAACCAAAGCAGGGAAGCGCAATGGCTCATACGCCTCTCCCGAGAGGGAGGGGACGAGCATTTCAAAGCGTCCTCGGGACTCTGCCTCGGGACTCGCGACACATGCTGGTACGCGATTGCGCTGCTGTTCTCGGATAATCCCGCCGACAGGGCCCTGGGGAATCGCCTCCTTTCGACGGTACCGAGTGAGGATGGGACACACACGCCGGCCACAATGATCGCGATTCTCAAGTTTGCTGGAGACCGTCTTGATGAACGGGCGGCCTCCTGGCTTCGCCTCCAGATTGCACAAGAGCTTCCGCATGCCGCGGAGACTGAATGGCGCGACGGGAACGTAAACCATCCGTTGGGTGCCTACTGCGCGCTCATCTGTGGCGGAGGCCTTTCGGGAGAGGATTGGGCCCCTGAACTGGGAGTCAGACGGCTCCGTCGCTTCCGTGACCGGATAGGGAACCATCGTTCGGTCAGGCTGCGTCAGGCGGAGATGTCCGAGTACAACAGTCTTACCTATTCTGCGCTAGACCTCTGCTTTCTCGCAATAATCGCAGAATGTGCGGAGGATGACGCCGCCCGCCGACTGGGGCTGCAACTGGAACAGGGACTCTGGATCGATGCGGCGATGCATTTTCACGCCCCGAGCCAGCAGTTTGCGGGACCGCATTCGCGTTCCTATATGGAGGATTCTCTAGGTGGATTCTCTGTCCTCCACGGGGTATTTCTCGCGGCCGGATTCGGTCCACTGTTTATGGCTCCCGAACTGTCGGTGAGATTCGAACACCCTTCAAACCTTATTCAGAATTCCCTCACAGCTCTCATCCCGTTTCATCCGCCGGAGGAGGCGCTTGCGATCGCCTGGAAGAAGCCCTTCCCGTATACGTTTAGAAAGATCACCTTTGCCGAAAGTTACCAGGAGAACAGCAGGCGCGGACGGAACACGGGTTCAGCACTGCCTCAGCCCGATGCGTTCGCGTTCGACGAGGAAGTATATCCGGGAGGCTGGACGGATCTAACAACGCACATGACGTCCGAATACGCGCTCGGTTCCGCTGCCC
>DKBG01000334.1 GCA_002451155.1 Ignavibacteria bacterium UBA6906
TCAGGACTACTGTCCAGATCGAGAACAATATCTTGTTTCGAAACGTCATGATCTCTAGAAGGCCACGGCGAGCTGGAGCACGGTGAGGTTGTCCTTTGGATTCGTCCCCCCTTGCGTTCGTGTTTCACGCCTGACAACCTTGCACAGCACGTCACGGTCAAGAAAGTAGCCTGCGCCAAACTCCCATTCCGTAACGCGGTAGTCCCATGGCTGCGAAACCCCCTCCAAAAGAACCTCTCCGAAACCCAACCCACTGTACCGGATCGCGACATACACGCGCGGGGCGAGGGTGTATTTTCCCTCAAAGTAGTACCCGAATACGTTGAGATTCTCATCGCGTGTTTCAAGAGGGACCGGCCAGGTGTTGTAGACGGCCTGGCCGTTGAACACAAAATACCCCCGGCTGAATGTAAGGTCCAGTTCGGCGGTCTTTTGCTGGTATGTATTCACGTTCACCTCCCGTGGCGGCGCCTGGTCGGGCTCTTCGAGGTAGGAGCCCCAGGAGTAGGCGGCACCGGCTGTGAGCCCGATTATCGGCGTGATTGCCAGGCGGATGATCTTTCCCATATCGCTGTTGGAATTCTGAACTCCGTATGAAGTCGCACTCACGGTCCCGTTCGTGATGGCAAACGAATAGTCGAACATCCCCACCGATCCGAAGACCATCGCTCCCACATCATACATGCCCATATTCAGGAGGCGCATGCCGGACCCCTGTCCTCTGCCTGCAGCCAACGCGGATTCGCTTACGATATGGTCCGGTAGCGCTGTCCGATACTCATAGATGAGCGGCAAGCCAAAAAGGAAATTCCTCCTGGGGTACCGTCGCTCTCCGAGGTTTCCAAACGGGAGGTCGAATTTTCCAATCTGAAAATTCAATGAGGATGGGACGAGATCTGCGATCCGAATCGACAGATAGTCGATGTAGAAGTACCCATTGTCGGAAACCCTGAGGGTGCCAAGGGCTGATACATTGTCATTCACAAATCCGGCAGCGAATAGATCCGCCTCCCATCCGAACGACGGCCTCCCGTCATTCACCGAGCGGGGCGATTGAGTAGAGGCACTCTTAAACAAATGGCCTGCCGCCTGCCCACGCACGATGATCTGTGCAATTCCAGACTCCGACAGGAAAAACAGAGCCAAGACTGCCGCTGCAAGTTGGAGTCTGGACATCCGGGGCATCAATGGGAGAAGTCCTCTTCGATGGATTGACCCGCCTGAAGCTCGACTCTGCGGCGCTCCAGCATATCGCGGTCGAACCAGACAACCAGGGTGTAGGTGCCGGCCGGTACGCCCTTCAATGAATACAGGCCGTTATCGTCCGGTCTGGTAAAGTAGGGGTTCTGCAGGACCAGAATAGCGGCACTCATGTCTGAGTGAATGTCGCAGTACACCCTGACCACTCCTGGCCTGTCAAATACCACGGATCGCAACTCACCAGTCGGGTAACGTCCGAGGTCAAATGGTTTTGTCCGAGAGTATGAGAACACGTTGTGAAAGAGATTGTCGCGATTTGGGAAGTCAACCGTTGTACCGATAAGAACTGGGAGCACGCGGGGATGAAATTGGAGACCCCGTTGGTCAAGTACCGGGTGTATCTCAGGGATGGGATAATCCCTGGAGTTTAGCTCCTGACTCTCCAGATACACAACCGTCCTCTCCGATGGTCTCGATGGCACATTTCGTGCCCGTTTCCCTGTAGATTCAGTGCTGTGCATGCGATGACTATCATACCGCAGAAGGAGGGGATCTGACATCTCACCACGATCACTCTCGGCCGGCAAAGATATGGTTATTCGCCCGTGAATCTCGCCGGACGACGGAGGGGAACCGGCATCCAAGCCCTCCTTCTGCTGCGCCGTCATACTGGGAGCAGACAGGACGAGAAAGATTGCCAACGGGCACGCGGATAGCGTCCACCTTCTTGTGAGCATCTGCAGAGTTTCCGTGTTTCGAGAGAGATACACAATTTGACGATTACTTACAAATGCCGCAGTGGGTCTCCACGGAGGGGCAGGTGAGGCACTCCCGCCACACTTCCTCTCCCGATGCAACCTCAGATGTCCCCTCGTTGCCACAGGCGATCCGGGTGTCCCGAGGAAGAATGCTGAAATGCGGGCAGAAATTCAGTGCATGAGTGATGGCATGCGACTTGCGTCCCCCGGTTCAGATGAAAAAGGGATTCACTACCAACACTGGAGGCACGATATGCGACCGATTCTCTCGGTACTGGGGCTCGTTGGGCTCGGCATGATGGTTCTCACCGGCGCGGGGTGCAGGAGCGATTCGTCCAATTCCTACGCGACATCCCCCACCGCACCCTCACCCACAAACTCCTCTCCCGGCACGGTTCAGATGGCAGGAATGGCATTTGCTCCGGCCACGATAACCGTGAGCGCAGGGACTACCGTGACGTGGAGAAATGACGATGGATACGTCCATACAGCAACAAGTGACACGGGTGTCTGGGATACGGGAAACGTTGACGGTGGCGGCTCCGCATCGTTCAAATTTAACTCGCCCGGCACATTTCCATACCATTGCACATTTCATGCCTCGATGGGGATGAAGGGCACCGTCATCGTGAAGTAGGCGTGCCAACCGCACTTGCATCACCTACCTGGCAATGGATTTTGCCCGCGGAATGTTGTGATACGCGGTTCCGGACACAGAGAAGCCACCTCGATGTTTGAGGTGGCTTCTCTGTGTCAGCAGAATAGGAGCGAATCAACGAGAACCACTACATTCCTTTCTATCTCACCTGTATTGACTCCCAGTCTCGAATAACTTCACGCGCTTTTTCAAGAACCCGATCCCTCCCCGCAAGGATATCGTCCAGAGTCGCACGGATTTCGACATCCGGCTGAATCCCCATCTCCATATAGTCTCTCCCGTCAGGATAGGTTGCTCTAAAGGTGCTTACGGAAAATTCACCGCCGCCAGGCAGGGACGAGGGGTATCTCCCGCCGGCACCACCGGCCGTCGGTTCTCCAATGGTCACACAATTCCCTCTCTGGCTCAGTTCAATAACCATATCTTCCCCGGAGCTGTGGGTGGTCGATCCGATCAGAAGAACCAGGGGACCGTTGTAGCGTTTGCCCTCACGAGGAGAAACCTTCCAGTTCCGAGTCTTCAATATGAATGCATCTCGTTCGCCCCACCTGGTTGGTGCAGGCGCAAATTGGATGTAGTGGTCACTCGGTGTCTTCACTACTGAATCGATCACGCAACTGACAATCGGATGTAGAATGTTGTGAGAGCCACCCAGGTTATAGCGCAGGTCAAGGATCATTCCCCGGATATCGGTGAAGTCGGTCTTTTCTATCAGCTCAATAAAGTCGTCTCGGATCCCTTTGTTCCCATCCTCGAAATTCGGCAGATTAATGTAGAGAATCCGATCCGGGAACATAGAGTGCGTGATAGACTTTGCCATGAGATGTCTGACAAACGAGTACACAAAGGGATCTTTCNNTCCTTACCGGATTACCGTCCCCCACTTCCAAGATTTCCGTCCCAGGAACCACGTTCTGCGCTCTAATTTCCTCATTGTCACCGGTCCGGATGATAAAGAATCTGTCATCGAAAACCTTCACCTCGACTGGCGGCATGTCATAGCCCGGGGTAAATCGCCCCCAGGGTGGGATGACTTCTGTATGAGAATCCCGAAGTACCGTGACCAGCTCCATCAATATCTTGTAGTAGCTCT
>DKBG01000016.1 GCA_002451155.1 Ignavibacteria bacterium UBA6906
CTGCATGTCCGTCGGGAACCCCGGATAGACCGACGCGGTAACGTCGACCGGCCGGAGGTGTTCCGGAACGTTCAGGGTCACCGTGCTCTCGGTTGTCGTGACGGCGCAGCCAGCATCCTCAAGTTTCGCCAGAACTGCAGTCAGATGTTCCGGGTTGACATGCTCCAGGAGTACGCTCCCGCGGGTGATTGCTGCTGCGGCCAGGAACGTTCCTGCTTCAATGCGATCGGGGATTGTTGTCGCGTCAGCAGGATGCAGTGAGGGAACACCTTCAATCTCGAGCCGGGTTGTGCCGGCACCGTGTATACGAGCTCCCATCGCCGACAGAAATTCCGCAAGCGCCACGATCTCCGGTTCGATCGCCGCGTTTTCAATCACCGTTGTCCCGTGTGCCAGGACGGCAGCCATAAGGATATTGCCCGTGGCGCCGACGCTCGAGATATCGAACGTGATGCGTGCGCCGTGAAGCCGCTTGGCCCTGGCAACAATGTATCCCCCCTCAAGATCGATGCTTGCACCGAGTCGTCGCATCCCCTCTATATGCAGGTTCACCGGCCTCGGGCCCCACGCACATCCCCCGGGAAGGGACACTTTCGCGCGCCCGAATCGGGCAAGAAGCGGCCCGAGAACGTAAACGGATGCCCGCATTTTTTTTACATGCTCATACGGAGCTTCGAACTTGTTAACGCCCGAGGTCTCAAGAGTCAGAACGTGATCCGCCAGATCTACCGTCATCCCCATGGAGCGAAGGAGGGCACCCATGGTCGCAACATCTCTCAGAATTGGAGTATTTGCCAACCGATAGGTCCCCGCAGCAAGGAGCGCTGCGGGCATCAAGGCAAGCGTTGCATTCTTTGCGCCACCGACGGTCACTGCTCCTGAAAGGCGCCTGCCGCCGCGTATGATGAATTTGTCCACACGAACTCCGGAAACTGGGAGGACGCACGCCGAATGAAACCTAATGTCAAGAAATTCACCTGGAAAATCAATGCGCCCGGTGCCCATGCCGGCATGCCTCCTTTCACATCTCAAGGAATTTCGATATCTTTTCTACGGCATCCTCTCGGCTCCATTCGGCGTCGGAGGTACCCCGCCGACGTCGTCCCCCGCTCCCTCCGCGCACGCTCGTGCCCCTACGGGGAAGGGATACACTCTGGTACTGTCGCAAAGGAACGCACGGTATGGACGCGGTACTGCTTGCCCGTCTCCAGTTCGCTCTTACGATCGGATTCCACTTCTTCTTCCCGCCGATCACGATCGGGCTCTCATGGCTTATTCTGATCGCGGAAACCCTTGGGTGGAAAAGAAATGAAGCGGTATACGTGCGAATTGGAACGTTCTTTGGGAAAATCCTTGGACTGACGTTCGCCGTCGGTGTTGCCAGCGGAATTGTAATGGAGTTTCAATTCGGGACCAACTGGGCTGAATTCTCGAAGTTCGTGGGAGATATCTTTGGAGCACCCCTCGCCGCGGAAAGCGTGTTTGCCTTCTTCCTTGAGTCTGTGTTCCTCGGACTCTTTCTCTTCGGACGCAATAGAGTCTCCAGACGAGTGCACTGGTTTTCCGCGCTCATGGTTGCCGTCGGCTCCACCCTCTCTGCGTTCTGGATCATTGCCGCTAATTCATGGCAGCAGACACCGGCCGGATTTGTGATTCGCAACGGCCGCGCGGAACTCACAAGTTTCTCCGAGGCGATCTTCAACCCTTCGACGATTATTCGCTACCTGCATACGGTCGACGCCTGTCTAATCTCGGGGGCGTTTCTCATGAGCGGTGTTGCAGCGTACTATCTCCTCAGAAACCGTGAGCGCGAATTTGCGGAAACATCATTGAAGATGGCTGTTCTCGTCGGCCTTGTCGCCTCACTTCTGGAAGTGATGCCGTTCGGCCACGAACACGCCCGCCAGGTCGCCAGGACCCAGCCTGAGAAATTCGCCGCAATCGAAGGGCTGTATACGAGCCGAACCGGCGCACCACTTGTCATATTTGCCTACCCGACCGACAAACCGCCCGCACTCAAGGCTCCCGTGGAAATTCCAGGCCTGCTCAGCCTGCTGGCATTCGGCGACATGAATGCCCCGGTGAAAGGACTCGATCAGTTTCCCTACGATGAGATTCCTCCTCTCTGGCTGACCTTCGTGTCCTTCCACAATATGGTGATCCTCGGGTTTTACTTCATTGGCATCATGGCAATTGCTGCGTTGAAGCTCTATCGAGGAACCCTCTGGAACAGCAAACCGGTTCTGCGAGCCCTTCTCTGGTCCATTCCGCTCCCGCTCATCGCCTGCCAGCTCGGATGGATCGCCGCTGAGGTGGGCCGTCAGCCCTGGATCGTCTACCACGTCCTGAAAACTACCGACGCGGTCTCGTACACGGTGACTGCCGGAGAGATTCTCTTCTCCCTGATTCTTTTCACGGCAATCTATTGTTGCCTCGGCTCCCTGTATATCTTTCTCCTCGTCAGAAAGATTCGGCAGGGCCCTGCACCGGAAACAGGAAAGGAGGCGGTGGCCTGATGGATCTTAACCTGATCTGGTTTGTACTGGTTGCCCTGCTCTTGACCGGGTATGCGATCCTGGACGGCTTTGATCTCGGCGTGGGAATTCTTTCGCTGTTTACACAGGACAACCACCAGAAACGGATCTATCTCAACGCCATCGGCCCCGTGTGGGATGGCAATGAAGTCTGGCTTCTTGCCGCGGGGGGGGCACTCTTTGCAGCATTTCCGATTGTGTATGCTACTGTCTTCAGCGGATTCTATCTGGCCATGATGCTGCTGCTGTTTGCGCTGATCGTTCGCGCCGTCGCACTTGAATTCCGGGGAAAGGTTGACTCCCTTCGCTGGAGGCGCATCTGGGACTGGGGGTTCGGCCTGGGAAGCCTGCTCCCTGCCCTCCTGCTCGGAATCGCGTTCGGAAACATCCTCAGGGGCGTCCCCCTCGAGCGAGGTGGCGTTTACGCCGGAAGTTTCCTCAGCCTGTTGAATCCCTATGCGCTCGCCGTCGGTCTACTCACGGCCTCCCTCTGCGTTATGCACGGGGCTATCTATCTGACATTGAAGACGGAAGGATCGCTCCGGCACAAGCTGGGACGCTGGGCCGCATCGACCTGGATTCTGGTTGTCTCGCTGTATGGTCTGATCACTGTCAGCACCTTTCTTGCGGCCCCCCATCTGGTCGAAGGAATGTTCCTGAATCCACTCACATGGATCTTTCTGCTCGTGGGATTTGCGGCGGCCACTGTAACGCGTGTCGCCCTGAAATCACTCCGACACAGGCGGGCATTTCTGGCGTCAAGCACATTCATTGGAGCTCTCCTGGGACTTTCTGGCGTGGGTCTTTTTCCGCGGCTTGTCCCTTCAAGCATCGATCTTCAGTACAGTCTGACCGTGTACAACGCCGCCTCGTCGCAGTCGGCGCTGAAGGTAATGCTGGTAATTGCGCTGATCGGGATGCCGGTTGTGGTTGGCTATACGGTTTTCATCTACAGAGTGTTCAGAGGAAAAGTCGAGCTGACTCCGGACAGCTACTGAGCAGGGACCTCACCCGGGAACGGGCCGGCAGCAACACCCGGGACATTGGCACCCGTACGACCATCGTTCGCGGATCCACCATGCATCTCCGTTATCTGATCTTACCCCTCCTGATGATCCCGCCGCCAGTCACGGGCGGGACGCTTCCGGACATGCAAATATCGGTGCGCGACGATCTGAACCGCACCGTCGGTCTGCGGGAACCGGCCCGGAGAATCGTGTCGCTTGCACCCAGCGTTACAGAATCGCTGTTTGCCATAGGCGCGGGTGAGCAGATCGTGGGCGTCACCCTCTATTGTGACTTTCCTGAGAAAGCCAGAGGAATCCCCCGCGTAGGCGGCATGGTCAACCCAAACCTCGAAGCAATTATTGCCCTCGCACCGGACCTGATCGTTGTGAGCATGGAGGGCAATACGAGGGAGGATTTTGGGAGGCTGATAGCACTGGGAATTCCGGTATTCGTAACAAACCCGAGGACGTTCCAGGGAATTTCACAATCGCTGCTGAAACTCGGAATGCTTACCGGCCACGACGCGGAAGCCTCTCGCCTGGCCGCATCACTAACCTCGCGCGTGGACAGCATACGCAAGCACGATGAGTCCAGCCCGGTGCGGGTCCTGCTTTTTGTATCCCTGCAACCACTGATGGTCGCAGGGTCGGGAACGTTTGTCGATGAACTCCTTCGATTCGCAGGCGGTCTGAACATTGCAGCAGGCATCTCCGGGACATATCCTGCGTACAGCAGGGAGGCAGTGCTTACGACCAACCCCGAGGCAATCATCCTCACCTCCGACCTCCTCCGCGCGGACGAAGCCTTGACCGCCGCGTTCCCGGAATGGTCGGGCCTGCAGGCAGTCCGGCAACATCGCGTATATCGTATCGACCCCGATATTCTCTCCCGGCCCGGCCCCCGTGCCGTCGACGGGCTTGAACAGCTCTCCAGATTCCTCCATGCGGAGACCCCATGACAGCCAAAACCAGAACACTCCACCGCCACTCATCCACCCGCCCAGACATCGCTGATAGGAAGAAGGTGTTCTGTGCAGTTGCGGGAAACATCGGGTCCGGGAAGTCCTCTCTGACACACCTGCTGAGCCAGAGGATGAAGTGGGAGCCGTTCTTCGAGTCCGTGGAAGATAATCCGTACCTCGCGGACTTTTACAGGGATATGAACCGGTGGTCTTTCAATTTGCAGGTGTATTTTCTCTCAAACAGGTTTCGAAGCCACAAGGCAATCAGCGAAGGCCCTCGGTCAGTTATCCTCGACAGGGTCATCTACGAGGACGCCGAGATCTTCGCCAGGAACCTGTATGAAATCGGGATGATGGAGGAGAGAGACTACCATAATTACGTCGCGCTTTATGAGGTCATGACAGAATACCTGAGACCGCCTGACCTGCTAATCTATCTTCGCGCAAGTGTGGACACGCTTCTGCGCCAGATTGCATTGCGCGGCAGGGACTTCGAGCAGTCAATCCGCAAAGAATACCTTGAACAGCTGAACAGGCACTATGAAGCATGGATCGACCGCTACCACTCCGGGAATGTGCTAATCATTCACTCCGACGAGGTTGATTTCGTCAACCGGGCTCAGGACCTGGAAGAGATTGTGCGGCAGGTTGAAACACGGCTTGGACTCGGGAAGAGGAGCACCCGGTAGGCTTATCCGTCCCCCGGGTGAGTTCAGAAGAAGAACATCTTCATTGCAATGATAACCAGGAAAACTGCAAAGAGTTTCCGGAGTGCGTCCGATTTCGCGGCACCCTCCATCCTCGCACCCAGCAGTGTTGCGGGTACAGAACCGAGAATCAGAGGAATGGCGGCAAGGGGATCAACAAAGCCGAAAGTCCCCGACGGGAGCAGGGGACTTTTCCACCCCTGGAGAACATACCCGATCACGGTTGCCAGCGCACCGATTACCACGCCCGCACTCGACGTACCAATCGCTTTCTGCAGGGGAAAACGGAGAATGCTATATAGCACTGGCGTCATCACAATCGATCCCCCGACCCCGCCAAGCGAGGAGACAATACCGCCCGTCAGCCCGGTCGCCAGCAGGCCGGGCGCCCCCTGTTTCGGCTCCCCGTCCCCTCCCGGTTTCTTCAGCCCCGCGAGAAGCCGAATCGCCGATAGGAACGCCAGCACCGCAAAAAACTTCTGAAGAGTCTTTCCCGCCAGAAGCCCGGCAAGCCAGGATCCGCCCAGAGCGCCGAGAATGGCCGCGATCCCGAGAACCAGAACGGTTTTCCAGATGACCTGATGATGAATGGCATGCCGGTAGGCTACACTGGACGCTGTGAACGCAATAACCAGCAGGCTCGTGCCAAATGCGAGGTGAGTGCCAACCAGCGAAGAGACCCCCGTCCCCTGAAAAAACGCCAGAAGGATCGGAACAAGGATGACCCCCCCTCCGATTCGGAAAAAACCCGCCAGGAAGCCGGTCACAGCCCCTGCCAGAAGCAGAAGGGCAATCTGCAGCGGTTCCATAATGCCTGGTATGCTCAGGAATTCAATTTGCTGGTGTACAGCTTCGGATTATTGAGAATGCTGACCGCCGCGTTCAATTGTGGATCGTTTTTCAGGGACGCTTCGATTCTGCCTTTTTCACCCGACGCACGATTCATCAGCTCAAGCGTCAGCTCATGAGCGATGTGGTCTCTGTAGCGGTCAAATCCCCTCTGCTTCTCCCTCTCAAGAGCAACCCCCAGTTGCTGCAACTGATCGGCGACCTCGGCCCCGTAATGGAGCTGAGAACTCATCTCCTTCAGGGTTTTGAGCTGTCCCTCGCTCTCTTCTTGATAGTCAAACTTCTCCGCCGTAAGAAACGATCGAAATTCACCGAGGATTTCTTCAGTCGCAACCTTCGGAACTGTTCCCTTATGATCCGCCAGATACCGGTTCACGAATCGGAAGAACATCCCGTGACGATGAAGGTCTCGGACCATCGGGCCCGGATCTGCGGGATCGACTGTCGAGTCCGGCGCAATCCCTCCAGCGTCTCTCACTTTCCGACCGTGGGTGGTCGTATATTCCCGCCGCAGGGTGTCCGGAGTCGGCCCGAACACGCCGTTTTGATCCCGGTGCGTGTAATCAATCTCCTGAATACTTCTTCCGCTCGGCGTGTAGTACCGAGCCGTGGTGATCTTCAGCTGTGCTCCATACTCAAGCGGCACAATGGTCTGCACAAGGCCCTTCCCGAACGTTCGTGTCCCCACAATAACCGCCCGGTCGAGATCCTGCAAACTGCCGCTGACAATCTCGCTGGCGCTCGCACTCCCCCGGTCTGTCAGGACCACAAGTGGAAGGTCGGGAAGGATCGGTTCTTCTGCGGACGAGTACTTCTTGTCTGCGTCCGACCTCCGACCTTTGGTCGTCACGACGGTGCTCCCTCTGGGGACAAACTTGCTCACCACATCGACCGCGGCATCCAGAAGACCACCGGGATTCCCGCGCACATCAAGCACGAGTCCGCGAAGTTCGCCGGACCCGCGGAGATCACGGATCGCTTGCCGGACTTCTTCGCCCGCTTTTCGGGAGAACCGTTCCAGACGGATGTACCCGATTCCGTCGGAGACATAAGCGGCATAGGTAACGTTCATGACCTGAATCTCCTCGCGGAGGAGAACAAACTGAATCGGCGCCGGCTCACCCTCCCGTTCAACAAGAACGTGAACCTCCGTTCCAGGTTCACCACGAGTAAGGTTTCGGATCTCATCGGCGTTCTTCCCCGTCACAACAACGGAGTCCACCCGCACGAGCCGGTCCCCCGGCAAAATCCCAGCGCGCTGGGCCGAGTAGCCGTCCATGACCGTAATAACCTGAACCACCCCGTCCCGCATCCCTATAGTAACCCCGATGCCTCCGTATTTCCCGCTGGTCATAAGGTCAACTTCATCGGCGTCTTCCTTCCCGATGTAGACAGTGTACGGATCCAGCGTGCCCAGCATCCCGTCGATCCCGGCCTGCATGAACCGCCCCGGGTCCACAGGATCGACGTAGTTCACTGACACCTCTTTGTACACACGCCCGAATGTCTGAATATTCTGGTACACCTTGAACAGATACTCGTCGTCAGGAAGGGGCAGTGCTCCCGTCAGAACCATCACAGCCAGACCAAGACCGGCCGCGGCCATCCCCAGATGCCTGAACCGAATACGATGCCCTATCTTCATGGCGCTCCCCGTGAAATACGTTCGATCGATTTTGTTGAATGCTTCTGCAGAACCTGCCAGATGGCAGCCTCCACCGCGGAAATAGACTCCATGCCGTTGACGCGAACAACGCGGTCCGGCTCTTTGTGCGAGAGTTCAAGGTATCCGTTCCGGACCCGTTCAAAGAACGCTCGACCGGAACTCTCCATGCGATCAGACGCCAGCCCCGCCTCCCGTCGTCGTCTCTCGATCTCGTCCAGATCGACGTCGACCACAATTGTGATGTCGGGGACAAGTCCGTCTGTTACCAGTCTGTTGATGTGGCCGATGGCCTGGAGATCCAGACCCCGGCCGTATCCCTGGTAGACTGTGGTTGAATCGGCGTACCGGTCGCAGATGACCGTTTCTCCCGCGCGTAACGCCGGCCGAATCACCTCCGTGACCAGCTGCGCCCTGCTTGCGGCAAACAGCATGAGCTCGGTCGTCTCGGAAAGCTCCAGATTCCTTCGGTCAAGCAGAATTTCCCTCAGGCGCTCCGAGATTCGTGTCCCTCCGGGCTCCCGCAGGAAACGAACCGGCCGGACGGCATCCTGTCCGGGCAACGGGTGTCCCCGCAATCGCGCCTCTAGAAGGTTCGCCTGAGTCGTCTTGCCGCAAAAATCCAGACCTTCGAATGTGATGAACATGTCAAAACGTACACATTTCCATACCACGAAGCAACCGAGCTATCTTCTTGATAGTTAGAACCCTTTTCTGTACTTTTCGCTCGCATGGCCCGCAATCGAAAGCCACATACCTCACCGCCGCAATCCACCGCCCTCACTAAAGAACAGCGCAAACAGGACTCGCGTGCCGAGGACTCTCTCCTGATCCAGGAGGCGCTCAGAGGCAATGACCAGGCATACCAGAAGTTGATGGACAAGTACCATGATGCCATTCACAACTTCATTTACCGCATGGTCCATGACCGTGAGCAGGTTGAGGATCTCACCCAGGAAGCATTTATCAAGGCGTTTGCTTCTCTGAAGAGTTTCAACGAGGAATTCGCCTTTTCCACCTGGCTCTATAAAATCGCTACCAATAACAGCATCGATTATATCCGGAAGAAGAAGCTGCAGATGTTTTCGATCGATAAGCCGATCGAGTCGAAAGACAGCGATTTCACATTCGAGCTACCGGATGATTCTGCGGAAGCCGACAAGGATCTGATCCGCTCGCAACGGGCACGCCTCATCAGACAGGCGATCGACCAACTTCCCGAGAAGTACCGGAAGGTCATTCAACTGAGGCATGTCGATGAAAAAAGCTATGAAGAGATTGCGAAGCTGCTCAGACTCCCTATTGGCACGGTGAAAGCCCACATTTTTCGTGCCCGGGAACTCCTCTACAAGCAGCTTCGACACAGAATCAAACACTATTGATCCGCGTCCCAGGGATGGGGGTCAGGTTGCGTCCGCCTGATTCCTCCGGGGGCACGGCCTGTTGTAACTTCCTCCCCCTGATAATCGTATATAATAGCGGATCATACCGAGGACTCCGTTGCGCATATCAACGTCCATACGCTCCCTCGCTCTGGCCGCCGGACTGATCGTTCCCGCCGTCGTTGCGGGGTTCGCTCAGGAACGGCAGCCAACCCGCGAAATCGGCAGGACTACAGAAAAGGAATTGAACGTCGTTCTCTCCTCGTCTATCGGCACGCTTGTCTTCCGCCGCGGAGAGGAGGAAAAAGTCCTTGCCCTCTTCGCCCGGGACACGGAATCCGCCTCGCTGACAAACGTGGACTACTCCATCCGGAATAGGGTGGGGTATGCAGATATCACTCTCGGGAAATCCGACGAGCGGGGAGACGGGGAATCCGGGTCGTTTAATTTTGACCGTGGAAGCTGGCACCTCGAATTTTCCGATGCCATCCCTGTTTCGTTCGATGTGGAACTGAAAGCGGGAAAGGGAAACTTCAACCTCACCGGACTGAAGGTGCGGGATTTCAGGCTCTCTACCGGGGCGAGTGATATCATGCTCTCATTCGATGAGCCAAACACCACCCGAATCGACAATCTCACCATCGAATCCGGGGTCGGCCAGTTCCGGAGCCACAGCCTTGGAAACGCCAATTTTAAGAGGCTTCGTTTCCAGGGAGGCGTTGGGAGCTATGAACTTGATTTCGGGGGGAAGATGCCGGCAGAGGTGGATGTTGATGTCGAGGTCGGTTTTGGCGCGGTGACGATCATTGTCCCGGCCGAGGCCGGCGCCAGAGTATCCTATGAAAAGAGTTGGGTGTCACGCATCGACTGCTCGGAAGACTTTTCAACCTCCGGAAACAATCAGTACGTCAGCAATAACTACGCAAGCGCGGGAACGCGCATGAATATCAAAGTGAAGGCTGATTTCGGCAACGTCACCGTCCGCCGGCCCTGAATCTCCCCCCTCCGGAGTCTCGCTCCCTGACTTCCGCACTCCCCCCGCTCTGTGCCGCAGATCATGTTTCTACAAAGTTCCCGATTGTACCTTTGTGGCATCAACTATGGTGCCATGATGACTAAACATCAGAAACTTGTCGTCGCCGTTGGAACATTTCTCATTCTGGTAATGGGAATATTCCCGCCCTGGACACGGACCGACCGTTTTCATGCGCGGCGTTCCTCCGGGTATGCCTTCCTTCTCCAGGAACCGAGACGAGCGGTCGACGACCTGCTGACCAACGCGCCGATAGTCTACAGTGTGGATTTCTCGCAGCTCACACTGCAATGGACTCTCGTCCTCGTGATGATGGGTATCATCCTGCTGTTCGAGAAGATGCGGCGGGATGCACTGGAAGACCGTGCCACGCTGCGGCCGCATCGCACCTGACCGAGTTCACACTCAATCCCCCCAGAGTGCGTAGGTCCCCCACACGAGGGGAGAAGCAAATTCCGGATCTCCGATCATCTCGTTGTAGACACTCCTGAGCGC
This sequence comes from Ignavibacteria bacterium UBA6906, assembly GCA_002451155.1. Lineage (GTDB taxonomy): Bacteria > Bacteroidota > Ignavibacteria > UBA10030 > UBA6906 > UBA6906. The sequence continues at coordinate 10,633 of DKBG01000016.1, forward strand.
CGTCTGAACGTCCGCTCCCCCCAGCAGAGCGGTGTAGAACGACTCACTGAAGACCTTCTTGGCCTTTCGGGACGGCGTGTACGCCGTGACGACGACTGCTGTTGCCCCCCCGGAGAGCAACGAGGGCGCAATCACGGAACTGGATCCTTCCTTTCCAGGCCATAAGTCGGATACCACGACGGCGCGATACCCACCGAGAGATGCAAAGCGGCCGAGAGAAACCCTCGCAGTGAGATCCGCGGACCTGCCGTCGGAAAAGACCGCCGCGGTATTTCCCGGCGCTGCCGGATTGTACCGGAACACGAGCGCCAGATGCAGGAGATCCGCATGCTCGCGCTCGAGCGTCCCCTCTGTGGCACTCGTCCCGAAGTACAGTCGCGCGTCCCTGTAAAATGCCCGGATATCCCGAAGCTCGTATTCTACATCCCATCCCGTGCTCCCTCGATACCCCAGACCGATCACCTCGCGGATCGGAACCGCTTCCGGCCTCTCCGCCCGGACCCAGGATGCCGCTGGGAGATAACTGACACTCCGTTGCTGTCCAAGATAGAGGGTCCCGGGCAGGCGATTCCTGCGCAGGGCATGAAGGGGAACGAGGGAGAGCTCCTCCGGAAGAACCACGATGACGCGAGAGCTCAAGGCTATATCGGCTTCGACTGGCCTGACGAACGCCTCATACAGATACCGGAGGAGATCGGAGGATGCGTCGTCCGGCAACACGCTGATCCGGCTGATTGAATCCGTCTTCGCTTCTGCCCGGCGCATGGCAGTTTCAAGCGAACGGATGGCTGACACCAATCCGCCCCGATCGACGGCGGCAACCTGCACGCTTCTCCGCCCGTTCTGGAGAACAAAGACCGCTAGCGAACGCCGCGTGGGGAAATATTCCAGGAGCGTTGTGCCTGGAGCAAGTCGATTCTGAATTTCGTTCGGCGCCGGGCCTCGAATCTGTACAAACGGCTCGAGGGCGGGATGCAACCGGACAAGGACCTCCGAAGTCCGGCGAACGCGCTCCTCTGTGCGCTCCAACGCCTGCTTCAGGACCTGAAGCAGGTCTCTTTTCTGCGGGGTGGCCACAAGAAACTCGGCCAGTCGCGATTCCACACCGATGCGCTCCCCCTCCGCAAGGCGAAAATCCGAAAGCGCAGCTGCTCCGGACGGATCAGCGATCGCCAGTTCGAGCCCGCCCAGTTTCGACAATGCAATCCATGCGTTCCGTCGTTCAGTAAGAATGAACGCGTCGTCGGGTTGGCCGGTCCGCAGGAGAATCCCGATCGCATCGTCATACGCTGCAGAAATCCGCCCCCCCAACACGGTCTCTTCACAATCCTTCAGGAGCTCCTCCCGGTCCAGCGGTGACCGCAGTCGCTCAAGATGCCCCACCGCATTCCTGAATGCCTGGAGGGCCTCCGTGGATTCCCCCTTGCGTTCAAGAGCGCGGCCCAGTACGATGTGGGCATAGGAGAGACCACGCCCAAAACCGAATGCTTCACAAAGCAGGATCGCTGACCGGCATTGCGTCACTGCCTCATCCGGCTGGGCAGTGAGGTCACAGGCTCCAAGTTGAATGATGCAGTATCCCTCCAGAATCTTATTGGACCCACCGATGGCTGCAGCGAGAGCGGCCTGGAAGAATCGTCGTGCCTGATCGACCATGCCGGCGCGCAGATATGCGTTTCCGATACGCAGAAGCAGTTCCGTCCGTACCTCGTGCGCACCCGTTGTCGCACCCGCGCGTTTCAAGCCGTCACTGAACGATTGAAACGTCTCGGTGACACGTCCCATGGCGTCAAACGACATCGCAACATGAAGCAGACACCGTATCGCCAGCACGGAGTCCCTCGCCTGCTCCGCATAGGTGAATCCCCGGAGAAAATGCTCAGCCGCTCGATCGAACTCGCCACGGAAGAACTGGGACCGACCGATCTCTGCGTATAGCCTCGCGAGCTTCCCCGGCTGAGGCGGGTTGCTGTAGCCCTTCAACAAATTATTCACCATGCGCTCTTCCATATCCCATCGCTCAAGGGTGCGACAGACAGGCAGAAGCGCAAAGGAATACTCCTGTACCGCGACACTGTCTCCGAAAACCCTCGCCAGCCGGAGCGCATCCTCAAGCTGCCTGAACGCCTTCCGCGACTGCCCCGTACGGAGGACCAGCTGCACCATCGCCAGGGTGAGCGAACGGACGCTGTCCCGCTGCGCCGTCTCACGGTACTGCCGGATTGACCGTTCATAGTAGAGGAGTGCGCTGTCAATGTCGCCCGTGACAGCCGCCAGATGGGCAAGGACGCCGGTCTCTTCCGCGGTCCGGTCTGTCCGCCCCAGACGTTCGTCAAGGGCCAGTGCGGAACGAAGAAGCGCCTTCGCCTCCAGCTCTCTGCCCTCGGCAAGCGCTGCCATGCCGGCTGCAGACGTGCTGTCCGCAACGAGTTGCTCCCGTGACGGTCCACCGCCACATCCGGCCATAAGCGGGAAGAAAAGGACAAGCCAGTGGATACGGAACACCATGGAATGTCGGAAACACCTGCTCATTCAGAACTCCTCTAGGAAACGACGGAGTTTCCCTGGATCATTCGTCATCATTGCATCAACGCCGAACCGGCGAAGCCTGGCGAGATGCCTCCGCCGTTCGACACCGTACACGATAACGTCCAGATGATGGGTCCGGGCATTGATGAGATGTCTCTTCCTGATCTGACTCCGGCTGCAAATGAACGTCGTCGCTCCGCACCGATGACAGAGTCGCGCGGGCGGAACCGCCAGATCCCGAACGGACATATAGAGCGCACCAATGGGAATCCGGGGACAGAGGGAATGAAAGCGGCGCAGAAACAGATGGTCAAACGAGGAGATGAGTATCCGGCGCCCCCGACGTTCCTCGGCCAGCAGACGGCACAGTGCCCTCGCCACCACCACCCTTCGTCCCTGGTCACCGTCGGTTTTTACCTCAATATTCAGGCCAGTCTCCGGCCGGAGCGCCCGCAAAACATCCCTGAGGAGTGGAATTCGCTCTCCGCGAAACCCCCGCCCATACCACTTTCCCGCGTCGAGCTGTTGAACAACAGAGGAAGGACACTCAGCCACCCGGCCCCGTATGCCTGCTATTCGCTTCAGACCCCGGTCATGAATCACGACAAGAACGCCGTCCCGTGTCATGCGGACATCAAGTTCGACCATGTCCGCTCCCGCCTTCTCCGCTTCCTGAAAAGCCCTGAGCGTATTTTCCGGCGCAGTGGCGGAACTCCCGCGGTGTGCAATGATCAGCGGATGCCCGGTGTTCCCCCTACGACGAAGATTGAACATCGTTGAGGAGTATTTGAATTTCTCTGTTCACGATATCAATAGAGTTCATCCCGTCAACAGTGATCATAACCCCCTTCCCGTCATAGTAGTCGAGAAGCGGCTGCGTCGTACTGTGGTAGACCCGCAAGCGCTCGCGGACTGTCTCTGCCCGGTCGTCATCACGCTGATAGAGCGGTCCGCCGCAGGAGGGACATTGATCCCTGGCCGTGATCCCATCCATTTCTTGGTTGAAGATCTTTCCCTCGTTCCGGCACATGATGCGGTTGCCGAGCCGCCGGATGATTTCCTCGTCGTCAGCTTCCAGATTCAGTACGGTGTAGGTGCGGACGCCAAGATGATCGAACAGCCCTGCGAGCGCTTCCGCCTGTGGAACCGTCCTCGGAAAACCGTCCAGGATGAATCCCCCGGCGGCCCGGGGCGACGAGAGCGAATCACGGACGATCCCGACCATGATGTCGTCGGGAACCAGCTGTCCCGCATCCATAATAGATTTCGCCCTTTTCCCGAATTGCGTCCCTGCTGCGACGGCGGACCGCAGGAGATCGCCGGTGGAAATATGTGGAACACCCAGATGCTCGGCGAGAAGCTTTGCCTGGGTTCCTTTCCCGACACCGGGCGGCCCAATGAGTATCAATCGCATAAAAATGCTCCAGTCAGAGAGTCAGTCTATTCGGCGCGCGAACGGTGTCCCGGATCCCCTGTGCGACGCGGTCTCCCGTGCAGCACCGCGAGCTGGCCGCAGGCACCCTCAATGTCCTCCCCTGCGCTGCTCCGGACCATGACGGTCAGGTTCTCCCGCCGAAGACGGTCAACGAGTGTATCGGCTCTTGGAGACGGCTTCAGGCTTGCGCGCAATCCGACGGCGCCGGTAAATGCAACCGAATGATACGGAATCACATTGATTTTACAGGGAACGCGCCGCGCGAATTTCACAAGCGCACGGAACTCCTTCTCCGAATCGTTGACGCCGTCGAAGAAGATATACTCATACGTTACCCGGCGGCGCACCTGGTGGTAATACTGCTCGATCGCCGAGCGAAGGTCCGTCAGGGGAAATTTCCTGGCAACGGGCATTAGGGCTGCCCGCGTTTCCTGAATCGCACTGTGGAGTGAGATTGCCAGTTTCGGTTTCCGCCCCTCATCGGCCATTCGCCGGATCCCGCTCGCCCAGCCGGCTGTGGAAACTGTGATCCGGCGCGCCGCCACACCCATCCCCGCCGAGAAAATATCCACCGCCTTCATGACCTGGTCAAAGTTCATGAGNNGTCGCCGTCGCACAGAACTGACAGTCAAGCGGACACCCAGCCTGGGTGGAGACGCAAAGAGTGAGACGGGTCTGCTCATCGTCCCGCACTGCTGATCCCCCGGAAAAAGCCAGGGCGGGGGGAATCAGCACACTCTCGATGCTGCCTCCATCCCGGAGCGCAAACAGGAACTTCGTGGTCCCGTCACGGTTCGAGATCCGGCTCGTGCGGAGGCGTATCCCTTCGAGAGTCGCCGCCAGCTCAAGCCGTTCACGGAACGATGCGCTGAGATCCGTCATCGCGCGAAAGCTGGACACTCCCTTGCCGTAAATCCAGCCGAATAGCTGTCTCCCGCGATACGCCGGCTCCCCCAGATCTTCAGCGACCGCCGAAAGATCGTTCAGGTTCATGCCGAGGAGGTCGTACCGTGGGGACGTCATTCTGGAAAAATCTACGAAACCCGCTTGCGGCAATCAAGCCTGAGTTCCAAAGACGGCAAAGCCTCCGTGCATTCCTGCCCGGAGGCTTTGCGCCTCTCCTCAAACGAAGAGAATTCCTCTCCGGTACTGCCCGTCCCGGACGATCTCCCTAGTTAACCTGTGTGTCCGCCTGGCCGAGAACCTGAATTTCAACAGCCAGGCCTGTGGGGACTGGAGTCTGCCCCGACAGCGTTCCTCCGCCCGAGAGGTAGACAATATCGTAGGGGGAAAGATTCTTCAATACTGCTGCAAGTTCATTCACCCCGGCTGCCTGCGGCGCGATAAATGCAGACTTTCCAAGAAGAGATTGCCATTCAGAGAAGTCTGACCATTTCCCGGAATACGTAAGAAAGGTCACTCCATTCACCGCTGCGCTCCCGGCAACCGAGCCGTTGTACGCCCCCGTAACTCTGACCTGAATGTCGTACAGGTGTCCTTCGGAGATATCATCCCGGAATGCCTCCTTGACGCCTTCGCGCACAACGATCGACTTCGTCCCTCCGAAGGTCAGATTCGGACCGGCGTTGATTGGATACGCAGCGCTAAATTTCACGTCAACGGGAACGGTGATATTCTCATTAAAGCAATCCCAACCGCCAGTGGCAAAGAGCACAACGACGGCGAGCAGCACAATCCGTGCCTTCATAATCAGCCTCCCTGTGAGTGATCAGATGGTGATGGTTCCCTGTCGTCAGTTTCCGAATGCGATCCCGCCTGAAAACTGAACGACCGACCCGAAATTTCCGTCCGCAAAGATCTTGAAGATACCGAGATTGAGGCCCACTCCAACGGTGGCTCGAAAAACATTTTCCCCGTCGAGCTCAATGCTCACCGGGTAGTCCGTTGAGCTGACCGGATCAGTATACGTGTAGGATGATTTCAGCGTGGAGTTCTCCATCGCAATCCCTCCATACACTACCAGCACGGAAAAATTCTTGCTTGCCTCTACACCGAACTGTGTCCCCTTAAAGTCCAGCAAATCTCCAGCCTTCATGGAGTTATAGAAGAACGACGCGCTCACATCAAGAGGAAGCATTGCAAGCCACTGGCTAATGCTGTGTCTGACACCGACCGCATAGGTTTTTCCTTCCGGGATGGCTTCGCCGGCTTTGGGAATCGGAATGTATCGCACTGTGAGCTGCGTTCCCAGAACCGATCCTACGGTCAACTGGGGAACCGCAAGAGGGAAAAGGGAAACGTTGAACACTCCGTCCGGCCCACGATACGATAGGCTGGGAATTGTGGCATCGGTGACCGTCGTCCCTTTCCCTCCAAACACGGTTGCGTTCTTGAACGTTGCAGGATTGAATCCCGCCGGGGTTTTCATCATGAAACTCTTCTGGTCATCCCCCACCGGAGCACCCATTCCGATGATCGCAAATTCAATCGAGAAGCCCATGCGCGGGATCGCCGCGGAGTGGAAATACCCGGAGTGCATGTTCGCTCCGAAGAGATCAGCGGCGGGTTGCAGATACCCCTTCCCGTTCTCGCTCGTGAGCTGGCTCAGGGCATTTTCGAGATCGGTCTGAGCCACACCGGTACGGGGAACCATCGCAATCAACAATAGCACCACAAGGAATCCGGGGATATGATTTCTCATGATGTTCATTCAGCCTCCAAAAAGAATGTGAGTGTGATGTAAGGAATAGACCGAATTTCTTGGTTGTCGCAGATCACCTCCGGTGTCTCTCCCATTCTGTCTCCAACAACTGCATCGTAACCGCCTGATAGGACATAGTGTGGTTTTTTTTCCTCACAATCGCAACCCCATAATCGGACGGGCGGCAGAAGGGTACACAGAGTGGTTACAGTGACGCCGAGAGCAGATCAGGTGTCTTCTGACTCGTCGAGAACCTCTAGAACGCGCCGCATATCGCCGGGAAGCGGAGATTCAAACCGGACGCTCTTCCCTGTCTCCGGGTGGAGAAAACCTATGGTCCGGGCATGGAGCGCCTGTCGGTGGATGATTTCAAGTAACGACTGGACTTCACTCCGCTGCCGGGGGGTTCGGGGCCCCCAGCTGATCCTGCGTCCCTGGTATGTGGGATCGCCAAAGACAGGGTGATGAACATGGGCCAGGTGAACTCTGATCTGATGGGTCCGCCCGGTCTGAAGGCGGAGTGCAAGGAGGGAGAGGTAGGGGAATTGCCGGAGCACTGTGTACTCGGTCACAGCTGTTTTGCCTCCCTGGACCACCGCGATTTTTTTGCGGTCCGATTTGCTGCGGCCGAGTGCAGCATCAACTGTCCCGGATCTGTCCCGGAAGCTCCCCCAGACAATTGCGTGATATTCCCTCTCGACCGTCCTGCGCGCAAATTGCCGTGCCAGATGCGCGTGAGCCATGTCGCTCTTCGCAACGACCAGAAGTCCCGAGGTGTCCTTGTCCAGACGGTGCACAATCCCGGGGCGAGATGGATCACCCACCGCCAGGAGCCCGGAAAAATGGTGCAGCAGTGCGTTCACCAGCGTCCCGCTTCTGTTTCCGAATGCGGGGTGCGTAACCATCCCGGCCGGTTTGTTCACGACGAGCAGGTGATCATCTTCATAGAGAATATCAAGGGGGATGTTTTCTGCAATCGCATCCTGGGGCGCGGATCGCGGCAGGGTTACCTGAATGATGTCACCGGGGCTGACCAGGTAGCTCGGCCGCACAGGGCGGCCGTTTACGAGGACCATCCCATTCCGGATTGCCCGCTGAACCTTCGAACGCGTGGCGTTTTCCACGTGGTGCGAGAGGAAGAGGTCGATCCGCTCTCTGGTCTTGCCAGCTGGGACAACGATGGTAAATTCCTGCGACATGGCGCCGCGCTCCGCGCAGGATCAGCGAAGGGATTCAGTGGTCGATGTGGTGTCTTCAACCTGGAGCGATGTCCGTCCCCCGGTCTCCCCGGAATCGAGAGCGGACGAGACCACGCTCTCTTGCGAACGTGGGGACGACACACCCTGAAGGACACGATAATATCCGATGACGAGAAGCACGCCCAGTGTGACCGACGCGTCTGCGACATTGAAGACCGGCCATCGGGAGATGTGGTAATTGAAGATCGAAATGTCAAAGAAGTCCACGTCCAGGAAATCCACAACCCGGCCGTAGAAAAAAGGGCCGTCCCCGAAGAGCGGTCCGTAAAAAATCCGATCGATAAGATTCCCGACCGCCCCACCCAGAATCATTGCCAGAGCGACCCGGAAGCCGAAACGCTCGGTGCGTGCGCGGAAAAGATAGTAGGCGATGCCAACACTTGCGGCAAGCGAAAAAAGAGAAAAGAACAGCTTTGCGCCCAGATCGATCCCGAACGCCATCCCAGCATTTTCAACGTAGGTCAGCCGCAGGAAATCGCCGAGAATCGGTCTGCTCATCCCGAGTGGCATGCCCTGCCACTCGATGCCAAGCCATGGAATAGCGACGCCCTTCACCAGAAGTTTCGTCGCCTGATCGACGATGACGATAGCCACCGTGAGTAGCAGAACACGCACGTTTGCTTGTCCCTCCGCCTTCTCTACTTTGCCTGCTGCTTTCTGGCGAGAGCGATCCGCCCCCGCTCACAGGGCATATTCGTGTTCTTATACTCTGCACACGTCGTCGCGGTTGGTACCGCCCCAAGACGTTCCTTCGGAACCAGCAGCCCGCATACCTTGCACTGGCCATACGTCTTTCCCTCGATCCGCGCCAGGGCATCGTCCAGCTGATTCAGGTAGTTCGTCTCGCGCTGAACAAACAGGAAGGTTTTCTCCCGCTCCATCGCATCGGTTCCCTGCTCCATATGCAGAGAATAATTTGAGCTCTCGCTGACGTATTCGCCGGTAGTAACGTCCATCATGCTTTCTTTCAGCGTGTCAAGTTCCTCGAGCGTCTCCTTTCTTTTCTGTTGTATCACCTCTTTGAAATGCCGCAGCTCACTTTCCGTAAACGCCTTCGGGCCGAGCAGCTTTGTCTCCTCGGCTCTTGTGAGAAGCGGCCTCTTTGCCGAGGCTCTGCTCGCTCTGACGGGGACTACTTTCTTCACCGGCGCTTTCTTTGTCCTCGACGTTCCTGCCGTCGAGGAACTCCTGGTCCCCCGGGTGGATGTCTTACCTGTTTTCTTCCCCATGTGCATTCCCTTCCTTCTGTGCAATCTCTTGGCTGTGTGACCGTCGTTCAAGCCCGATCCGGATTTCGTGGCTGTCGAGTTCGATCGTCGCGTCGAAGTCACCGGACCGGAACGTGTCTTCCACTGCTTCGGCAAGAGTTTCCGACGAAATATATCGCTTCATCCCGAGCAGGATATCACGCAATGCAGGAGGTGCGGAAAAGTGGATCCCGATCCGATCGGTGACGTCGAATCCCGCCTCCTTCCGCAGGTTCTGAATTCTGTTCACAAACTCGCGGGCATATCCTTCTGCAACGAGATCCTCCGTCAGTTCCGTGTCAAGCGCCACGGTCAGCTCGCCGTCCGTCTCGACAAGCCAGCCCTGGATGTCCTCACGGAGGATCTCAACATCCTCGCGCCCGAGGGTCGCGTCGGCTCCCCCGGCACGAACCGTCAGGGATCCGCTCTGTTCCAGTTCGGCGATCTCGACTGGGGTCAGCTCCTTAATGCGCACGGCGACCGTCTGGACCGCCTTGCCGAATTTGGGGCCAAGCGACTTGAAGTTGGGTTTGGCCTTCTTGCGCACAAGGCCTGATTCATCCGTAACAAATTCAATGCTCTTCACGTTCACTTCATCCAGGATAATATCCGCGACCCCCTGGATGTCGGACCGTTCCTTCTCATCCGAAACAGGCACAATGATCCGCTTGAGAGGCTGCCGAACCTTCAAGTTCGATTTCATCCTCATTGCCCGAACGAGGATAACGATTTTCTCGGCCCTTTCCATCCGGCGTTCAAGATCTCCGTCGACGGACCCCTCGTCGGGAGCTGGCATCATGGCAAGGTGGACGGAGTCGCTCGTCTCCCGCCCACTTACCGTGTTCAAGTTCCGGTACAGTTCCTCCGCCAAAAAAGGAATGAAGGGAGCCGCCATCTGAACGACTCCGAGGAGACTCTCGTACAGCGTCTGATATGCAGCAATCTTATCCGCGTTCCTGTCGCTCTTCCAGAATCGTCTGCGATTTCGCCGCACATACCAGTTCGACAGCTGATCGATCGTGAAATCGCTCACCATCCGTGCCGCGCGTGTGACGTCGTAGGCGTCCATGCTCTCCTGGTAGCGCTTCAGAAGAGAGGTGAGCTCCGAGAGAATCCAGCGGTCGATTTCGGGCCTCTCAGCCAGCGGGACACGGGGTTCGGCGTAGGTGAAGCCGTCAATGTTTGCATAGAGCGCGAAGAATGCATAGGTGTTGACAAGCGTTCCGAAGAATTTCCGCTGGACCTCCCCGAGACCATCCTCATCGAACATGGTTGGACGCCACGGCGGGCTCGTGGTAATCAGATACCAGCGTGTGGTGTCCGCCCCGTATTTCCCGAGTACCTGAAATGGATCAACGGTGTTTCCTTTCGACTTCGACATCTTCTGACCGTCTTTGTCGAGAATCATCTCGTTCACCATCACGGCCCGGTAGGCGGGTGTCTTGAACAGGAACGAGCCGATCGCGTGAAGAGAATAGAACCACCCGCGGGTCTGATCGATCCCTTCCGAGATGAAGTCCGCCGGATACTGCGATCCGGAATCAATCAGGTCACGATTCTCAAACGGATAGTGCACTTGTGCAAAAGGCATGGCCCCGGAGTCGAACCAGACATCAATGAGCTCCGGCGTCCGCCGCATGGTCTTCCCGCAGGAGCAGCGAAACGTGATCGCGTCGACGTATGGTTTGTGGAGATCGAGCGGGTCAGGGACATTTTCTCCATGCTGGAGTTCTTCAATACTCCCGACACACTTCTGTTTCCCGCAGTCGGAACACACCCAGATCGGCAATGGCGTCCCCCAGAACCGGTCGCGGGAGAGTGCCCAGTCTTTGTTCTCTTCCAGCCAGTTCCCGAAACGCCCCTCTCCCACTTCCGGAGGCACCCACCTGATCGTGTTGTTAAGCGTGATCATCTGATCTGCGTACTGCGTGGTCCGGATGTACCACGAGTCCCGGGCATAGTACAGGAGTGGAGTCTTGCACCTCCAGCAATGCGGGTAGCTGTGGGTAATCGTCTCCTTCCGGTAGAGAATTCTCCGCTCTTTCAGGTTTCGGATGATGTCGGCATCCGCGTCCTTTACAAACTTGCCCGCAAAATCACGCACCTCCGGGCCGAACTCGCCGCTCCGGTTCACCGGGTGAATCGTGGGAAGGTTGTGTGTCCTTGAGGCTTGATAGTCATCCTCGCCGTACGCGGGCGCCATGTGGACAATCCCGGATCCATCATCTGTGGTGACAAAGGGGGCGGTAATGACGTAAAACGCCTTCCGGTCAACCGGATGGTAGTCAAAGATCCGCTCATACTCGAGCCCCGCAAGCTCTTGCCCTCTCATGCGCTTGCGGATCGTATACTCTCCTTCAAGAATCCCCAGGCGGGCCTCGGCCAGGATTACTCTCTCGCCGTTGTGATCTACTGCAACATAGGCAACGTCGGGATGTACCGCCAGCGCGACGTTGGCAATCAGCGTCCAGGGAGTGGTCGTCCAGACGAGGAACGAGGTTTCGGGGTCGGATTTCAGACGCATCCGTACGTAGACACTCGGATCTTTCACGTCTTCATATCCCAGCGAGACCTCGTGGGAGGAGAGCGGTGTTTCACACCGGGGACAGTAGGGCTGGATCTTGTACCCTCTGTAAATCATCCCCTCGTCAAAGAAACGCTTGAGAGCCCACCAGACCGATTCAATATACGAATTCTCAAATGTGATATAGGGCTGGCTCAAATCCACCCAGTATCCCATCTGCTCCGTCATCTGCTCCCAGTCGGTCTTGTACTTCCAGACCGACTCGCGACACTTGGCATTGAAGGCCGCGACACCGTAGCGCACTATATCGTCCTTGTGTCTGAACCCCAGCTGCTTTTCAACTTCAATCTCGACGGGCAATCCGTGGGTATCCCATCCTGCCTTCCGGCCCACCTGATAGCCACGCATCGTCTTGTACCTGCAGACAAGATCCTTCAGTGTCCGGCTCATCACATGGTGGATCCCCGGACGGCCGTTTGCCGTAGGAGGGCCCTCATAAAAGATGAACGACGGGCGACCTGCCCGTTCTGAGAAGCTCTTCTCAAAGATTCGGGCACTCTTCCAGAATTGCGTGATCTCCCGCTCTATGACCGGATAAGAGATCTTGTCTTTCAGTTCTTTGAATTTTGCCATAAATCAGCGCTCACGAACTCGTCCGGGACGAACGTGGTTGGGTGTCCGCCGTTGGCTCCTCTATGCGCTCGACCACGCCCTTCATGATAGCGGTCAGCTGAGGTTCGGTCCTGGCAGCCACGGCGATGATCTCTTCCACGTTGGCGGGCTGCAGGGAGTCTGGGAAGCATTCATCTGTAATAATAGAGAAGCCCAGCACCCTGAGTCCCATATGATTTGCCACGATGTTTTCCGGCACCGTGGACATTCCGACGGCATCAGCCCCGATAAGCCTGAGGAATCGATATTCCGCCCTTGTCTCAAGATTGGGTCCTGGAACCGCAACGAACACCCCATGTTCGAGATGAATTTGCTGGTCAAGGGCAACCCTGTCCGCCAATGCGATGAGTTCACGCGAATAGGGCTCGGACATATCGGGAAACCGGGGCCCGAGCGTCTCGTCATTGGGCCCGATGAGAGGATTGTCCCCGAGCAAATTGATATGGTCCGTTATGACCATGATGTTTCCGCGAGAGAACCGGGGGTTCATTCCGCCGGCGGCATTTGAAATCAGAAGCGTGTGAACACCAAGAAATTTCATTACACGGACCGGGAACGTCACTTGCTGCAGCGAGTACCCTTCATAAAAATGAAAGCGGCCCTGCATTGCAACAACAGGCTTTCCGGACAGGGTCCCGAAAATTAGCTTGCCATGGTGGGATTCAACTGTAGAGAGGGGAAAATGTGGGATTTCTGCGTACTCCACCACCACGTCCTGCCTGATCTCCCCTGCCAACCCGCCCAGACCGGTCCCCAGGATGATGCCGATCGGGGGGCACAGGCTGGTTTTCGTTCGCAGAAAACGGGTCGCCTGCTCAATCTTTTCCCGGAGGTCCTTCATTCTCAAGATTCCTCAATACCTGGTCCAGCTCCAGCGTCTCTTTTCCGGTCCCTAATGAGGGGGAACTCGTAAGATCTCCCGGAGTTCCGAGCTCCAGGGCCCTGATGAGATCAAGCTCAGAGCTGAGCATGACCCGCAGGCGCCCGATCAGGGACTCCTTTCGTCCCCGCAAATCAATCATTTCGTTTGTGAGACGTTGCAGGTCGAGTGTTGCCTGATCAACGATTTTGGCCGCTTTCTGCTCAGCTTCACGAAGAATGCTCTCTGCATCCCTCCGTGCGGCCTCATAGGTCTTGCTTGTTGCCTCCTGAGCCTGCAGAAGCGTCTGCTGGAGCGTTTTCTCGATCTGGCGGTAATCCTTCAGCTGAACTTCAAGCTCAACAATGCGGTCGCGCATATCTTTTTGCGCCCTGAGCAGCTCTTCAAATTCATTCGCTACCATATCCATGAAGGTATCCACTTCCACGGGATCGTAGCCCCGCATAATGCGCTTGAATTCTTGCTTTTTGATATCAAGGGGGGTGAGTTTCATGGGTTCCTCCGCATCATTCAGGGACGCTTCACCCTCGGACCAAAAATTGCGGTTCCGATTCGGATGATGGTCGCGCCTTCCTGTATCGCCACTTCAAAATCACCCGTCATGCCCATCGACAGGTGCCGAAGATCAACGTTGTGCTGGCCCGTTCCCGCAAGCTCGTCCCGGAGAATCCGAAGAGCCCTGAACATTGGCCGCGAGCCTTCCGGATCGGGGAGAAAGGGACCGATGGTCATGAGCCCCGAAAGACGCAGATGCTCGAATTTCTCCAGGGCACGTAAGAAACCGGGCGTGTCACGGGCACTAATTCCAAACTTGCTCGACTCACCGGTTGTATTCACCTCTATGAACACATCGACCAGGCGCCCGACCAGGGCGGCCCGCCGGTCAATCTCACGGGCAAGATCCACACTATCAACCGCGTGAATCGCCGTCACCCACGGGACAATGTGCCTGGCTTTGTTCGACTGCAGATGTCCGACAAAGTGCCACCGGATATCTTCGGCGGCTAACACTTCCCGTTTTCTGAGAAGCTCCTGGACGTAGTTCTCGCCGATATCATGAACGCCCGCACGTGTTGCTTCCCGGACATGGTCTGCCGGAAACGTCTTCGCAACGGCGACGATCGTGATCTCGTCGGGAGAACGCCCGACGCTCCCGCATGCGCGAGCTACACGCTGCCGGATGGTTTCGACATTTGCCGCAAGCATTGAAAATTAAGGCATTTAATATAATCGATTCACCCTTCAATATCAACACGCTTGACTTACGCTCTGGTTTTCCGTTACTTCGACAGTGAGCAGAGAGGAGTGGTCATGGGGATTCTTGACGACAACAGTTTCGACGACGAAAGCGACGATGAGCAGGCGCGCAACGATCGCTTCGAAGACGAACTGAGGAAGTACAAGGACATGCTCAGGGATGATCCGTCGCGGATCACCAACCTCGAGGCCCTCGAGGAGATCGTCGGTTATTACTACGAAAACGAGAAGTACCGGGAGGCGCTTCGGTTCGTTGATCAGCTTCTCAGCCTTGTACCCTACAGTGCGGACGCATGGCAACGCAAAGGTCTCATTCTGAGTAATCTCTCTCGGTTTGAGGAGGCTCTGTCCGCCTTTGATCGGGCCGAAGGGTTCAATCCCGCTGACCCGGAGATCCAGGTTAGCAAGGGAATTACCCTAGACGATCTCGATCGTCCGGATGAAGCCCTCTCCTGCTTTGAACGAGCCCTCGAACTCGACCCCTCCAACGAAGACGCACTCTTCAATAAGGGTATCACCCTCGAGAAGACAGGCCGCTATGATGAGGCGGTCCAGATCTTCAGCTTCATTTTGAAAAATTCTCCCGATCATAAAGAGGCCTGGTACGAGGCAGGGTATTGTTACGACTACCTTGAAAAACCTCAGGAATCTCTGCGGTGTTACGATGAACATTTGAATCGTGATCCATTTAATTATAACGGCTGGTACAATCGCGGTATTGTGCTGACCCGCCTGATGAACTATAACGCCGCCCTGGAAAGCTACGACATGGCACTGGCAATCCGTGAGGATTTTCCAGCCGCATGGTATAACAAGGGAAATGCCTGTGCAAACCTGGGGCGAATTCACGATGCAATTACCTGCTACCGGGAGACCGTCCGGCTTGACGAGAAAGACATCCCTGCCTGGCATAATCTGGGAAACGCATATGAGGAACTTGCCGACTACCGGGGGGCAATTTCTTGCTTCAGCGAGGCAATCCAGCTTGATCCCGGACACTATGAGTCCTATTTCGGACGGGGAAGCTGCTACGACGCGCTTGAAGAATATGAGAATGCCCTGACGGACTACGATCGAGCTCTCAGTCTCTCCCGCGACTATGCCGAGCTCTGGTATGCCAAGGCGGACCTCCTCTACAACATGGAGAAGCGAAAAGAGTCGCTTCCGTGCTACCGGATGGTTACGCGCCTTGATCCAGCGAACGTCGAGGCCTGGCTTGATTACGGTGAGACACTCCTAGAGGTCGGGTTCACTCGCCAGGCCCTCCGAGCCTTCGACCGGGCCGTTGCGATAAATCCACACTCAGCCGAACCGCACTACTGCCGCGCCAAAGCCCTTATCACCCTCAATCGCCTGTTTGAAGCTGCTGAATCGCTCCGGACCTCCATCCTCATCGATCCGGATAAGCGAATCGACTTCAAGGCGGAGTTTCCCGCGGCTCAATCGACACAGGAATTCCGAAACCTTCTGAACCGTTGAACGCCCAGCGCGACGCCGGGTATCGAATGACCGAAGGGAGAGTATGCAGACCGCCGCGCAATCCGGAACCAGCTCTATAATGTCCGCAGAGCTTCCACGCAAATATCTCAGACTGCAGGAACTCCTGGCGGAAATGGGATCCGTCGCAATCGGCTATTCCGGCGGCGTCGACAGCAGCCTCCTGCTCAAAGTGGCTGTGGATGTTCTGGGGCACAACGCTCTTGCGATGATCGGCAGGTCTGAAACCTATCCGACAAGGGAATTCGAAGAGGCGTATGCCCTTGCAGAACAGATCGGCGCACGCATTGTCATCGTGCGCACGGAGGAGACCGACAACCTCAAGTTCCGAGAAAATCCCTCCGACCGCTGCTACTACTGCAAGACAGAGCTCTTTGAAAAGCTCCAGGCGATCGCAACACAAGAGAAAATAGCGTGGATTGCCGACGGAACCATCACGGATGATCTGGGCGACTACCGGCCCGGTCTCCGGGCAAAAGCAGAAAAGAACGTTCGATCTCCGCTCCTGGAATCAGGATTCAGCAAGCAGGATGTCCGCGAACTCTCCCGCCAGCTGAATCTTCCGACATGGGATAAACCCGCTTTTGCATGCCTTTCATCCCGGTTTCCGTACGGGACGGGAATCACCCGGGAAAACCTCACACGCATAGATCGCGCTGAGACATTTCTTCGCGATCAGGGATTTCGTTCCTTCCGGGTCCGTTTCCATGATGAGAACACCGTCCGCCTCGAGGTGGGAACGAATGAAATTGACCGGCTTGCGCAACGACCGCTTCGGGACGCCTGTGTGCGGCATTTTAAGAGTCTCGGGTTTATCTATGTCACACTCGATCTCGAAGGATACCGGACCGGCTCGATGAACGAGGTCCTCCCCCGGGAATCCCGACAAGGCTCCCCCTCCTGACCCTCCGACGGCTGAAGCCTGTCCGCCCGGTTTCTCCCCTGTCCCGCGCGCAAAACTCATTGGCGGTAAGCGGCTCCGGGTGAACGGCACTGCACATCAACTCCGTCCCGGCATCCCTACTGGGAGCGCCCGCAGTTGCAAGCGGCAACGAGGCCTCTGTTGATCCCGGGAAGTCGGGGATTAAAGCCGGACCGATCCGGGCCTTTGGCCTGGATTCTCACCAAACCGGGGAGCTGGAAGAACACCATCGTGATTGCCGTTGCCTTGTAGCTGTGCCCGCCAGAGAAATCAGCTGGGTCTGTGTTGGCACCATGCTGAATTGATTCTCCACGCAGCACGTAGTATCTTCAGGAAGGATTCTCCCCCCTCCCACCTCGGAAAACACGGGTGTGCTGCGTACTATCTGCAGGGAGACCGGTCGGGCAGATCTCCAGTCCCTCCCCATCACGAGAAAGTTCTATCCTATGAATTTCACCCAACGCGTGCGCACCGTGCAACGATCAAGCAACAGTCTGCTCTGCATCGGACTCGACACAGATATTAATTCGATTCCCCGGTTTCTTCACACGCATGTGGATCCAGTCTTTGAGTTCAACAGAAGAATCATTGAGGCAACAAAGGATCTGGTGTGTGCCTATAAGCTGAATCTCGCTTTCTATGAGGCCCTCGGCGAAAACACCTGGTACACTGTCCACCAAACCCTCGCAGCAATTCCGGAGGAGCTTCTCACCATCGGGGACGCCAAGCGCGGGGACATCGGAAATTCCTCGGAGATGTACGCGAAGCTGCTGATGCATGACTATGAATTCACCGCAACCACAATCCATCCATACATGGGATTTGATTCCATCGTGCCGTTCCTCAAAAATCCGGCCCAGGGTGTGTTCGTGCTTGCGGTGACCTCGAACCCGGGAGCGCGTGACTTTCAGTACCTTCCCGTGCGCGGGAAACCGCTGTACGAACAGATCATCCGAAAAGTCCGAACCTGGAATGCGAAAAAGAACTGCGGCCTGGTTGTGGGCGCAACGCGACCGAAGGAAATCCGGCGAGTACGAACACTCGCGCCAGATCTCCCGCTATTGATTCCGGGTGTTGGAGCTCAGGGAGGTGATCTCAAAGCCGCTGTGCGCTACGGGTGCGACGCCAAAGGGGAACTGGCCCTGGTCAATCTCAGCCGTTCCATCCTCTACGCCTCTCACGGGGAGGACTTTGCCGCCGCAGCCAGGGCATCTGCAACCGCAATTCGTGATGACATTAACCGCTATCGGACACAGTTTTTCTCCCCACGCCGGTGAGATCTGTGAGGCCGACGGATATTCCCGAATGGTGGCTCCGTCACGCCTGGCTGCATCAGCTCTTCGACGGGACGGGTCTGGCCACACGTGATGGGAGGCCGGTTCAGGTTCTTGTTCCCGGAATCCTCAACAGAGACGGCGGCCCCGATTTCAGGGACGCACGAGTTCGTATCGGATCGACACTGTTCCGCGGAGACATCGAACTCCATCGCGATGCCTCTGACTGGGTGGCCCACAAACACCAGACCGACCCACACTATAACTCCGTCATCCTCCACGTCGTCCTTACCACGGCCACTCCCGCCCCTTCGTCCCGGACCGCAAGTGGAAGGCTGCTTCCCCTTCTTGTCCTTCATCCGTTCCTGGATTCGAAACTGGAAGGGTACGTGGATGAATCCCTTTTCCGCCCCTCAGACGTGGACAACCCACCCATTCCCTGCGCAGGTCGTGCCGCCTGCCTCCCCGCCACGACGATCCGGGCCTGGATCGAGCGGCTCGCCGATGACCGGTTCGAGATGCGCATCGGGAACTTCAACGAACGGTTGATGGAGTTAATCGATCGTGATCCGTCCGTCCTCCGGGAACCCCACCCCCTGTATTTCGAGACACCGGCAGAGACCCAGCCTCCGCTCCGTGCATACACGACTGCCGATCTTTCCCGACAACAGCCATGGGAACAGATCCTGTACGAGGGAATTATGGAGGGGCTGGGATATTCGAAGAACAGAGATCCTTTTCGCTCACTCGCCAGAAACCTCCCGGTGCAACGACTTCGTCAACTCGGTCTCACGAATACAGGCACGTTGCTCGCAACACTTTTCGGGTCCGCCGGTCTTCTTCCCTCGCCGAGAATTGTACAAGACAGTGAATCCAGGAAATACCTGCTCTGCCTCCGGAGCAGATGGAACGAGCTGCGGCCTCTCCTGAAGATTCCAATCCTTCATGAAGCTGAATGGACATTCTTTCGACTCCGCCCCTCCAATTTTCCCACGGCCCGCCTTGCAGCCATGACCTTCCTCCTTCCCTCCCTTTTCTCCGACAATCCGCTCCGCACGATTCTCCCCCTTCTGACTTCCCCCTCCCTCACCGAAACTCAACGACACAACGGCCTCCACCGAATGCTCTCCGTGCGCCCGGATTGGCACTGGATTCGACGTGTCCAGTTCGGCCCACCGGGAACCCACGGCGCAACCATCGGTCGCTCACGACAAATCGATCTCCTTGCCAATACAATCCTTCCCCTTGCCGCCCTGTTCGGCCGCACGTTCAACGACTCGGAGCTGGCCGAGAATACACAACGGATCTATTCCGCCCTGCCCCTGTCAGACGCAGACACAATCACCCGCCAGGTTTCCCGCCAGCTCATCAGACGGTCCTTCCGGCTGACTAGCGCCCGGCAGCAACAGGGGATTCTCCATCTCTACCGATTCTTCTGTTCTCAAGGCCGCTGTGACTCCTGCGCAATAAACACTTTGCGCCCCTGACTGTCCTCTCGGACAGTGAAGCAAGGCCGGGGGTGATACGGGAACATGTCCTGGGGCAAGAGCGAAAGACACGATTAGGTCTTCTGCTGCTTCTTTCGGGCGGCCGGAAAGAGGATGTTGTTGAGGATCAAACGATAGCCGGGAGAGTTGCGGTGGAGCGAGAGATCCGTCGGGGGATCCCCAACGGCGTGCTGGTAGTCTTCCGGATCGTGCCCGCCGTAAAATGTGAACGTGCCCCGCCCGAAATTTCCGTGAAGATATTTTACCTGATCGGTTCCCTGTTTTTGCGCGAGGATGGTCACCGATCGCTTGATGAGGCCTTTTTTGAACCCTGTCGTCTGACCGAGGAAGTTATGCAAGACGTTGACGTGGTCCTGCGTTAACATGGTCGGAACGGGATCAAACTTTGCGGAAAACTCAAAGAGTGTGAAGTAGTCGGTATCCGGATTCTGCATGGCCAGCAACTCGCTTGGAGGCTGATCAATATCCGAATACTCGTAGCGCAGTGGATTCATCTCAAGCGTGAAGTCGGTAAAGGCTAGTGTCTTTGTGAAATCCAGGCGCTGCTGTGCGTCCGGGTCGGGAGGATCGCCGTCATACATGACGTCACAGATGTCTACACCCTCCGCCGCCAGCGCAATGTCGTACGTGTCGGTGGCGGAACACATTGCAAACATAAATCCGCCGCCGCCCACATACTCTCTTATCCGCCGCGCCACGGCTTTTTGCAGCTCCGAAACCTTCTTGAATCCGAGCTTTCGGGCCTCGGACTCAAGCAGTACCTGCTGCTCCATATACCATGCAGCACCCGCAAAGGAAGAGTAGAACTTTCCGTACTGGCCCGTGAAATCCTCATGATGGAGATGGAGCCAGTCATACTCAGGAAGTTTTCCCTTCAGAACCTCCTCGTCCCAGAGTTTTTCATAGGGAATCTCCGCATACTCCAGGGCAAGAGTGACCGCGTCATCCCAGGGCTTGAACCCTGGTGGTACATAGACCGCAACTTTTGGCGCCTTCTCCAACCGGACGACATCCATATTGTTGTCTTCGCGCTGGATATCCGCGTACAATCGGGCGGCATCCTCGCTCCCGAGCGATACACAGGTCACCCCTCTGATCCTGCATTCCGTCTCGACACGATCCTGGCCCGTCATGAGAAAAGACCCGCCCCGGTAGTTCAACAGCCAATCGACCTCTCCCCCTTGTACCAGCACCCAGTACGCAATGCCATAGGCCTTCAGGTGGTCTGATTGATCCAGATCCATGGGTATCAGGAGCTTCTGCTGCGCCGTGCCAGGGGAGAATCCCACCAGCAGGAGCAGCACGAGAACTCGAGTGAGAGGTTCTGGGAAGATGCTCACAGGGGATCTCCACGCAACGTGCGGATCCGTTTCCTTGATGTGGCAACCCAGATCGAGGCGGGGAAATCTGTGAGAAGTTTCTCGTACGCAGCCAGCGCGGCCTTATGATCCTTCAAGCCGAACTCGAAAATTTCGGCGATTGTGAACTGAACCCTGTCGGTCGGCACACCAGCATTGCCGAAGCCGGACCCGAGACGTGTGTATGTGAGAATCGCCTCCCGGTAGAGTCCTGCATCCGCCTGCAGTGTTCCCACCGCCAGGAGCGCATCGGGTGCCAGTACTCCTCCGGGATCGTGCTCAACTATCTCGTTGAGAATTGCAATTGCTTCAGTGTTCTTGTGCTGGCGGGTGAGAAATTGAGCCCGCGCGTAACGCCGCAGGGCCTCCGGGGATACCGCCGCATTAGACTGGAGGAATGCCTGCAGCGCCAGGGCGTCGTTCGCATAATCAGCACGCAAGTTCACGGTAATATCGCTCAACCGGTCTTGCGCTTCATGGAAGCGCCCCGCGAAGAAGTCCAGTTCGGCCAACCGCAGCCCCGCCTCGTCAGCCTGGTCTGGAGTGGCATCGCGCGCCGAACCCACGATGCGAAATTGTCCCGCTGCCCCGGCCGTGTCTCCCTGTGCTATCAGGACATTCCCGATCTTCAACGCAACATCGTATCGGATCTGGGGAATACCGCTCACCCCTTCCTCCACGCGTCGGAATGACGCAATCGCCTGATCAAGATCAAAGAACTTCTCAAACTGGATGAGACCGATCTGGTAGTTTGATTTTGCTGACCATTCAGAGATAGGATAGTCCTCGATAATCCGTCTGAAAGAGAGCAGGGCATCTCTGTACCGGATCCCCCCTTCATTCCCGAGGGAAGAAGGAGCCTTCAGCGGTTGCGTGGCCGTGTCGACAACCGCTGCGAGGTCCTTCAGGGTCATTGCATACCCGAACCTTGCCGCCGGGAGTTTCTGCGGCGAAAGAGGGGTGGCGATCGCCACGCGATACGCTTCTGCCGCAATCGAAAAGGCACCTTCTCTCCGTGCTCGATCGGCAAATCCAAGTACTGTTACCCCCTCCGATCGAAGAGATCGATCCAGGGAACGGTAGACCTCCAACGCACGGTCGTATTCCCTGCCCTCCAGGTAAAGCCACCCGAGCAATTCTTCAAGACGCGCGTCCGATCGATTCCCCTGTGCTTGGTGAACGGCCTCAATTGCCGCTGCACGTCCTTCCGGTTTTCCCGTGAAGAGCGCAAGACGCGACTGCACAAGACTTCCCTGCGTGGGATTCATCTGGTACCACTGAATGAGTTCGAGGGCTGCTTCATGATACTCCATTGATACCGTGAGAAGCTGGACAAGCTCGAACGTGAAGAGAGAGGAATCACGGCAGGCTGCTCTTCCCCGCCGGTAGACTTCCACCGCCCGGTCAAGAAGCCTGTTCTCCACCATGACGTTGGCAACGATACGGTAGCGATTGGCATTCACGGCACCATATGTCACTGCAGAATCCCATTCTCGATACGCCTCTCCCTCCATTCCCGCCCGGTAGAAGACGCTGCCAAGCTGGGCCCGCAGGGCCGGGTTTTCAGGAGCGGCGGCAAGCTGTTCCTGCATCAGCGCAATGAGTTCATCATATTTCTTCAGCTGTGCGAGAACCCGTCGGAGGCCTTCAAAGTATGCGGGGGTGGACCGATACTGTTGGCGGAGTTCACGGTAGAGCGAGGCAGCTCTTTCGTAGTCTCCGGCTTGCTCTAGCCCCTGCGCCAATCGAAACTTCGCGTCAGCCCCCGACGTCTGCGCGCACGCTGCAGATAGACCGGCAAGCAGCGACACGACGGAGAAGAGAAGCGGGAATACCAGATGGATCGCGAAACGGATCATACCAACAATATACCAATTCACCGCCTCTCTTCAACTGCCTTGCGGGACTCTGTGCATTTCTGTATCTTCATCTGTCACGGCACGGAAGCAGGTGATCGCTCATGCGGAAGAAGAATATTGCGATTCTGGGATCGACCGGCTCCATCGGGTGCAGCACGCTGGAGGTCATTCGCCATCTCGCTGATCGATTTCACGTTTCGTACCTCACAGCACACCGCAATATCGATCTGCTTACGGAACAGATCGCCCGTTTCAAGCCGCATGGTGTTGTGGTGCTTGAGGAACGGAACGCCGCGGCACTACGGGAGCGGATCGGCACTGCAACAGAGATTCTCAGCGGCGTAGATGGCATTCTTGAGATCGTAACCCGCGCCGATGTGGATCTTGTTCTGAGTTCCCTGGTCGGTTTCGCAGGACTTGCACCAACGCTGGCCGCCATCAGGGCAGGAAAAGACATCGCGCTCGCGAACAAGGAAACACTGGTTGTCGGGGGCGAGATTATCATGAAGACTGTGCAGGAGAGCGGCGTCAGGCTCACCCCGGTGGATAGCGAGCACAGCGCAATCCTGCAGTGCCTGCAGGGTGAAGATCCGAAGAGCATCGGACGGCTGATTCTCACGGCCTCGGGCGGACCGTTTCTCCACCTCGACAGGAAGCACTTCGGCACGATCACGCGTGCTCAGGCTCTTAATCACCCGACCTGGAGAATGGGAAACAAGATTACGATCGATTCAGCAACTCTCATGAACAAGGGACTCGAGGTCATTGAAGCATTCTGGCTCTTCGGCATCCCGCACGAACAGATCGAGGTGGTGATTCACCCGCAGTCTATTATTCATTCCATGGTGGAATTTGTCGACGGATCAATCAAGGCGCAGCTCGGTGTGCCGGACATGAAGATCCCGATCCAGTACGCGCTGACCTACCCTGATCGACCTGCTGCACCCTACCGCCGGGTTGATTTCGGCGCGCTGCGGGAAATGACGTTCTTCCCACCGGACCTGGAGAAGTTTCGGTGCCTGGCCCTCGCGTATCGTGCCCTGAAACGCGGCGGCACGGCCCCGGCCGTGCTGAATGCAGCAAATGAGAGGGCGGTTGAGCTCTTCCTGGACGAGCGGATCCCCTTCAGCACCATACCGTCCCTTATTCAGGAAGCTCTCGAGGCCCACACTCCCGCGCCGGTAGTTACGATGGATGACCTGGTCCGCGCAGACCGGGAGGCTCGCGATTTTATCACACGGCACGCGTCTGCTGCCGTATCCTACTGAAAGGCTCTCATGCAGGTTCTTGAATATGTTTTCTATCTGATTGTCACCCTCGGCATTCTTGTCTTTGTGCATGAATTCGGACACTTCATTGCGGCAAAGATTACCGGCATGAGGGTTGAACGGTTTTCGATCGGCTTTCCTCCCCGCGCGTTCGGGAAAAAGATTGGAGACACCGACTATTGCGTCTCCTGGATTCCTCTTGGCGGATACGTCAAAATCTCCGGAATGATCGACGAGAGCTTCGACGCAGACTACACTCAGCAGGCTGTTCAGCCGTATGAATTCCGCGCGAAGCCCATCTGGGCACGCATCCTTGTCATTTCCGCCGGCGTGATTATGAACATTGTGCTGGCAATCGCAATCTTCTGGGGGATCAACTACGACCGGGGAAAGACGGTCTGGGAGACCACCGAGATCGGGTACGTGGCCGATTCAAGCGCCGCACAGGGAGCCGGCTTGAAGAATGGAGATCGGGTCCTCCGCATCAATGGACGTCCTGTCGGCAACTGGGATCAAATCTACACGGATATCTACATTGAAACCCTTGGAAGCGACGTCACAATCGATGTCTTGAGGGGGGGGACCAACGTTACGATTCTGATCCCCCGTGATTCAATTCCGGATCCCGGGGTTCGCCCGCTCGGCATCATCCCTCCATCGACCGAAGTCCTCGTCACCCTGGTGGAGCCCGGGAAGCCGGCCGACCGGGCAGGGCTTAGACCGGGTGACATTCTGCTCTCCCTTGGAGGAACGACCCTGCAGTACGACGATCGCGTGAGGGAAATTGTACGGGCGCACGCGGGCAAAGAGCTTGAAGCACAATGGAAGCGGGGTGACGAGGTCCTCAAGGGGACGCTGACACCTTCGGCAGAAGGGCGAATCGGCATCTCGTACGGGGCGCGGTATACCGGCCCGGTGACGCATATCCAGTATACGGCCATCGAAGCACTCAGCAAAGGTGTCTCCGATGTCGGCGGGGCAGGCATTCTGCTGTTCAGGCAGATAGGACTCTTGATCACGGGCAAAGTCTCCTTCTCCCAGTCCGTCGGTGGACCGATCCGCATCGCACAGGTCGCAACACAGAGCGCCGAGATGGGAGCAACGGCCTTCCTCGGCACGCTGGCCCTGCTCAGCGTAAGCCTGGCCCTTCTTAACATACTTCCGTTCCCCGCGCTGGATGGGGGACATCTTGTTTTTATCGTCTATGAGGGACTGTTCCGACGCGAGATTCCCGTGAAGGTCAAACTTGCCCTGCAGAAAGCCGGCATTGCTCTGCTTCTTCTTTTTATGGCGTTTGTCCTCTACAACGACATTGTGCACTTCTGATCGAACATCGTTCCGCCACTCTCCTGTACTCCGGCCGAGGGAAGAGCGCGACGTGACGCACTCCACACGGCGTGACCGCGCACAATCCATCGTTTGCACTAGTGTGATCAAATCCGTAAGTTGTGCGCACGCAACGGATCGTTCATCCTGGAAAGGAGAAATCCGATGAGGATGCTGATACTCTGCAGCCTGCTCGCGGCCGGAGCATCACAGGCGCTGGCGCAGAAGATCCTGATCACCACAACCGCCGCCCCGCTTGAACAGGCAACGGTTTCAGATATCGATTTCATCCGATCAACGACACCGAAGTGGTTGTTCACGATCGATCTGAGGGACCAGCCGCAGGGAAACCAGCCGGCAGATGCCTTTCTGGAAATCCGCGGAGACATCGCGCTGACGAACGGCCGAAGCGTGCAGGATGTTCTCTATATGAAGACGAAACCATTCCTGCTTGATCCAGCGCGGACACTGACCAACCTTGACCTGCGCAACCCGGATCTGAAGGACCTCTACATCTTTGACGAGAATAAATTGGAAGCCCTGGGGATCAAGGGGATCGCGCTCTCTGGTGCGCTTCTGCCCGCAGGCATCTATACGCTCCATGTTGTGGTCACCAAGATCCTGAACGGCCAGCCGACCGGTGAAATGTCCTCTGCGGACATCGTCTACATATTCCGCAACCCCTCCAGGGTGGAGCTCCTCTTTCCAATGGACGGAGACCGGGCGGTCAGCCCGTTCCCGCTGTTCCAGTGGCTGTATGACGGGCCCTCGTCGCAGCTGGCAATCTACGAGAAGCTTCCGGGACAGCAATCCCCCGAAGAAGCTGTTTCCGGCGTGCCAGTTCTTGAAACCAACGTTGATGGGACTGTTTTTCAATACCCCAGCGGCGGCGTACGAGCACTTCAGCCCGGAAAGACATATGTCTGGCGTGTCTCGGGACGAGCTCTGTCCGCGGGAGGGGGGAGTGAAGACATTCAAAGCTCACTCCGCTCATTTACGGTCTCCCGGAACGGGGGCGTGTCCTCCCTCTCTTCGCTGCTCGACGAGCTTGAGCAGGCTCTCGGTCCCAGGTACGAACCGGTATTTGATCGAATCAGGGAGCAGGGGCTCGCCTCAACCGGCTCGATCCAGTTGAACGGGATAACGATCACAACGGAGCAACTCCGACAACTGATCGAGGAAATTCGTGCGAATCCGGAGGCGGTCAGATCGGTACAGGTTCAGTAAAGAAATGAGGAATATCATGAAGCCGACCCGAACTGCACTTCTCATGGTTATCCCGCTGTCCCTCTGCATTTACGGACAGCTCCGCGCGCAGCACGATCCGGCAATCGGTCTCCTGAGCAAGGTTATCCTCGATGTCAACCGAAAACCGGCTGGCGAAGACTGGGCGAAAGCCGAACGGGGAGAGACGCTTGATTCCGGAGACATGGTAAGCACTGGCGCGAAATCCCTCGCGGTTGTGAAGTTCAAAGACAACAGCCTTCTCCGCGTCCGGGAACGCTCTCGTGTAACGCTCACGGGATTCACGTCGGCCGGCGCATTCTCAAAGGATGTACGTATCGGCAGCGGCGCAATTGGATTCAGCGTAAAGAAGCAACAGCCGAACGAAGAATTTCGTTTCACCTCTCCGACGTCCGTCGCTTCCGTCCGTGGAACCATGGGGATCTTCGCCATTCAGGATACCTTTGACATTCTGATTGTTACGGAAGGAGTCGTCAATCTGCGGAATATCCTGACTGACCAGAGTGTGGATGTTGAAGCTGGGAAAGTCGGCTTGTCCTATGCAAGCGGAAGGCTCGAGACCCGCCCGGCCACCGAGGGTGATCTTGAAGAGTTCCAGCAGGTGTTCGGCCGTGCGGAAGGAGAAACCGGCGGAAAACAGCTGAAACTTCAGCTCCGCAATGAACGGGGCGAGATTCGAGAATTGATAATCGAGATAGAGTGATCACCGCCTGACCGGCAGAAACCTGTGTTTTCAGGGTGCTGCCGAGTAGGGTTCGGCCGGCGTCGGGGATCTCCGCCCTCCGGCGTCAAGCCGTGTGCATAATCATAGTCACCTCCCCTGAACCCTATGATCGTCCGCCGCACGCTCTTATGTGGAGTGCTGTGTTTCGTCTGTGCGGCACCATCCTTTTCTCAGGTCTCCACCCGACTTCTCTCCGCTGAACCGGCTGAGGCAAAAGCGGGAGAACCGGTTATCATCGTCGCGGAGATCCGGGAAGCCGCAACAGTCTCCTCTGTCACGCTTGCGTACCGCCCGTTTGGCGAAAGCCAGTACCACCTCGTGGAAATGGACCTCGTGGGAAACCGTGCCGGGGCAACACTCCCGGCAACCGCTGCCGTACCGCCCTTTATTGAATATTATATCGTCATCAGGGATCAATCCGGGACGCTGGACGTCTATCCTCAGGCCGAGGGACCCGATCCATTCACCAATCCTCCGGGAATCACGAAGCGAATCCTGGTGGCAGATACCCTTCCGTCTGAGTCTCATATTGTGTTCCTCAGTCCCGACCCCTCGTCGGTGCTTCTTCCGGATGATCTCGTAATTTCCCTTTCCCTTCTTCGTGTGGACTCTCTTATCGATCGCGCATACACCCGCATCCTGCTCGACGGTTCCGAGATCACGCAAAACGTGATCTTCAGCGGTGACCTTGTTGTCTATGTACCCGCGAACGCCGGCGTGCTCCTCCCGCCAGGTCTACACACCGTCACTGTGATGCTTTTTGACCGTCAGAACAACCTCGCGGCAACAGGCTCACTCTCGTTCAGCGTCCTCGGCGAGGGAATGTCCGTCTCCGCGGAGGTTCCATCCCGGCCGCTTCTCTTTTCCGGATCAGCGAACGTTGAATCCCGACGGGAAAACGTCAGCGAGCATACACAGTGGTACAATCGTGCCAGCGTTCAGGTCAGAGGGACCTACGGAGACATCCGCACTGTAGGGAATCTCTTCATCACCTCCGATGAGAGCCAGAATCGCCAACCGCAAAACCGGTATTATCTGAGCGTCGAGGTCCCGTGGCTGAGCCTTGAGGCAGGTGACGCCTACCCCGCTTTTCCGGATCTGATTCTGAGCAGCAAACGTATCCGTGGAGTGACGTCTTCCCTGAAGCTTGGGTTCTTTCATGTCGACGCTACCTATGGCTCCGTCAACCGTGCAATTGAGGGAACCGTAATCAGTACGTTCCCTGTTGACAGCCTTTCACGGGAACAGGCAGCCGACCCTACCGCCAGTTATTCGGACATTGGTGGGGGGTACTGGGGAAAGGGAGTCCCTGGCACGTACGCCCGGACTCTTTTCGCCCTCCGACCGAGTTTTGGTTCTCCAGAGTCCTTCCAGTGGGGATTCACCTGGCTCAACGCAAAAGACGACCCGTCATCCATTCGGTTCGGCATTCGACCGAAGGAGAACATCGTCCTCGGCACCGATCTCATCGCCCGATTCGACAACGGACGGGTGGAACTCGGTCTGCAGGGCGCGTTCAGTGCGTTTAATAGTGATATCTCAAGCGGCTCGTTTACCGACGCATATATTGACTCCGTCTACCCCGAGCAGGCCGGAGACATCCGAACACTTCGCGACCTTCTCGGAAACTACATCACCGTCAACGATAATTTCCGGCCGCTTTCTCTCGACTACCCCGCGACCATTGCCGCGGAGGGCCGTCTCGCAGCGAACTACTTCGACCACTATCTCAGGCTGACTTACCTGTACAGGGGAGCGGACTATACGTCGTTCGGCCAATCCTACCTCCGGACGGACATACAGGGTGTGAATGCCAGCGATCGATTTCGGCTTTTCCAGAACAACGTGTTCGCCACCGTAGGATTCGAGCGGCTCTCTGACAACACGGCACGGACCAAACCGTCGACAACCGTGTTCACAACACTCAATGCGGCAATCAGCTACTACCCAACGACTGACTTCCCCGGCCTGACGCTGGGATACGCCCGGTACAGCAATGAGAATGATATCGCCCCTGATTCTCTGCTTTCAATCAGCGATGTGACAAATCGTCTCTCACTCCAATCCTTCTATACGTTTGAGTGGGGAACGACCCACACGCTTCTACTCAATCTCTCCTCCTCCGTCCGTACCGACCATACCAAAGCAGCTCAGAATGTCAATAATTTCGTCACCGTTATCGGGCTTACCACACGCTACAGGATCCCTCTGCAGACGGAGGTTTCTATCGGTGTCAACCTGAATGAACTTCCGGGGGCCACCCCAGCGACCAGCTCCCGGCTGGACTACACCTCCCTGAACTTCACCGCACGGTATGTTGCGGTCCCAAAGATTCTTACGCTCATTGGCACCATCGGACCGACGTTTGGAGATTTTGCCAGGACAACACTCGACGCGCGCGCAGAATGGGCATTCCTCGACCCGATGATGCTACTGTTTCAGGCGAGCTATTTCAATAACCGCGGAATTCCGAACGATACATTCGTGAGTCTCCGCTTTCTCTATACATACTGATCTATGGCCACAGCTTTCACCAACGAGCGACGACGGCAGTGGGGAACACGATTCGTGCTCATCGCGGCCGTCACGATGGGCATTGTGGTCCTGACCCAGGAGCCGATCCTCCGGCTGGGCGTGGTCGATCGTCTGGAGTTGTCACTCCTTGATTACCGGTACGCCCAGCGTGGACCGGTGCGCACACCCGCCGACACATCTGCAGTGGTTATCGTGGAGATTTCCCAGGATGCCTTCCGCTCCATCCCCGAGCGATATCCGTGGCCCCGATCACACTATGCCGCGCTTCTCCGTAATTTGAAACGGGCTGGCGCGCGGGTCGTTGCTTTCGACCTCATCTTTAGCGACGCGGACGGTATTGTGCCGGCCGATGATTCTCTTTTTCGATCCGCCATCAGGGAAACGGGCATCACGGTGCTCGCAGGCAAGCGCGAGCAGGATAACCCGCTCTTTGTTCAGACGTCCGCGCGTCTGGACTTCGGAACCGTGTTCTTCGACGCTGACAGCTCTGTCGGCCTGGTGAACCTCCGGCCGGATGCTGACGGGATGTACCGGCTCTACAATGTCTCGTATGTCGTCGACACCTCGAACACACAGGGAATCCGAATTCCCACTTTTGCCTTCGCCTGCCTGAATAAGTATTTCGGTCTCCCCCCGTTTACCACGCCCGAGCCGGCAGGCGGAGAGTTTCTCTACGCGGGCCGGCATATCCCCCGGTATGACCCGGCTTCTCTGTTGATCAATTTCTACGGACCGTCAGGCGCCTTTCCTCACGTGGCGTTTCAGGACGTACTTGATGATAGCGCGTTTGCCACCGTGGAAGAGTCCGGCACAGGAGAGCAGATCAATACGTTCAGTGACCCCGAATACGGCTATCTTTATGACGGAACCTTCCGTGATAAGATTGTGCTGGTGGGAGTAACCGTTCCGGAATACAAGGACCTTTTTCCCGTTTCACTCGGCCGGGGACAACAGCGGGGAGACAATCTGATGTACGGCGTTGAAATCCACGCGAACGTCATCGAGAATGTCCTCCGGGGAGATTTTTTGACGGTTCAATCGCTCCTTTCGCAGATCTTGATGATTGGAATCCTTACGACGTTTGCGTTCTTGGCCACATCGGGCATCAAGGTGTGGAAAACGCGGCATCATCTCCTGGTCGAGCTCACGGGCGTGCTCTTCGTGTGCGTCTTCATGGTGGGGATCGTTGCCCTGTCCATCCTACTGTTCACTCACGCGAGCTACGTTCTCTCCGTTACGCCCGCTCTGCTCTCCGTGGCTGGCGGGTATATCACCAGCACGGTGTATCAATTTCTCACGGAGCGGAAGCAGCGTCTCCTGATCAAATCCATGTTCAGTACGTATGTCGATCCGGCAGTGGTGGATGAACTGATCGCGCATCCGGAACGACTGGTTCTGGGGGGGAGACGGGAAGAGCTGACCGTTCTTTTTTCGGACATCGAAGGGTTTACGACGTTTTCCCAACATATGGAGCCGGAAAAGCTTGTCGCCCTTCTCAATGAGTATCTCAGCACAATGTCGGAGGTGATCTTCCATCACCGCGGTACAGTCGACAAATATGAGGGAGATGCCATCATGGCATTCTGGGGGGCGCCGGTTCCAGTGAGGGATCACTCGCTGCAGGCATGTTTGAGCGCTCTGCAGATGATTGAGGCGCTACGGGAGCTGAATGACCGCTGGCGTGGCCAGGAAAGGCCGCATATAGGTATCCGTATCGGGATTAATACGGGCTCGATGGTAGTCGGGAATATGGGGTCGGCGGGAAAGTTTGCCTATACCGTGATCGGAGACAGTGTCAATCTTGCATCCCGTCTGGAGGGCGCCAACAAGGAGTACCGCACGGCAATCATGGTCAGCGAGAGAACCTACGAGCAGGTGAAGACCAGAATCCTCTGCAGAAAACTGGACAGAATTGCCGTAAAAGGCCGCTCGGAACCGGTAACAACGTATGAGCTTCTCCAGCCGCTCGATCGCCCGGTGGACCCAGGCCTGAGAGCGTTTCTGTCGCTGTACGAGGAAGCATTGGAGCGCTATTTTGCGCGAGAGTGGGAGGCCGCAGCGCGTACGTTTGAGCGGGCCATCAGCCTCCGACCGGACGATAAACCCGCCGATCTCTATCGGTCCCGTTGTACCACCTACCGGCTGACACCGCCTCCGGATTCATGGGATGGTGTGTTCGTTCTACAGTCCAAATAATTCACCACCGCAGCGCCGCGATAAATCTTTCCATAACCACTGCGAGGGAAGCCCCCTGGCCACGCTCTTGTTTGGACCGCAAAGCCGTCAGCGTGTACACCCGTGTTCCCGTGTCAAGGAGGGTCACCTGGAGCGTGTCGCGGCCCTCTGACGCCAGAAGAGCGTACCGGCAGGTCATTGTTCCATTCAATGGGACCAGTGCTGGTGCTTCGATCAGAACCGCACCACGGTCGCCCGCTGTCAGAGAGATCAGCAGTTGTGCGAGCTGCAACAACTTCTCACCTGCGATTTCCTCTCTCGCTCCATGATCCAGGCTGACTTCATCTACCACAATCGTAGCACCATAATCCGCGCGCATGAGCCAGATTGCATGTCCAATCGCCTGAGAATCCGCGGAGGCATCAAACCACCCGACGGGAAGCCGGTATTGAAGCCCGCCGTCACGTGAGACACTGTAGGGTGTGTTCAGTACAGCCGGGGATATTCTGGATGTGGACGCACAGCCGGAGAAGAGTGATACGAGAAGCATGACGACCGACAGCTCACGCGAAGGCCGATGTCTCATCGTCTACTCCTCCGCGCGCTTGAACTCATCGGTCTCGAGTGTGAACATAAGGGAAATGCGGTGGGTGTTTCCGAGCTGGTAGAGGCCGTCGAATTTGGCAAAGGAGTAATCGATATTCAGCTTCGGCAGGTGGATTCCCGCTCCCAGTGTCAGCTGCTTGATGTCGCTGTAACCAGCACGCAGCGCAAACAGATCGCGAAACTGATATTCAAGACCAGCCCGAATATCCGCACTCACCGGGCCAAAATTGAACGTGGACGCAAACTGCCGGTTTTCGAATCGAATATCCATATCCGCCGCTGGTCGGAAGAAACCGCCAAGCGCCGTAATCTGATATGCCGCACCGAATTTCAGCGTTGGAGAAATGAGCTCGTTCCGCCCGGTGTCCCAAGCCAGAAAGGTCGTGGTGATATCCTGGGCATGGAGGCCGAGTGCAAGGTGCTCCACAGGAGAATACCAGAACCCTACATCGAATCCGACACCAGTCGCCCCGTGGTCGCCCAGGGACCGGCGTACAAGTTTCACATTCGCTCCGTATGAAAACTCTGAAGAGACCGATCGTGCATAGGTGAACAGGAAGGCCCAGTCCGCAGCATTAAAGTAGGTGACTCGAGAAGGGTCAATTCTGCTGAACTGATCAAGGTTGGTGATCGGGTTGCCATCAATGTCGAGGCCCGCAGAACGCGTGTCCGGAATCTCGTCAACCCCAAGACGAATCACGCTCAGGCCGAGACTGGCGGACGTCCCGAACGGCAGGGCGATAGCTGCATAATCGTGGTTGACGAGGCTCCCGAACTGTTCATCGTGCATGAGCATAAATTCAGGATACCTGATCTTGGCCAGTCCGGCAGGATTCCAGTATCCGGCCGTGACATCCGCCGCCAGGGCGACATATGCACTCCCCATTCCGAGAGCACGCCCTCCAACCCCCAGCGACAGAAACTCCCCCGCATACTTGCCCACTGTGGTCTGGCCTGTCGCACACCACAGGGGGATACTGCCCAGGATAAGGAACCCTTTCAACTTCATCACATGCCCCTTCTCGCCCACTCCAACCTCATCACAAGGTCCGAAAATCACACATCAGCTGCAATTCACTCCAGCGGCTCCGCACCCAGCTCCCTTTTCATTGCTGCAATGATCGGGTGTTCCTCCGATTCCGGGCCGGACTGCCCCCCGGTGCTCGCATCGCCATCCGAACCGGCAGTCTCCTCCCCGGGAACAAGTTCTGCCTCGATCCGGCCCGGCACGTTGAACACTCGACCAACCAGATTTGACAGAAACTCTCTATTTCTCAGAATGGCGGAGCGCTCAAAGTCGTTCGAACATCCGAGGCAGATGATATTCCCCCGAATTGCATAGAGGCGCGTTGATTCAAGCACCGACCCTAACGAGATGCGCTGTCTTCGAACTTCTGCAAGATATTCTCCCCACCGGGATCGCACTTCCGCATCGGAGAGCACCTTTCCCGCCGATCCCGCTGCTGCATGAGGAAGATTCGGCATCACGGTTCGACCGGCGGACTGGACGGGCGACGCACTGCCGGCGGCAGACTCTTCACCTGCCGCTTTTCCCAGAAAGTTTTTTTTTAGCGCTTCCACGCTGTCCAGCAATGTACCGATCTCCTGGGCCCGCGGAAGACCGATCAGCTGAACCATGTCCGCCTCAACCCTGAAGCGGGGTTGTGCACTCCATCGAATCGCCGACTCCGTTCCCGCGATCAGACGCTGGAATCGAAGAAGGTCTGCGGGTGTGAAGCGACCCGCTTCCTGAGCATACCGCTTCCGGTACACATCAGAGGCCTCGATCAGCTCGGTCGACCCTGTTGTCCTGCTGACCAGCAGGTTTCGGAAATGCTCCTGGAGCCCGGCCAAAAAATCTTTCACATCATGGCCCTGGCGGAAAATCTCATCCACAAGCTCCAGCCCCCCTCTGGCATTCCCCGTGTCAATATAGTCTGTTACCCGGAAGTAGACTTCCTGGTCGACGATGTTTAACGCATCCAGAATTTGCCGATGGGTGATCGCTCGTCCAATAAGGGACACGACCTGGTCGAACATGCTCTGGGCATCACGGAGAGATCCATCGCCCTTCCGTGCAATGAGCATCAACGACTCCTCATCGATAGCTATCTTTTCCTCGCCTGCAATCCCGGCAAGGTTGGCGATAATTTCCTGGATGGCAATTCGTCTGAAATCAAACCGCTGACACCGCGAGAGAATCGTCTGGGGAACCTTGTGGATTTCCGTCGTGGCGAAGATAAACATCACGTGCGACGGCGGCTCCTCCAGGGTCTTCAGGAGGGCGTTGAACGACTCCCGCGTGAGCATGTGCACTTCATCGATGATGTAGATCTTGAAGCGCCCCTTCGCGGGAGTGTAGCGTACGGACTCGCGCAGATTTCTTATTTCGTCGATGCCCCGGTTCGACGCACCATCAATTTCCAGGACATCAAAACTCGTCCCATCGGTGATCTCCCGGCAGATGTCGCATTCATTGTCAGGATTGGCCTCACGTGGATGACGGCAGTTCACTGCTTTGGCCAGAAGACGGGCGGTTGTCGTCTTCCCGACGCCACGCGGGCCGCTGAAGAGGTAGGCGTGTGCCAGACGCCCGGTGGCAATGGCATTCCGGAGGGTCTGTGTCACGTGTCCCTGGCCTACAACATCCTCAAAGACCATGGGACGCCATTTCCGCGCCGTGACGACATAGTCACTCATGATTTCCTCGTCCGCATCCGCCGCCTGCTGCCAAACACATGCGGAAGCGCGTCTTCGATTTTTCCGATTGGAACAATCGAGAGACCTTCCTTCACGCGCGCCGGGATATCAGCAAGATCTTTGACGTTCTCTTCCGGAATAAGCACCGTTACAATGCCGCTCCGCTGTGCCGCGATGAGTTTTTCGTTCAGCCCGCCTATTGCCAGAACATCCCCACGCAGCGTGATTTCACCGGTCATCGCAACGTCGCCGCGGGCCGGCAGCCCGCTGATCGACGAATAGAGTGCCATCGCCATTGTCAATCCTGCGGATGGTCCGTCCTTCGGGATGGAGCCCTCCGGAAGATGGATGTGGATCTCTTTCCCCCGGTAGAATGTGGGGGGGAGTCCCATTGTCTTGGCCTCTGCGCGAAGGTAGCTCAGCGCGGCCTGGCCGGATTCCTTCATGACATCCCCCAGCTGTCCGGTCAGGGTCAACTTTTCGTGCCCACCCATGATGGTCACGTCAACATTAAGGATATCGCCGCCAACACTCGTCCATGCAAGGCCGGTTACAGAGCCGATTCGGTTATTCTCGCGGCGTGGACGGTTCCGGAACCGCGGAACACCGAGGTATCCTTCGATTCTCTCCGGCGTCACCGTGAGCGATGGCTGGCGTTTCACTCTTCCCCTCTTCCGACCATTCAGAACGATATCCTTTGCCACCTTTCTGCACACGCTTGCGATCTCGCGTTCCAGATTGCGAACGCCAGCCTCTCGGGTATATCCGGTGATGATCGTGTCAACCGCATCGTCACGGATACGGACGGCCTCCGCCGAAAGACCGTGCTCGGCAAGTTGCTTCGGGATGATATGGCGACGGGCAATTTCCCGTTTGTCGTACTGGAGATACCCGGGGAGTTCGATGATCTCCATGCGATCTTGAAGCGGCAGCGGAATCGCATACCGCACGTTTGCGGTAGTAATGAACATCACATGGGAGAGATCATACTCAACATCCAAATAATGATCGCTGAAGGAGGAGTTCTGCTCTGGATCAAGCACTTCAAGCAGAGCTGATGACGGATCTCCCCGGAAATCCATGCTCATCTTATCCACTTCATCAAGAAGAATCAGTGGATTAATGACTCCCGCACGTTTCATCGACTGGACAATCTTTCCAGGCATAGAGCCAATGTAGGTCCTTCGATGCCCCCTGATTTCAGCTTCATCCCGTATACCACCGAGGGATATGCGGACAAGGGTTCTGCCGATGGCCCGGGCAATCGACTTCGCCAGAGACGTCTTCCCCACGCCGGGCGGACCGACAAAGCAGAGAATCTGCCCCTTGATTTCCTTCACAAGATTCAGGACGGCAATATGTTCAAGAATACGCTCTTTCGGTTTCTCCAGGCCGAAGTGGTCTTCATCAAGGATGGTCCGGACGTGATCAACATCCAAGTTGTCTCTGGTCCTCTTATGCCAGGGAACCCCGACCATCCAGTCGAGGTAGCCGCGAATAACTGCAAATTCGGGGGAAAGCGGAGGCGTCTTCTTCAGTTTCCCGAATTCCTCCAGCGCCTTTGCGTCAGCATCCTTCGGCATACGCGCTTTCTTGATTTCTTCCCTCAGCTTTACCAGCTCCGGAGAGGTTTCATCATCCCCGAGCTCGTCCTGAAGGATCCGGATCTGCTCCTGGATGAAGAATTTTCGCTGCGACCGGGCAATATTATCATGAACCTTCCCGTCAATTTCCCGCTCAATCTTGAGCACGTCGTTCTCTGAATTGAGAATCCTGATCACCTCATGGAGCTGCTCCCGAATGGCTCGTACACGCAGAATTCCTTGTTTTACCTCAACACTCTGAAGAATGCTCGAGGCAATATAAAAGAGCTTCCGCTGCGGCTCCTTGATGTTTTCAAGCGCCACGAGAACTTCACTCGGGATATTCCGGTTCAGGTGAACGTATTCTCCAAACAGGCTGGCTGCGTGTCTCAATAGAGCATCGATTTCCGAATCCATTTCTATCGGCGCAGTCATGAAATCCAGCTCCGCCTCAAGGTAGCGGGCATTCGGCACCCATTGTCGGACGGACGCCTGAAGGAGTCCGTCAACAAGGATTTTCATTAATCCGTTCGGGAGTTTCAGGATCTGGACGATTTTGGCAATGGTCCCATCCAGATATACATCGTCGGACCCCGGTTCTTCCGTGGTGGAACTCTTCTGTGCTGCAAGGAAGATGAATTTTTCTCTCTCCAGGGCTTCGTTCACGGCCCGGAGAGACGATTCCCTCCCCACGAGGACAGGAAAGATCATCGACGGAAACACAACAACGTCACGAAGGGGGAGAACGGGAAGCGTGTCGGGAATTGCGTCCGCATGTTCCCGGGATGGCGTATGGGATGTCTGTAAATCCGAATTCATAATCGGAACAACCGACTCCAGATAGAAAAAGGTGTCATAGTGACACCTTTTTTAGTATACCAAGATAATCTCCGTTTGTCAAGCACCACAACCGCACACGGTTTTACCGCGATGACCGGCTGCACGGTTCGCGGTACTTCGTGACGGTCCTCAGGGCACCGGTAACTCCCGCGCCTCCTGAAGACACTGGGTC
Organism: Ignavibacteria bacterium UBA6906; assembly: GCA_002451155.1. Classification (GTDB taxonomy): domain Bacteria; phylum Bacteroidota; class Ignavibacteria; order UBA10030; family UBA6906; genus UBA6906. Next base: position 48,690 of record DKBG01000016.1, read on the forward strand.
AATCGGTCACACTCCATGCGGGCAACTGCAACACACAGCGTGTGACCCGCGCGCCACGCAACGACTGCAATTCCGTTGTCCCCTTGCCTGGCGAACCAGCCTGTCCTCTGCATCTCTGCCATCGCGGCCGGAGCCAGCAGAGAGTATCCGTTCACTTGAAGCGTGTCCCAGCGACTTTGCGAGAGATACACCGACGCACCGCCGTTGTCATACATAACATGAACCAGCCTCCGCCCGTTGTGCTCGTTGAGCACTCCCCCGACCAGCGTCCATTCGCGGACAAGGGGCAGATGCACCGGGAATTCCGTTTTGCCAGCGAAAAAAGCCTCAACGTCGCGGGGCTCGCTTGAGAGTACGTCAGGGTGTATCTCTCCGGAAAGGACGGTGTGAAACGTGTGAACCGAAAGCGCGATCATGTCCTCGGACGCCAGTGCGGCATCGAGGGATGTTGGAGGGACAGCGGACCCCCCACGGTCACCCCGCACCAGCAATGCCACCAGGACTGCGGCAACGGCAAACGCGGCAGCAGCGTGCACGAACGGAGGAATCTGTAGGCGGGAATGCGGGAGGGCGAAGACGTGGCGCGTTTGAGCTGTCTCGCGCTCGATCTGCGAGCAAATCTTTTCTTGGAGAGACGGAGGGACCGGAAGCATGTGCGCACGCGCATGAAGAAGCCGCTTTGTCGCAGCTTCCTGCTCAAACTCCCTCCTGCACGGCGGGCAGATATCCGCATGGTGGGAGAATCGTTCCACGTCCTCCGCCGCCAGGTAATTATCGACGGCCGCGGAAATCCGTTCTTGAAAGTCTCTACACCTCACGTAAGCAACCGTAGCCTGGCACCGTATCCCCGACCCTCCAGTACCGATCAGTCTCGAGGAACGTATCCCCGTTTTTTCGCGTACTCCATCAGCCGGTCACGAAGGAGCTTCCGCCCCCGGTGAAGTCGTGACCGGACTGTCCCCAGGGGTATGTCGACGAACTCGGCGATCTCCTCGTACGAAAGGCTTTCGATATCACAGAGAATCACCACTGTCCGAAAGTCTTCCGGAAGATCCGCAACGGCTGACGCCACATCGTCATCCAGGAGATTGCCGAGAACGTTTTCCTGGAGGTCGTTCGGCGGAACCGACTCGTGACGAATAGAGGAAAAGAACCCTTCCACTTCTTCGTACGCAACGGACTGAGGCTCTTTCGTCTCTTTCCGATACCGGTTGATGTACGAATTCTTCATTATTCGAAACAACCAGGCGCGGATATTGGTTCCTTGCTCGTATTTGTCCCAGAATCTGTAGGCCTTGAGAAATGTCTCCTGGAGAAGATCGTTTGCATCCTCCGGGTTATTGGTCATGCGGAGAGCATAGTTGTAGAGGAGCTCGGTATGAGGAAGGGCCTCCTTCTCAAACGCTCGCTGTTTCTCTGATGTCTGTACCGATGTGCCCGTTTTCATCAAGGGGGGTATGCCGGGCGTGAATGCCGGGCAAGGATATTATAATACCACTCCCCCCTGCAAGATTCAAGGGGAACTGTTCCATTACCGCGCTGCCTTCTGGTGTACGGGAAAACGATACAGCTGCAGCGCATCGAGTAACTCCGCCAGGGGGAGCTGCCGCTCGATTACGAGAAGACTCTGGGGCACATGCCGCGCCGATCCATCGAGCGTTTCCAGACCCGCATGCGTGCTCAGATCTCCTACCTCCTTGATGATAGCAATCGGGTCCTTTGCCCTTCGGTTCTTCTCCGGCTCCAGGGAGACCGCGATATCGACCCGTGAGGACCAGCCGCTCACGTGTGTACAATTCACATTGCGAATGATCAGGTCGTACACCTGCTTGCCGTTGGCCTGGAGGCTCGAATAATGCTCAAGTTCGATGTCCTGATATGTTCCCTCGGCGATCGCACGCAGGGCAACAAGAATGGCGACATAATTCATCTTGCGGATAAGGTGCTTTTCAGGGTCTCCCGGCCAGTGACCGGATTCGATCAGGATCGTACTCGTTCCCCACGACTGCATCCGGTCTCCGAATGCCCGCGGTTCATAGGAATCATCGTACGTTGCAATGTGGCCGCCGATGAACTGGTGGAGGGCACGGGCGATGAACGCACAGACCCTCATCGCCTTCACCCGTGACAGCGGTCTGCTCCGACCGCCGTCAAGCGCCGGCGCGAGGAGGGCAAGTGCCGCGACCTTCTTTGTTGGGCCCGCCGAACTGAGCGCCTGATCATGAAGGTTGAATGCGAATGCGGGTCGTAGCGCACGGTGGCTCTCCCGCAGAATTCTTCCCTCGGGCGATGCGAGTGCCCTCGCATCACGATTAACGTCAATCTGGCCCGCGTTCTGGCGCATTACCGATTCAGCACCGTCCGGGTTGAGCAGCGGGATGACCGCCAGAGAGATGGCCTGGAACATGTTTGTGACCCAGCCCCGCTCTCCGGCTGTTTCGACAAAGAAATTCAACAGATCGCAGAGTGCGAGGGTGGCTGTGGACTCGTCACCGTGCATCTGGGACCAGAGAAGTACGCGCCGGGATCCCGACCCACACCGGATCAGGTTGATACTCCTCCCTTCCAGCGAGGAGCCAAGATCCTCCATCGTCAGCAGCCCGTTGCTTCGGCGCACCAGCCCCTGGATCTCCGGGATAATCACTCCGTGCCGGCAGTTGTCCGGATGAAGATGATCCAGCCTGTACTTTTCATGCTGGGTCGAGACTTGGCGTGCCTGTGCGTTCGGTGTCATGGACGAAGCGCCTCAAAGTACTTCTTGATGAGTTCCTGATAATCACGGGCATATCCCTCCTCCAGCGCCCGAAGAAGATCTCGCTGCAGCCGGTCTTTCCCTTCCTGAGTGGAGAGATCAATCGAGCCGGGGCTCTTCCGCACAACCCCGGTTCCCGCCTCGGCCCTGCGTCGTTTCTCGAAATCACGTTCTTGCATGGACTTTTGGGAATCCAGAAGACGAGAGAGAATACGCTCCTGTTTCTGAATCGTTTCCGGCGACAGTGTTCCCTGCGCCAGATCCGTCTGGACTTCCCTCATCTCCTCAGCAATACGGCGGAGATCCCCAAGAATCCGGCTCGACTGCCCGGATGTTGCTGCTTCCCTTGCAAGCTGTTCAAGGGATTTCCGTACGGCCCCCTGTTCTCCAGCCAGCCGGCCCAGCTCGGCAGCCTGCTGCGGGGTCAGCCCCTGTGACTCCCGGTTGATGCCTTGCTGCCGGTCGCCGAGCCCCTGGAGTCTCTGGAGGAGACCTGCCATTCCCATCCCCTGACCACCAGCCTGCATCATTCCGTTGACCGCGGCCTGTACCTGCTGGGCTGTCTCGTTCAACGACCCCATCGCGGCTCCGAGTTGCTGCGAAGCAACCGATCCATTCCGCTGCTCGAGCGACTTCATCCCTTCCCCCATCTCCTGAAACGCTTCACCAAGGGAACGCCCCATCTCCGGCGAGACGCTGAATGTCTTCTGCGACAGCGCAGACAGCCGGTCCGTAACTCGACCTAGATCCTGTCTGAGCTGCGACTGGTCCTGCAATGTTTCGCGGAACCGCCCGGAATTCGGTTCCATGGCGCGGGCAACGTTCTTCAGGCTCTCCTGCCGACGCGACAGCTCAAGCAGATCCTCCTGTATCCGCCGCATCGTGTTCAGAATTTCCCGTTGTTGCGTCGCAGCAAGCGCCTCTTGCACCTCTCTCATCTTCCGGGCGAACTCGTGAAGGGCTTCCCCGGCGCGACGCTGTTCCGCCATCGCCTCTCCGGGGTTGAGTGCCTCCAGCTGTCTTGCGGCCGCGCGAAGACGCTCCTCCATCTGCGCATCGTCCAGTTGCTGACGCGCGTCTGCCATCTCCTTCAGGGGCATCTCTCCGGGAAATTCTTCCATCGCTTTCTCAAGTCCACCCAGCTCGCTCTTGAGACGCTCCGCCGCTTCGGCAAGATCCTGCTGCCGGCGAGCCATATCCGCCATGCTGCTATCACTCCGCGCCTGTTCCGTTCCCTCCCGAACCTCATCCTGACGCCGACGTAGGTCTTCCGCTCGTCGAAGCATTTCGTCCAGCTTCTGTTCTATCTGTATCCGTTTCAACAAGTTAATTGTGCGTTCCAGGTTCTTCCGAAATTCTCCTTCAGACATCGCAAGATTTTCCAGCGCACGCTTCATCTCCTCAACACTGACCTGCTGCAGGGACTGCTCCAGTCGTTTGAGTGCCTCTGCCAGCTCGGGAGAATCCATCTGCTCGAGAAGGGCCTGAAGTTCCCGGTACTTTTCCAGTGTTTCCGCCGAAAGCACATCATTAGACCGCATGTCTGACACCAGCCGGTCCATCATCGCCGCCGCGTCGCGTACCTGTTCTTGAAGTTCCTCGTACTTCTTTCCAAGTTCTTCTGCCTTCTTCTCGTCTTGCCAGTCCGGTTTCGGATTCTCCTTCCGTAGATCCTGTCGGAGATTCTCCAGGTCGCGTCTGGCCTGCTCGACCTGATTCATAGTCTGTTGCATCTCCGCAAGAATGGCATCATGCGTTTCGTCAACACCCGCCAACACTTCGTCCAGCGAGGGCAGTCGAAGGGTGAGCATCTCGCTGACCGCGGACTTTGGCCCGTTGACTGCGTCATTATCGAACACCTCGAGGTAGTATTGCACAACATCCTCAGGAACCAGGGACAGCGGGCTGAGCTCCCACCTGTACTGGATCATGCCCTCGGTCGTCAGTGCTGAGGGCAGCGGGATATCACTATACGTGAAGTGTTCGGCAGGCAGCTCATACTTCGAATGAATCAGCCGGTAACACAGCTGCAATCGCGTAAATCCGAAATCGTCTTTGACATTTGCGAGGAGCGGTACAACGGTCTTGTCTGTTACATCCATCGGACCTCCGGGAACGACAATGACAACGGAGGGTCCAGCGTCTGGTTGCACGCTCAGTGTGTAGGAAATCGGATCCCGATTATCCGCGCCCCGTTCATTCCACAGATGCAGTTGGTATGTGTCATCGTGAACCAGAACAAATTCACCGGTGGCTTCCTGGCCTTTCACGCTCAGCGGAAGGACTGTTCCGTCACCGAACCGTATCTCCGCACGAGAGAGAATGCTGCTCGACTCGAGGGCAAGCGTAACGCGTGTTCCTCTCAGCGCCGTTACGTCGCCGATGTTTTCCTCGAGCGTCCGGGGAGGCTGGCGGGTGTAGGCGGGATACCGCAGGGTGAGATGCAGGGCGCGGACGAGCGGACGGTCCAGAACGGTGAGC